>JAPDQM010000004.1:0-86316 GCA_034505795.1 Candidatus Zhuqueibacterota bacterium
AAATTGTGGCTCATATCCAGTATCCAATCGGTATAGGCGAGGCCTATTTCCAGTGAGGTCATGCCTGCAATGCCGGCTGGGTTCCAGTACAACGATGAATAATCATTCACCTGAGCGACGAAAGCGCCTCCCAGCGCGTTGCCACGCGGGCCAACGCCAATCTTGAGAAAATTGGCTGCCGAGGTACCCGTGTTATCATTGCCCGCCAGCGCAAGCGAAAACAGCAGCAGGTGGCACGCCAGGATATATAATATTTTTTGCTTCATAATTATCCTCCATACCTGACTGTAATGGATCAACATTTATTTAATAATGACAAATTTACCCATCTTTTCTCCAATCCCTTCAGCTTTGACATGAAAGACAAACACGCCAAAAGCAACCTCCTGATCATTGTAGTTCCAGAGATTCCACGCCTCAACCGATGGCCCGCGATAGCCAGAGCTGCCGGGTTCATGCTTAAGTATCTGCACCAGTTCACCGGAAGTAGTAAAGATTCTGATCTCGCACTTCTCGGGCAGGTTATGGAATTGGAGTTCCTTAATCCAGGGCAGCGTTTCGTAAGCTGACGTCACAACGTACGGATTAGGAATGACCGTGATATAATCCAGGTCTTTCTTCGTGGCGCCCGCCGTCGTCGAAGGACTGGTTTTAATTTCATAAATATCCTCTGCGGTAAGCGGCTTTCTGGTGAAGATCTTCGCCACGTCGCCGGTCTGAGGAACGATGCTGATATCTTCATAGGTGGTATCTTCGCCCACGATAACCATCTTTGGCGGCGGCGCCGTCAGGATGATCGACCAAGTAAATTTGAATGCCCCGTTGATATTCTCACGAAGGGTCATTTTATCGCCGCTGGACCATTTATTCTTCAGTTCAGCAGTAGTATCAGTCGGTGAAGGAACCAGGATGAAATCCAATTTCTGATTGGTCGTCACATTGACAATCTCGAAAGGAACGGGGATTTTTGGCCCAAAGGCGGTATCGCCGGCTGCGGTGAAGCGAACTTCATAATCGCAGGCGATCGGATTACCCGAATGCGTCATTTGAATACTGTAGTTAGTCGTAGCCGTGTCATTTGTCGTCACCGAATGCCAGTATGATCGCTGAGGATCAAAAGCTATCGCCTCTTCATCGACCACAAACAGACGCAGACCATCAAAAGATGGAACGTATTCCTCGCCGCCGAGCAATGTACTGCGTTGAATAATTGTATCATTTTTCGCCACATCAAACACGGAGAAGGCTTTGTCACTACCGCTGCCGTTGATCAAAATTTTATAGGAGTTTTGGACCATCGCTGATGGATCCAAAATTTCTGGCAGGATGCTGGCCGTGGAGTTCCCCTGTAAATGCAACAGATCGGCTTTGCCACTGTGAAAACCTGCAGCAGGTTTCTGCGGAATGATGCGCACCGTATTATCCCCTGGCTTGTTGGGGTCAGATACCTGGGGGTTTTCCATGGGTGGAATGACCAGGCTGCCCGACACATCATCGGCATCGTAGGCGCATACGGCATACCAATACTCCACGCCATTTTTCAGATTGCGATCGACAAACTTGTGAAAGAGTCCCGTATCATCGCCCAAATGGAAATAGGGATTGGCCGGGCTGGCACCGACAACGCCATTGTTCAGGTCACATTGTGCCAGCGGAACATAGCCTACCAGAGCGCCGACGGCATTGTTGATCGGATCACCCCAGGTCAGGCCGCGATCCGTCGAGCGATAGATGCGATAGCCTTCAAAGCGGTTGTTGCCTGTGAGCGGGTCGATGGAAAATTCAGAGGGCGCTGCATCCCAATATAGAATTACCGTCTGATCGCCAGCGACGGCCCGCACGTTCGGCTGCACCGGCGGAATCGCTGTTTTGTAGTTTTTATCATACAGCAGTTGACACAATGTCGCATTGGCCAGCAAATCGGCCTTGTTGACGCCAAAAATATTAGCAAAGGTAAAAGTCACCGTCTGCCCCGGTGCCAGATCGAACGGACCAGAGGCATGCACGGAGGTAATATCGGGACCGTAAGTATTTGGTGTCTGAGTCCAATCGCCAGCATGGGGTGTTACATTATGAATTCTCTCAATGCCAGATGCCATGCGATCGTAAACATCTGCCTGGGTGGGGAGCGCAAGAAAATCCGTGTAAGTGGCAATTGCCAGCGTGGTCAACCCCAGCTCCTTGCCATCTTTTCCCTTTGGCGTTTCCAGCATCTTTAATCCCTGCCAGGCCACTTTTTTTTCAAGATAGCCGGCCGCTTTATCATCACCATCCCAGATGTAAAGAAAATTTCCCAGAATCGGATCTTCTTTCACCGGAATGAATTTCGCATAATCATCTTCCCATTCGTTATTTCCTTCCTCAGGGCAATCCATATCGGTATGTACGCCGACGTAGCAGTCTTTGATCGTATCTGTGCCGGTGTTGGTAATGTAGAATTTGAACACAATCATATCCTCGGCCAACACGCTTGACCATTGCATGGCGCGACCAAAGGTTTTCAGATGGAGCGGGGTCGGCTGCTGACAGGTAGGATCATCATCCACCGCCATCCAGATGCCTTCGGCATCGGCAGCAACTTCACCAGTTTCATATACGCCAGGGAACCCTAACGATCCTACAGGACCTACATCCGCCGGCCAGGTTGCAGCCCAGGAGTTGGGCTTATTGGACATCGCCAAACCATTTTCGCCAATACCGGAATCATAGCCCGGCAACGGCTCATAATGATTTTCATTGTTGGTTTCGTAGCAACCCAGCGCCGCGTTGGAAACTCGCTTCTGGCCATTCACAATGCCCCCCACCATCAATGCTTCACACCATTGATACGTGATGCCAGAGCCGATCGGATACTCAAAGGTCAACATTTCGCGGCTATACCCCAGCCGATTGTTATTGGCAATTTCCAGGCCGATCTTGCCAACATCGAAGCGACCATATTTGCGATCGTTGAAACCGCCCGGCTTCACCAATTTGGCTTTTTTAATATCAATGCCCTGTGCTTGCCGCAGCGATTGATAATATTCCCATTTGGTCATTCCCTTTTTGGCCTGGGCCTGCAACACTTGCAATGCACCAAGGAGCAGGCTTAAAGCCAAAATCAGGAACACTATTTTCCTAAGCATAATATGTTCCTCCTCGCTGTTTAAACTCTTTGACTTTATGGATTAGAAACCAACACTGAACCCAAGCTGCAATACCCTTGGGGGACCCCAATAATAGGGTATAGTCACCCAATCTTTAGAATAGTCCCAGTTCGCCGAGACATCGGGTTTGCCAGTCGAGCCGTTCACCGTATAAACATTCTTTTTATTGAACAAATTCTGAACATCGGCATAAAGGGTAAAATCCAAACCATACCATTTATAAATTTTAGACGCACGCAGGTCCACCGTCATCGTCCACGGCTGTCGGGCACTATTGGGTTCGTCGATGCGCAGGCCCCGAGCGCTTAACGGAGTATAAGGCAAGCCGCTGCCATAGTTGCCAACAAAATTCATCTGCCAATTGCCCGGCTTGCCAATATCGAGCATAAAATTAACAGTGTGAGTCTGATCCCAATCCATGATAATCGTTTTTTTCGGCGGATAGGTCTTATTCACCGAAAAGCTGTACCAATCGTTATAGCTATCCGTCACGTCGTTGGCGTTGCCTTCTGCTCGCGATAAGGTGTAATTGATCTGGCCACCAAAATAATTAGAGAAGCGCTTTTTTAGCGTAATCTCGACCCCTTTGGCGTTGGCATAGTCTTGATTGATCAATCGGTGATATTGGACTGGCACCGCCTGATAGCGGCGGAAAGTGGTATAATCATAGATATTTTTATAATAGAACGTGACATCAAACGCAATATCATCAGCCAATTTGGTTTCGATCCCCAGCTCGTAGGCAATCGTTTTTTCGGGCTTTAGATTGGCGTTACCAAGCTGCGTATAGATGCCATTGATCGACATATTCGGAAATGGATAAACCGGATCATCCATGTTTTCAGTTAAGAACAAATAGGAATATTGGGGTATTTGATAAAAATGGCCATAGGCAAAATGTAGCACCGCCTTGTCCATGATCGGGTGAGCGAAACCCAACCGCGGACTTACGTACAGCTTCTTCTCAGCATTCACCAGATTCTTGCGCAACTTGCCGGTCAACGGATCGATGACTTCCTCTGCCGTCGGCTTATGCGGATCGACAATATATTTGGCGCGAGTATTCATGTAATCCAATCGCAAGCCGGCATTGACCACGATGCCCAGGTCATCCAATTCCATTTTATCCTGCAAATAGGCCGAGCCTTCAATGGGGCGATGGTCGTATTTCTGAACATCGGGCACCGCCAGATATGGACCATACACGTAATGATATTGAAGATGGGTCTCCTTTAACTCAACGCCCAATTTGATCTGATGCACTTTGGTGATTTGGCTGGTCACGTCGAATTTGCCGTTCACAATGGTATTTTTTCGATCCTCCCAGGTGGCGCCGCCGCCAGAAGTCCAGGTCGAATCTTCAGCATCCCAGAAAACTGAATCAAATTCGTATTCCTGATCTGCCGGGGAGATATTCGCCATACCGGTATAGACGCCGTCCTCGTTGAGAATCTGCCATTCCCCATTCTCATCCTGCATGCTAAAAAATTCTGACGCTTTGTAGCGGTAATAGGCCCGTGCCGAATAAAAGACGGATGATTTCACGGTGTAAAAAGTACTGGGGCCCAATTGATGCGTCAAAGTCCCATTCAGCATCAGATTATCATCGAAGTTCGTGCCGGTATTTTGGGGGACATATTTGTTGGTGTGAGAGTAATTTTTGAATCGCTTTTTTCCGCCAACTGCGCCTAAAGTCAACTTAATTGAACTCAACGGTTTCAATACCAGTTTGGCATTGGCCCGGCGCTCTTTTTGGTACGGTTGACCGGTCCAGCCCAGATAGGTATCGGTATCAAAGGCATCACCGGCGATGAAAAAGGTGTTGCCACTGCCTAGGAAGGGAATTGGGCCACTGAAATCCAATTCGGTCCGAAACTCATTGAAATCGGATTCTTTCTTGGTAACCGTCTTCCAATACTTGGGATCGTAAACATTCTGTCCCGGTACGGTTTGGGCATTATTGCTGGCCGTCACCAGTTGGCCGGTGTTATCCACCCAGCGGCCATACTCATCGAGATATTTGTAGAGATAACGATAGGTATGCGGATTGACGAATTTATCGGTAAAAAATCGCACGCGACCGGAATATTTGCTGCCTCCCTCCTTCGTCACAATATTCAGCACGCCGGACATGGCCTCGCCATATTCCGCATTGAACGTCCCAGTCAGTACCGCCAACTCTGAGATACCCACATTGGCCACATCGCTGCCCATGCCTCCCATCAGCGGATCTTCGACATAGAAGCCATCTATCATGTACGACAGTTCGTTCCTTCTGCCGCCACGGACGTTGAATTCCCGGTTCAAACCCGTGCCGCTTTCCACAAACCCCGGCGTCGTTACCAACACTTCCTGGAACGTAGCCACCGGCATTCGGTCGATCTGTTCGCTGGTGGTGACGGTCGACGATGAAGTCACATCTTTTTCGATCAACGGTCGCTCGGCCACCACTTCCACCACTTCACCCTCAATAACTGTGGGCTCCATCTGAAAATCCACCTTGGTGGTCAGGTCAATGATTACCTGAACATCCGTTTTGACGATAGCTTTATAGCCCATCATCATGGCTTTCAGGCGATATTTGCCTGGTGGCACATTGATCATGAAATAATAGCCGTTGCCATCGGCGGCCGCGCCCAGCGTTGTTCCTTCAATGATGACACTAGCCCCTGCCAATGGCGCTCCGCTGGTCTTGTCCTTGATAACACCGGCAATTTTGCCCGTCGTTCCACTATAAACGGATATGGCCGAAAGCAGGAACAAAACTAACAGCAGAGCAACAAAATTGAACTTGCTGTTCATAAAAAAACCTCCTGTTATTAATTCGGTTATTTCGTTGCCCAAAGAAATTCTCAGGTTCAAGGAATTGGAATGCAAAATGTATTACATGAGTTCTAAATCCGCTCCTTTCCCGAAGAACAATGTGATTATAGGCGTAACGGTGATGCCTCGATTGGACGAGATAAACAGAGCCTGGCTGCAGCCGCATCAGGAAGGTTGTACAATGGATTCTGGAGGCGAATTATAATTCATAATTTGTGGTTAGCAATGCCCGTGGTGATGCTTCCTGCAGTTTTTCCTTCGGCTTAGGATTGTTCATTAAAAGTAGAAACACCCCTGATAGTAGCATGGCATACAGGGGTGTTTCTGGTATTTGTCCGCCCTTCTGAGTCAGCAAAGATCAAAATCGCTGATTCGTCAAGCGATTTTTGGCGAACCAGTTATCAGCCGCCTGATGCTATTTGACCAGCAGCATCCGTTTGGAAATTTGCTGATGTCCGATTCGAAGCACATACAAATAAACGCCGCTGGTAACCCGTTGGCCGGTGTTATCCGTGCCGTCCCACTGCACCGCATATTGTCCAGGCGCCACCGTTCGATCGACCAGGGTTTTGATCTCCTCGCCCCGCAAATTGAATACCGCCAACGTCACATGCTCAGTTTTCGGCACGCTGTAGTTGATCGTGGTCGTCGGATTGAAGGGGTTGGGATAGTTCTGATCCAGCACAAAATCTGTCGGCTTTGGCTGAACCGGATGCTCGGCCACGCGGGTGACCTGATGTTCGAATCGTAGCACCTTGCCACCATAGGTAAACACATAGCCAAAGTCTTTGTTCAGGAATAAGCCGCTAACGTAGTCATCCGGATCCAACTCGGCTGGCGTATTGATCTGTCCCCAGGTTGCACCCAGGTCAGTAGTGTAAAACACACCAAGGTCATCCAGACCAATGATGATATCGGAATTGGGAATGGCGACCACGCTATTGACATAGCTATCGGTGGAGGCCACGGGATTATCTGTGGACGACCAGGTTTCGCCGCCATCCGTGCTATTGATCACATAGCCGCCACGCGCAGCTAGCATGCCGTTGTTCTCATCACTAAAAGCCAGCGATCGTGGATAGTTGGGAATAATTTCGACCGGGATCGTGAAGCCTTCCCAGGTCACACCCAGATCAAATGAGCGAAACACAAAGGAAGCATTATATTCCATGTTGGTGGCACTGCACCAAACTTTAGGACCCACGTTGCATGCGGCCGTGCCCCAGGTATAGTAGGCATAAGCAGCGCCCAGGAAATCGACGCCAGTGATCTGGGTCCAGGTTTCGCCCTTGTCCGTGGATCGGACGAAATACATATTGCCGTTCGGTTCAAAATCACCGAAAGCAACGGCAGTATTCGCATCGAGCACGCGGAGACCGTCGAACCATCCTGGAGCAATGACGCTGATCATGTAGGAATGCTTTTCCACCCAGGTTGCGCCGCCGTCGGTTGTTTTATAAATTTTGCCTTCGGCATCCGCCACCAGTGCCGTATTGGCATCAAAGGCATCCATTTGCGCAGCTCGACCGGGAATAGGAGTCGCATTATGAGTGAAGGTCTTGCCACCATCGACTGAGCGGAACACATAAGTTTGTCGTGCGGTGCCATTCACCCCACAGAACCAGATGGTTTGCCCATTATCCAGAATTCGGCCTGGCTTGAACAACAAGCCAGTTGGTGGCTGCCCATTTAGCAAAACTTCTGGGGCAACGATCATGTTGTCGAATGTCATGGGCTTTGGACCAGCATAATCCAGCACCACAATCGGCTTGGTACCGAGGTTCGGAAATACGCCCGCATCAGTGCTTGAGGTATAGAGCACTTCCATTTCCGGATCATCATCTACATTGGCGATATTGACCACGGTCCAGATGCCACCATCGGCGTACATCGAATCGATCATGGCAAATTCGTAGTTGGCGGGATTGGTGATGTCGCCCCCGCGATAAGCCAGGCGGAAGATCGCTGCATTGGGCGTCGATGCTCGGGAACCAAACACAAAATCCAGATGACCATCGCCATCGATGTCACCGGACGCGCCGCCCCAGGGGCCACGTGCGCCGCTGGGCCAATATTTCGACATATTGACCAGTTCGGTTCGCTTCAGCGTGTCCGCATTTTCTTGCAACAAATAAATGCCTTTATAGGCATCATTACCCCAGTCGTAAACCGCGCAGATGATCTCTTTGACGCCATCGTTGTTTAAATCCACCACCTGGGACGATTGCACCGGAGAACCACCCGCCATAGGCAGCAACGCATCATACTGCCACGCATTGCCATCCCACGTAAATTTGGTGATTTCGTTTTCGCAGAAGCTATAAACATGCGGCCCGATGACAGCCACATCCCATTTGTTCTGCGCCGTTCCCGATTTCAAGTTAAAATCAAGACCGCTGACTTCTAACTTCCAGGTCTCGGAGCCATCCCCATTATCCGGGATGTTGCTCACCGACACCACGCCGCAGAAATAGCCGGCACCCGATTTGCCCGTACGATCGGCAAACACCAGTTCCTCGGTGCCATCGTTATCGGGATCGGCGATCACCCAACGCATGGGACGAATATTCAAATTATTATCGGAAGCAATGGTCCATTTGGCATTTGGCAGATAGTTGCCAGTGCCATCGGGCACGCCCATTTCATCGCTGCCGTCGCCTTTTGATTCAAAAACCAGGATCCGTGGAGGATTTTCATTGCCAGCCTCGAGAAAGTTGACTGGCCCCCAATACAGTTCCGGCTTGCCATCTTTATCCAGATCGCCCAGGGCAAAGCAGGGCCAGGTGTTCTGCTTGGGAATATTAGCGGTCGCCTTCCAGACCACCACCCAATTGTCGCCTTCTCGTTCTAATTTGTAGATCCGCGGGATCAATTCAGTGGGGGTATCATTCCAGTTGTCATTGACAAGGAAAATCTCAACTTTGCCATCTTTGTCAATGTCCGTACCAGAAATCATGTTTCCGGTGCCGCCATTATTGAGATTCGCTTCAGGGATTGGAATCTCAGCTTTGCGCACAAACTGCTGCGCGTAGTTCGCAGTAGTGATAAACAGCACTGCCACCGCCAGCAGCAATAGGATTGTAACGATTTTACCTCTCATTGAAACCTCCTTACAATTGGTTAAAGGTTAAATGGATTGCAAAATGGCCTACTATTTACTGACCGGTCGCTACGAGCGACCGGTCAGTAAGAATTCAATCAATTAAAATGTCAAAGCTAATGAGAATCGATGCACGCTCTTCAGCACGCCCAAATCGGCAAACGAATAATCGATCACCGCACCCAGGGCGCCCAATGTCGTCAGATCGACACCAGTGCCGAAGGTGAAACCGCCTTCATCAAGATTAAACCGATAGCCACCCCGGAGAAAGAACATATTATTGAAACAATACTCCATCCCCCAATTGTACTGTTCGAGATTGTTATTCGGGTGAATCATATCGGCGGCGGTGGTGATTTTATTCGTCGGGGTATCCAGCAGACTCATGCTAATCCCAATCCGGAAATTGATGGGCAGGGAATAGGTCTCGAACGACTTCGGTTTGTTTACATCCACCGATTTAGGATCACTATAATCGATGTAGCTTCCGCTGAATTTCACCTCCGGTCCGAAATGGAGGATCGACATGCCCAGGTTCAGACCATGAAAGCCGGTGCGATAGAGAGTGCCCATATCGAGCGCCCAGGTGGTATAACCATAGTCCAGATATTTTTCGCGTACCAGTTTGGTGGTGATACCAATGGACAGACGATCGGTCAAAAACCGAGCGTAGGAAAGGCCGAGGGCAAAATTGGTGATACTAAAATTTTCACCTGTGCCTTCGGGCATAGCCACCGTCGTCATTTCCATATCACCGGTCATGAGATAGGCGCTGCTAATGGCAAACGTGCCGATATTGCCCAAATCCATGGAAAAGGCCAATGAACCGATGGAAATATCCGCCGGCCAGACGGTATAGGCTGTATACAGGTTTCGTTTTTGACTGCCAACCAGACCGGCTGGATTCCAAAAAGCGGAACCCGCATCGTTGGTCAGCGCAGTATAGGCTTCACCCATGGCCGTACCGCGTCCACCCACGCCGATCTCCAGGAACTGAGCCACCGCCGTGCCCACCGGCGCAAAGTCCTGCCCATGCACTGCTGTACTCAGGATGAGGGCTACCATTGCGATCAGTAGAATGTTTTTTGTATTCATGATCTATTCCTCGTAATCGATATTCACATTCGTATTTATTATTAACCGCTGCCATCCTCCCACGCGAATGGCAGCAGTCGCTCTGCAATTTAGCTAACGGACGATCACAAACTTGCCAACTTTGGTACCTAATGACGGCGAATCCACCACAAACATATAAATTCCCGGCGCAGCTTCCTGATTGTTGCGCGTGATCAGATCCCACTCAGCCACGCTGGCATTAGCGCTACCCAGGAAATCTTCGGTTTTGCGGACAATTTCGCCCGAGGTAATTTCATCTACCAGATCGCCATCCAGGGTAAAGATCTTGATGGTCGCATCGGCTGGCAGATTCGTGAATTGCAGGCGATGTTGCCATGGGTCGGCATCGCTGGGGATGCGATTGTTCCACACCGCGCTGCCAACATAGGGATTAGGCACCACTTTGATTCGATCCAGACTGTTCGCCACCGGATTGGCAGGGCAGATATATTTCAAATTGGCCAGGATGTTGGTTTCCAATCGGCCAAATGGCTCCGGTAAAGGTTTGCTGAACGATTGAACAGCGTAATAATAATCGAACCCCAGAACAATATCTCGGTCGATGATTTGATATTTGCCTGGTTCATCCCCCGAAGGAGGCGGCCAACTGGTGCTGCCAGTAGTATCGACATAAGTACCCAAACCCAACGGTTTAAAGTCGAAATTGCCAGCCGCGGTTTTACCCGCGCTTTTCCAGACTTTAAAGCCTTGGAAGTTTTCATTGGCCAGCGGCACGTCATCCCAGATCACTTTAACGCCTTTGGTGAATCCATTTTCCACATAAAGCTCGAGTTTGAGATCGGGCGGCGGCGGTGCCAGGGATGCGATTTGATAATCGGCATCGACGATCAGTTGCGCCACGCGCATGTTCTTGATCAACTCGGCCAGGCTATACACCCCACCTCGTACCGGATCGCTGCCCACCGCCAATGCCGCGGTGACGACGATCGAATCGCCCGCTGCAAAATTTTCCAATGGGCCCAGGGTCATAATGGCGCGGTAATCATAAGGAAACGGTTTGCCGCCTGAAACGATGGGGCCTTCAAAAACCTTTGGCGCCATCATCCGGTCGTATGATTCTTTATCTGTAGCCGGGTCATTATAGATATGGTTTTGATGAAATGAACTCACTTTGAATGAAGCCGGATAGGTTTTCAATACCCGAAAACCGATAAAGCCTGGTGTCTGCAACGTGCCATCGGGACCAGGATTGCCAGTATCATCAGCCTGGCCGTTATCGGCCGGATAATTGGGGTTGTCAGCATCCCACATGATCATCATCTGACTATCGGCATCAGCCGCCGTAATACCATGTTCCGCCTGCAACCAGTCCGGAAAATAGGAAAACCAATCCCAATTTGCATTGCACGCGCCTAAGTCATCCTGGTTGGAAAAGCGATATTCCGCATCCCAATTCGGCAACTTAGAGACATCGGCATCCATGCGATAGGTAAAATAGAAATTTTTCAGATCACGTGGCGTATCCGGATAGCCATCCCCATCGGAATCGATGCCCACGTTTTTGATAACGTATTCATAAATGATAAAATCATCGCGGAAGCTTTCGCTCCAGGCGTAGGTTCGCTCGATGACCTCCAATCCCAGCGGCGTATGCTCCGAAGCCAGCGGTGCTTGCACATCATAGTAGCGGGTGTAGGTATCCTCCTCCGAACGTGCACCGGCACCCGTGATTACCACGACTGAATCGATGGGCGCAAATTCATGATCATCGGCTTGAGAGGAATGAATCACACCGTTTACCTCTGCCGTCAACCACAGGCTGCCGCGATAGAGATAGGAATTGCCCGATCCGCCCGGATAATCGCATGATGGCGTTCGATTAACATACGCGTCATCGCCGGCATAGCCAAAATTGGTGACTCGATTCCATAGCGTGCCAATTTTGTGATACTTCCAGTTATCTAGAACGATGGGGCCAACGGCCGATTTGTCGCTTTTGGCCACCGCAAATTGCTTTTTCTGGCTATCGGCGCTCCAGACCAGTGATGCTGCACTAATCAGCATCACCAAAGTAATAGTTAGGGCAGGTAACAGATATTTGAATCTCATTGATTTGCCTCCTTGGTCTCAACGAATTAGAATTGCACTGCCAGGCCGAAACGAACCAGGCGCCGATCGCTATAGGCCTGTGGATTGCGGATATATGCGCCAGTTACATTGTCAATATTAATGATCGTTGGATCATTGGTGACTTCATAATACAACGAACTGCCGATCCAGTCAACATTTTTCCGATCAAACAAATTATAAATATCCACGAAGAAGTCGAGGTTCAAATCGGACACTTTCACCTGGCGGATAAGTTTTACATCCGTGGTGGTGGTATAAGGCAGTCGTTTATCATTGACCTTGCCTGATCCGTAGGAAGAATAAGGCAAGCCACTGCCATAGCGAAATTGGAAATTCGCCAACCAGTTCGCCAGCGGCCGAATGCCAGCCCATTGCACACCGAAGTCTGCTGGGGAGCGCAGCGTCAGGGTCGCATTGATGGTGTGGGTTTGATCATAATCCAGAATATTCATACGACGGGCATCGGTAAACGAGCCAGTTCCGCCCAGATAATTGGAACTCCGACCCTTCGCAATGGAATAGGTATAGTTGGCCGTCGCACCCCAGTATTTTCCAGTCCGTTTGGTAAACGTAAACTCAAGCCCCTTAATATTGCCATAATCGGCATTAGTAAAAATATTCAGCTCGATATTCTGAATACTTCGGCCCACATACTTTCGCCAGTCCATCAAATTGGTCACGTCTTTGTAGTAGCCAGTAATCGTTCCTTTGATGTCATCGGAAAATTGATGTTCCACGCCCAATTCATAGGCTACGGTCTTTTCCGGCTTCAGATCAGGATTGCCAATGTAGTTTCCCACCTTGGTAAGCGATTGAATGAGATGGTTCCGATACAGGAAGTAACCATCGGGTCGCTGAAAATAGTGTCCATAGGTAAAATGGAGCACGTCCCGAGCCGTGATTGGATGGGAAATACCCAGTCGAGGACTGAGTTGATATTTAACCGAGGCTTTGGTCGGGTTAAGGAATAGCGGAATCCCGCTTTCATCGACCTCGGTATAGGGATAGTTATAATCGCTGGGGAAATAGATCGGATCTTTCCAACCATTGGGATTGAACACATCAAAGCGCAACCCGATCAACGCAATGATGCCCTGGAATTCGAGCTTATCTTGCAAATAGGTAGCAAAATCATAGGTATCTTCATCCCAGATGTCCTTGCGAACCGCGGAGAGGTTGAGTGTCCAACTGATATTTTCCGTCTTCGTGCGATGCAGGTACAGTTCAAAACCACCTTTCAACAAATGGTTGGCCGTAATTTGGCTGACCATATCCGCCTTGAGGCTGTAGGTCCACGATTGCTGATCGCGATAACCAGGGTCGTCGCCGCGAATCCACCAATAGTTGTTCTCGCGCTCCCGATAGATCGGATGTGGCCCTGGTTTGTTAATGTCCCACACCAGGTCTTCGCTGGTATTGCCATCCCCATCCCGATCTTCCACATCTGGAGTGGCGTAATGATAATTGGTGTAAAAATTATTGAAACGGATTTCATAAAACGTATTCGGACTCAACGTGTGGGTCCAGATGGCGTAGCCGATATTGCTTTTCTTATGATAGTTCCAGAGATAATCCTGCATCCCTGCCACGTAGTAATTGCGAAGCACACCATAGGCGATCCCATCAGGGGTTGTCCCTGCCGAAGCAACCAATTCCCCCTGCTGAGCGCGATATTTCGAGGGATCATTCACATAGACGTAGTGATTGATGGTATCGCCTTTCATGGTCTCGACGTCAAAATATTCGTTGATAGGATAATTAGGCGCCGGCCCGTACTTAGCGGCTGGAAAATAGTAGCTATCCCAATCACTTTTATTGAAAACACCTCCTATTGCCAATTTATGGTTCGATGACATGCGATAGGTCAACTTGCCTTGATAATTTTGATCCAACGATTTTTCGTTCAGATAGAACCCCTGATCCTTATCCGAAATCTCTGCCGACAGGGAGAGCAGCAGCGCGCCCGGAATTTTCAGCCCCAAGGTAGGCAACGCATAGGTGGTCAATGGCTCAGGGCCGTTCAAATTGAACTCGTAAATTTTCCGCATCATCCGCGATTTGTTCTGCCAGTTCTTCAGCGCGCCCAACGAATCCCCAAAGAACGATCGTGACGAAGTAGAAACATAGTTATTGATATTTAGGCTGCCAAAATCAGTGGATGTCGCCCGAATTTTGCCGGAGTATTTGGTGGTGCCCTCTTTGAGCGCCAGGTTCAAAATGCCAGATTGGACGTTGCCATATTCGGCGCTAAAACCACCAAGTGAGACTTCCATTTCCTGGATGCCATATTCTGGAATATCGCTGGTGAAGCCACCCAAATTGCCGGAATATTCACCCGCCGGATCTTTCACAGGAATGCCGTCAATCAACACGAGCACTTCGCCGGTTCGGCCGCCACGAAAGTGGTTATTGACCACGCCGGCCTGGATATTGGCCATCCCCTGGAAATTATCCACGGGTTTGATATCAAATTCTTCCGCGGACACAAAATGCCGGGTGGATATTTCGTCCTTTTGAATCATCGGCCGCTCGGCCACGATGGTCACGCCCTGGCCCTCGATAACCGTCATGGATAATTTAAAATCCACCTTGGTGGTCAGATCAATCGATACGCGCACGTTTTCGACATTTACCACCGAATATCCCATCATCGAGGCCCGCAGGCGATAGGTGCCCACAGGAACGTTCAGAATCACATACTGCCCATTGATATCCGTCGCGGCGCCCATCGACGTGCCTACTACCACAACATTGACGCCGGGCAGCGGCTGTGCAGTCTCCGAGTCGACGATCGTTCCCGCTATTTTTCCGGTAACCCCTGCAAAAGCAGTTGACACGGCCAGCAAGAATAGCGTTAAAAGAGTGAGTCGTTTAATCATGGAATCCTCCATTAAAATAGGCAAGATAGTTTAAAAGCAGAATAACGATGAGCGATTTGATTGTCGGTTGGTGCAATTTGAGTTAATCCAATCATTGTTTAAAATAACAAATTGATTAAGGAATAACTACCTCTATGTCGGGAATGCTTCAGTTGCGATCAGGATTTTTGCAACAATTTAAAATAAAAATATTAGCATGAAAGTCAAGAAAAAAATTTGGAAATTGTAAAATTCTTTTAAGCCATTTCATTACTGACCGGTCGCTACGAGCGACCGGTCAGTTTATCTCGGGCGCTTCCTGACCGGTCGCTGCCAGCGACCGGTCAGTAGGGACTACAGATTATTTGACCAAAACCATGGTTCGATGCTTTGCCGTGCCATCGACTTCCAATCGGTAAAAATAGACTCCGCTGGCAAGCTGCCGACCATCAAACGGAATTTCATGATGCCCAGCAGTAAGCTGCCCATCCACCAGCGTTGCCACGTTGCGGCCCAGCAAATCGAAAACTTTCAAAACCACCCGTCCTGCAATCGGCAGCTCGAATGGAATCGTGGTGCTAGGATTGAACGGATTGGGATAGTTCTGGAACAATTGGAACCCCGTGACGATGGCCGACGGTTCATCCGGAACTCCCACCGGTTCTGCCGACTTTTTCACAGCCCGCAAATTATCGACATAAATTTTACCGGAAAACGTGCCCGCGTCATCGTGGGTCAATTGAAAACTGTCGACATAGTAGGATTTGCCATCCATAATTTCATTGCCAAGCCAGGTGCCCACGCCATTGGGGTCGCTCAGGTCCCATTCAATCAATCGCCAGCCATACCAATCAATGGTCACCCATTTGGACACTTCCAGTGGATAGCCCTGGCCATCGACCTCCCGCAGTGAAAATCTGAATTTATTACGGCTACCATCCCCATAAACATAGCATTGCAAAATATAAGTATTATCAAATCGTACGTCCCTTGGGGCTCCGTTGGAGAGATATTCGCGCAGCAGATAGCCTCCGGACGGCGGCGTAGTCATCCATTCATAGGCAATAAACGCGGACCGCTTATTCACCGGCGCCGTCGCTGAACCAGGCAGGTAGACCTCTTTGGAATAGCCAAATGATGTATTGGCCACCACAATTCCGGAAGTAGAACCGCTATAATTCGGCTGCTCCCAGAAACCGGTATTAGTAAAGTTATCGATCAGCTTGATTTCAGTGTATCTCTCCAGTGCGGTTCTGAATAACACCTCGCGGCTGGAGGCGATGAGATTGCCAGTCGTATCGGTGATCGTATTGCGCAATTGCAACAAATAATCGCTGGCGGGCAACAATGGCTCATACCCTTTCAGATTGATTACCGACCGATCGCCCACCGCCGTGACCATGGTCTGAGTTTTAATAGTCACACCATCCTTGCTAAGTACCAGGGTGGTATCCAGTACGGTAGCGGGATTGATGAGCTCATCAAATACAACACCGATGACGTTGTCGACATCGAAATCAGGTGTCTCGCGATCGAAATCGGGATAGCTCGAGACGATAGTGGGGCCGGCATTGTCGATCGCCCGGGTTCGGAATCGCAATGAAAATGGATCGCCAGCAATCCCATCGCCATTGCCATCCAATGATCGGCCATTGACATCGGTGGCCAGATTGCCTATGGTAACGGTATACTCCGTATCAAAGGCAAGATTGCCTTTCACATCCAGCGTCAACGATTTATTCGCCGCATTCCAGATGAGTTGCTCCAGTTCGGCCACGGGATTGAACGTGATTGCACCCGCGAAGCTGCTTTGATTCATGGTCTTGGAAAAATAAAAAACAATGGTGCTGTTTACCGGGATGGTATCCCCTTCTGCCGGATTGCTGGCGATGACAGTGGGCGGCAGTGACGGAATTGGTTCCGTGTGAACCGCATTGGATACCGCGGACTCGTTCCAAAAGCGGTCAAGAGTGGTAGCAGCGTAATAATAGATTCCATTATAATCCTGCTGACCGGTGAAGTGATCATTGAAAGAATAGCTCCCCTTCCCGAAGTGAATATCCAGAATTTCGTCCTCCGTCGGATCGAAAAGATCATCCGGTGAGCGATAAAGGGCAAATCGCTGATCGGCCTGGATGGATGGAGGGGGCGTAACGGTTATCTGATAGTTTAAAGAATCGATTTTGTCGATAGCTATTGCTGGAGCCGCAGGCGCCGTCATCGGATCGGCTTTGATCGGTCGGATTTTGGTTTTCCGATTGAAAAATGTCGCTGCGGCTTCTTCCCAATAGTCATAGTCCTCCCAACTGCCATAGCTGAAGAATTGACAGCCGTCAACCCAGGGGATAGTTCTTATTTTCTCGACCACTTCGGGATGGCGATACCATATTTTTTGTTCAGCAAAAATATAAGAACCCGGTCCAACGCTAAACAGTCGGCCCTCTTGAATGCCTTTTTGAATGTAGGGCCCCCAACACTGCGGTGGAGCACCGACAAGCATGTCGTAAAAGCCCTGGCCGGTGGTCCAATGATAATGCATTGGTGCCAATTGATCGACATAGCCTTCGTTGAACCACAATGCAGCATCCTGATGAACATCGCCATAGCCCTGCCAGGGCCCCCAATTGTATCGGCCCAGGGCGGCGGCTGATAGCCGAACCCATGGTTTCACTGCCTGGATTGAATCATGCAACGTGCGCACAAATTCCGTCACCGACCAGCGCCACCATTCTTCCCAGGAGGAAAATCCCTGGGGCACACCAGAACTATAGGGATGTTCGATGTCGTAAAGATAGCGGGAACCGGTGCTTTGTGTCAATGCTTCAAGCTGATCTTCAGTGATCATACCATCCAGCACGCTCTCCTCGGCGCCTGGTTTTTTCAATCCCGACGATACCATCGGGCTACTGTACTCATTCCAGCGCACATAGTCCAGATGCAGGCCATCGATATCATAATTGCGAACTATCTCCATGGCAACTTTGATGGTATATTCGCGCACGGCTGCCAATCCCGGGGAGAGACAAATATAGGATGTCATCGGGTTGCCATCACGATCGCGACAGATCCATTCGGGATGCACGGCTGCTGGTGCCCCAGCCTGAGTCGATGACGCCTGAAAGACGTTGAACCACGCATGTACCTCCATCCCTCTCTTGTGCCCTTCTTCCACAGCATACGCCAGCGGATCGTAACCAGGATGGCTATAACCGGCATAATAGCCCCAGGGCTCAAAAGATGAATTGTAATAGGCTGTCCCGCTCTGACGGCACTGCCACAGTACCGCGTTCATATTGGCCTGATGATGATTGTCCAGAATCTTCCGCACCAGCGCCTTGTTCTGTTCGGCAGGCTTTCCGGCGCTGATATGCTCCCAGGTGATCACCCAGGTCGCGCGAAATTCCTGATTTTTTCCACCCAAAAGATTCTGCTGCGATAGCAAAAATAAGGCAATCACAATAAAAATGCGTTTCATCAATACACCTCCAAGACAAGTTTATAATTTCAATTAAAATTTCCCCACCAGATTTTGTCCCCACGTAAGATAAAACCTCGACCGATAGCTTCCTCCATGGCGTTCAGATCATGAGCAGGACCATTGCTCAGAAACGAGCGGAGTTAGCAATACCTTGGAGACCTTTCATTTCTGAGACCCATCTAACTCTCCTGTAACGCAATTTGCTAAATTGCGTTACATCCATCCGCACCGGTTCTATTATCACCCTGCAAAGCTGTAACGCAATTTGCCAAATTGCGTTACAACCATCCGCGGCGGTTCTATCATAGCAGGCAAAACTGTAATGCAATTTGCCAAATTGCATTATAATCATCTGTTGAAAAATCTCATTGGTTAGATCCTTTGGCCTCTTTGAAGATACAGGTAACTCATCGTCGTTGCTCGATTAACATCACCCTCCCATCCATGTCGCTTAGTACCACCCGATTTTCATCCAGCGGCGCCACCGTATGAATTAACGCCGTTCCGACGCGGAATTCAAAATTAACGCGACCTGTTTTTGCATCAACCGCATACAAAAACCCATTCTTAGTACCGAAGAAAACCACCCCATCCTTTTCGACCGGCATTGACGCTGCGATATCATAGCCATAATTGCAGGAAGCTGCCCACACCAATTGTGGCGAAGCTGCTTCGGCTGAAAAAGCCAGCAGCGTATCTTCCATGCAGCGAGCGTAAATCCTTCTGCCGTCTTCTGAAATACCAATAGACTCGCGGACTTTGTAGGCATTGGTCCGCCAAACGATAGCACCAGTCTTTGAATCAATGGCCGTAATATAACGATCCGGCGCAACAATAAAGACCTTGTTGTCCGCGGCTACTGGCCAGCAAGCCGCTGGCGAAAATAATCGTCCTGGATGGCCATTGCTCCACTTCCAAACCAGCGAACCATCTTTTTTATTTAAGGCATACAAAAACGTATCCCACGCACCAAAGATCACCTGATCCTGGTAAACTAGAGGCCGGGTCTCCACAAAACCAGCTACGCCGCTGAACTCCCATTTGAGCTTGCCGTCATGCAAATCAAGTGCCCGAAATCGGCCATCGCTGGCGCCGATGTAAACCGTTCCCCGTTGAATGCGCGGCGCAGCCACCACCGGCGCCTGAGTACTATATTGCCACAACAACTGTCCATTCTCGATGCTCAGACAATAAATATTTTTGTCTGTTGCAGCAAATACCAATCTCCCATCAGCAACATCAGCGCCGGAGAAGATACTTCCTTTTGCTTGGAAAGTCCATCGTTTTTTTCCATCCTTCAGTGAAAGCCCGTAACACCGGCCATGACGATCGCCCATTACCACCCAATCACGCCAGACACGTGGCGAACCCGCAGTTGTGGCTTGACAATCGAACGACCATTTTATCTTCACTTCGGGAAACCTCTGATTTACGGAAAAATCGGGACGATTAAATTTGGCAGTGTTTGAATCAACGCTGCATCGCTCGAGGGATAATTTATGCCATAAATTGGGCATGGGGCCTGGAGCATGGGAGATGGAGTGATTTATCCGCTCAGCCCTGTCAGAGTGGATTGGGGGTAGCGGCAAACGTTCGTAGAAGAACATGCTATCATTTTCAATGGTTACGATATTATAGCCGCCTACAGGCTGATCTCTTCGAAGAGTGGAACGGCCCATTACGCCAGGGATACCTTCCAGATCGTAGCTTTTATTTCGATGACCATGCCCAAACAAAATAGCTTTCGTCTGATATTTTCGCACCCGATCCAGAAATTCGAACCAATTGTCCACCGATGTGTCGATAGGATAATGCGTGACAAAAATGAGCGGTTGTTCTGGATCAGACAAATTCACCAGCGCCGAATCCAGCCAGTGCAGATCCTCTGGTGCGAAATGGCCATCACCCATGCGCAGCAGTGGCCCCTGGTGCATTCCAATGAAGCGATAGCGCTCAAATTGAAAATTAAACTTATCATTTCCCCATAACTCACCAAATTTGCTGCATCCGGATTCCGACCATTTGGTGTCATGATTGCCCGGGATAATATGATAGGGCTTATTCAGACTATCCAAAATGGCTTTGGCCAATTCCAATTCGTTATTGCTACCCATTTCCGTAATATCGCCAGACAGGATCACGAAATCAATGTCCTCGATATCATTAATGTCTCGAACCGCTGCACGCAAATCTGCGGCGCCAGTTGGCGAACCAACATGCGTATCGCTTAACCAGGCAAAACAGATCGCTTCCTGTTGGCAAAATGCAGCAACAGCGTAGCAATAAAAGAAGCCCAAAAACAGGATGATGATATATCGATATTTCATTTTGCTTTTTTTGGTAACGCGATTTGCCAAATTGCGTTACAGTCCTCCGTGCCAATTTTGCCATCCGTTGGTGCCAACAAAACATCACCGCAATAGCAACAATCGTTTCGATTCATTGAAAGTACCCGCGATGAGTTTATATAAATAAATCCCGCTGGCAACATCCCTACCGTGATCGTCTTTGCCATCCCACCTCACCTGATAGAAGCCACCATTCTGACTTTCATTCACCAGCGTCCGAACCCTTTTGCCCAAAATATCAAAAATCTCTAATCGCACTGGCTGTGGTCCTGATGAAATCTGATATTCAATAATTGTTTGCGCATTGAACGGGTTGGGATGATTTTGTTGCAAGACGTATTGCTGCGGCAGTTCGATCGGCGCGATCTCTACGGGCACCGGGACTTTCTTCACAATCCGCAAGTCGTCAAAATAGAGCGTGCCCACCGTTGGACTGCCGGGATTATAGGTGAACTGGAGGCTTTCTAATCGCAATGTCCCATCCAGATTACCATCCCCCAGCCATGTGCCCGTGCTGTCTTTACTCATATCCCATGAGACCAACTTCCAGCCGATCCAATCGATGGTCAACCAGGGACTCACTTCGTGATTGGCCGCAGCCAGGTTGGGATAATTATCATCCACACAGAATCGAAACTGATTTCCGCTGCCATCGCCAAACACATAGGTCTGCAAGATATAATCTTTATTAAACAAGACCGTTTTAGCAGGAGCGCTATCGGCGATATAGAGTCGGATCAGCCAGGAACCGGCGTTCAAATCCCAGCCATAATTGACCTGTAGCGAAGCAGTGCTCGGACTGAGCAGATTGACAATTTTGTTGTTCACATCGCGGCTCGTTTTTTCGGTCAGGATGCCAGCCGTACTTCCACTCTGCTGGGGGGCCCACCAATTGGCTAACAGATTTACTTCAAGATTATCGATCGGAATGATGCTATAATCCACGGTGGCAGTTCTAAAACTATAGGATTTCGCGGCGGTAACAGTATTCCCCCAGGCATCAAAAAAGCCCGCTGCAACCCGCGTAACATAGACTTCATCAGCAAATAGCTTTTGTGCTGGGAAAAAGCAAAACACGCTACGATCATTCACCAGATAATGCCTCAATGTACCAGGCACATCGGTGTGGTCCTGAAATCGTTCCAGCCGAATCCTGTCCGCCGCAATAGAATTGGAATCAATCGCTTCATCATAGGTGAGGTTGATGATTGGCAGCAGCTCGATGTCGCTTGCGCCTGATTTGGGATAAACCGTGGCAATTTTCGGCGGCGACATATCCGGAGGTCCCGTTTTGAAATGCAACACAAATTCATCGCCTCCAACTCCGTCCTGATTCCCATCGAATTGATGGCCATAAAAATCCGTCGCCGTGCCGGAAATAGTAATGGCATAGTCCGAGAGAAATCGAAGGCTGTCAGGTCGGAAGGTCATTTTTTTATCATCATTTTGCCAGATAAATTTTCCTGTAGCCGAAGGTTCGATGGAAAAACCCACCTCCACCATGGCCCGATTCATCTTGCGACTAAAGTTGAAAACGATGTCGTTCCAGGCGGGAACATTGGTAGCCCCATTGGCTGGCGTGGTGGAGACAATGTACGGCGGAACTTTTGAGATCAGCTTCACATCTTTGAATGTGAAAAATGTGTCCACCGGTGTCACGGTCAATGTGTCGCTATAGTACCCATCCGCTTCGACAATCATCTCCTGTGTACCATAAGGAAGGGCATCGAAAAAATAAAAACCATTATGAAGCAGTTCAGGATCATTGGTATATTTGAAAAATAGCGACGCATATGAATCAGTGACATAAGATTTTCCGCTAATCGTCACCCGAGCACCATTGATCGGAACACCGGTTTCGTTGTTCGTTAGAATACCAGCAACAATATGCTCGGCTGGCCTGGGAATATCATGAAATTGCAGAATTGACCAATAGAATGTTTTGGCTTCCAGTTTTTTCCATTCAGCATTCATATTGAGCTGATTCTGTCGCGGATTGGTGTGGAAGCCAGCCTCGCTCAGCTCCGAAGGCATATTGCTCTGACGATTGACATGAAGATAGGGCCCGGGCCAGCTTGGTGAGCAAGCGCCGGTATAGGCATAGAATGTGCAGTCGCCAATGGAACCGCGGGTATTGGTCCGCATTCCTCGGGTTAAAATATTCACTATAATATCGGCCATCGCTTTGCCACCATTGGGCACTTTTTCAGCTTTATTATAATACTGCCCCCAGAGCAATAGGGTGCTATTGTATTCCGGGCTACCGGCATCGCTATGAATGGAATGGAACCAGGCCGCGCCTACGCTATTGGCGTAATCGGTCCGCTGGCTTAGTGATACAATTTGCTGATCATTGGTGCGAGAAATATAAACCGTATCGATATCGGTGGTCTTGAGCAACATTTCTCGCAGAGCCAGGGCCACACCCAGATTCTTCTCAGCCTCTGAATAATTATAAATCCCCATATTTTCCCGCTGACTGTGCCCAGGGTCGAGAAAAATATTCCAGCCAGCAAGACCCGTGACCTGACTAAAACTTATCCCAACCGTTATGAAAATGAATAAAAATAAACTCAATAAAAATCTCATTGCGTTTCCTTTCCAAATTTTTAAGCCCTCAATCGTATGCCCACATTTGTCAACATCCAGTTCGATTGCCAACTGCTATCAGCCTTACTTTCATCTGATGATTGGAGATCGCGGACGGTTGACTGATAATGGATTGCTATTCCCA
The DNA here is from genome assembly GCA_034505795.1 of Candidatus Zhuqueibacterota bacterium. GTDB lineage: Bacteria > Zhuqueibacterota > Zhuqueibacteria > Thermofontimicrobiales > Thermofontimicrobiaceae > Thermofontimicrobium_A. Next base: position 23,695 of record JAPDQM010000004.1, read on the forward strand.
ATTCAATTCCATGAGATAAATCGCCCCTTCATCCAGCACATCGAACGCTATCGTTTTCCCAGCGGGCGACCAGGAGGGATTCATCTCCAATTTGTCATCAGGGAAAACCAATCTGGTTTTCTTTGAGCCATCGATTTTAACGATGTAAAGATCCGAAGCAAGATACCGGTAGCCATCATCGCGGGTAACCATGCAAATTAAATGTTGACTATCTGGCGCCCATTGCGGTCGATGACCTGGCCCCAGATCTTTCAGACCTGTGCCATTCACATTCATCACGAACATATCGCCCCCCAAAATTTCGAACGCCACACGCGCCTTATCAGGGGACAGCACCAAATTGATGCATCGCTCTCCCTTGACCGGCTCAAAGACGCGGTAGTCTTTGGTAGCTACATTACCGATGGCGATCTGGTCGTCCTTCAAGAAAGCGGAAATAGCCGGGGTAGCGCTTTTCTGTAAGGTCGCAGCCTTCTTGCCCGACTCATACACTTCCAGCTTACCCCGACTGTACATATAAATTTTTTCATCCCAGGCTCCCCAATGTGGCAAGCCTGGCATTAGCGTACGAAAGTTGGTGAGGTAGCGCGAGTCGCCGGTCTCAATATCAAAGACCTTTACCGCATTAAAACGATATCGCTTTTCGAATTTTGCTATCCGGCTGACGATGGCTTTTGCGTCCCCGGACCATTCAAATCCGAACCCGGCGGCTGGCTCACTGCTGATCTCCCGCGCCTCGCTACCATCAGCATTCATGATCCATAAGCCCTGATAATTGGAAGTGGTAAAGGCAATTTTCGTCCCATCAGGAGAGAAAACCGGATGCATGAAATAGAGCCCATCACCGCCAATAAGCTTGACTGGATTACCAGTTATCTGCTCCTGTGCGGGTGCCATAATTGCTGATAGGATAAAAACAATTAAAAATAATAGCACAATTTTTTGTTGCATGAGTTTGCTCCAATTAATTGGTTCAGTAGTTCAGTAAACTGAATTGTTGAGTTAAGTTGATTATGCGCCAGCCTGTAACGCAATTTGCCAAAATTGCGTTACAACTCTCAGCAAATCTACGATTCGAACGAACTGCCAAATTGCGTTATAACTCTCCGCAAGTCTCAGATCTGAACGATTTGCCAAATTGCGTTATAACTCTCCGCAAGTCTCAGATCCGAACAATTTGCCGAATTGCGTTACAAAAAATGCAAAAGATCATCGGATTATTTGATGACCGTCAATTTTTTCACTGATGAAAATTCCTCAGTTTTCAATTGGCAAAAATAGATGCCCGATGCGGCATCATCTGCATCCCAGTGGACGCAATAAATACCTGGCGACTGGCGTTCATTGACCAACGTGGCGATTTCCTGGCCCAATAGATTTATTATTCGTAACTCCACTTTTGTTTCTTTGGGGATGGCATATTCGATCATGGTTTGGGCATTGAATGGATTGGGATAGTTCTGTTCCAGATAAAATCGGAGCGGCGTTTGGGAATCGAAATCCGCAATATCTGAAACCTGGGTCACCAATGAAAACTTAATCGCATCAGCACGAAGCACCGCATTGGAGTTGGTATTTTTCCCCGTATCAACCACCCTTAGCTCGATTTTATATTTAGCTGGCAAATGATATCTGCCCAGCAACACCCACGAGCCGCTGCCTTCATTCTGATTGATGATGATGGAATCGACCACCACATTTTGAACTCTCAGCACGTAAGCCGCATGATTGGACGCGTTCACTGTAGTGGGCACGATCTCAAAAATATCATAGTACCCCCCAATATTCACCTGGGTCTGAAACGATGCCCAGGCACGCGGTGTCTGATTAAGCCCGGCATACCGACTGGACGGGCCATACGCTTCAGCCACACTGGTAGCCCATTTGCCGAATTCTCGATAATTCAGCGAATCTTCATTGTCGACCACGGCAAAGAAGGATTCCACTTTCGCGCTCACCGGCAGCGACAAATAGGGCTGATGCGGATCGTCGCTATAGACAATGAGCGTATCAGCTACCATCCCAATATCTCGTGCATAAAATTGTAGGGGCAAAGAGATCGTACTCATCCCCGCTACTTCGACCGGAAACGAAGTAACCGCAGTTATGAAATGGCGCTGCGATTTAAGACCAAATATGCTCAAACTTTGATAACCACGATTGGTGATTTTCAAGTTCCAGTTGAAGGTTACATCCTGACTCACAACTCCCAAATTGATAAAATTTTGATCAACTGCCAGATCCCGTTCTCGAACCAGGGCGGAAAATTTGGCCACATCGGCGGCCGCGACCTTGCCCGGCTGCCGGCTTCCTTCGGCCACCAGTTCCAGATAATTTTGGGTGCCGGCGGTAAAATAGGCGGTGCCCACATAAACCCAGTCCATCGAGGTCAGCGGCTGGTTGAAAATCGCGGTATCAATTGGCTGGCTATTGGCATAAATTCGATACATCAAATGATTGACAGGATTGTCGACTTTTGGTACTTGAACGAAAATATTATAAAAACCAGCTTGAGGAATATCGGGGATCCATTGGACGCGAACTGTATCGCTTGCACTCAGAGTAACAATTTGAGCGTCTGGGCCCCAGGCACTATTGGACGATGATTGCCATTTGCCAGATTGTACAACAAAGCCGGCGTCTCGATTGTCTACAATAATATCATCGGGCAAATATTGGATAAATTGCATGGCCTGATTGCCCACGCTATCGCAAACAGCCACACCGACTTTGGCAAGCATTTTTTTCGCTATCGGCGCAATGGTCTGCCACTGGTTCGCCCCAATTTTTTGGCAGGGCAAAATAGTGTATCGTTCATAAATATCTTTGGCGGCCACGAATGGCTGCGGCTGAAAAATCGGTTCATCAGTGCTGATAACAAACGCAACATCGTTCCCAAGCGATCGTTCCTCAATTGTTAGCCTCGGAGCTTCCGCATCAGCGGTCTTTAGCCAGCGCTGCATGGCCTCGATCGCCGTGCAATAATAAAATTTGACATCGGGGTAAATACCGGTCAGATGATGGGCCACGCTATCGATTTTCTGAATATTCGGTAGAAAATCGGCCTCTGGCAGATGACCCCAGATGCAAGCCACTTGATCGACTCCCGCATGGGCCTGTTTGAAAATCTCATGCAGATATTCCCGAGAGCGCGTAGTGCTCAAATGCGCTGAACGAACATTCCAACCGCGATAGCTTCCCGGCCGCTGATAGTTTTCAGGAGATGGATGAAACGGGATCCACTCCGCTGGCGCCTGGGACCAATCGTAATTATTATCCAGCGGTTCAGTGACATCGATGCCATGCACGGGATAATCATTGTGCATACTAAATGGCAGCAACTGATCGAGATACTTCTGCCAATCATTATCCATAAAATGCCAGCCACTACGGAAGGAGACCGGGAACACCTTCTCCTCCAGTAGCAACTGGCACAGCGTCAAATCAAAATCATCTTTGCATTCCAGAAACGTTTGCGTCTGGTTCCAGTACCAGATACCATCGCCATCGTAATCGGTCCAGCCAAAGGTGTGATAGTGTAGCGACAGCTCATCCCCAAGCTGGCGCACAGCATCCCCATGATATTCCTGCATCAAATACATGGTCATGATATTCGGTATCGGGACATTCCGATTAGTGGCATATCGGAAAATGTTGCCGGCCATCATCCACCAGGTCAGTTTCAACGGCTGGCCATCGGAATCAACCAAACGCGCCCGGAAGGATGGATCCATGACCTGATGGGCGTTTCGTGCAGGATTGGTATACAGGTCGAGACTATAGGTACAATGATACCTCGAGACGCTCATGCCATCCCAGATAGCCGTGTCAGAGCCTAAGACGAGATATACTTTTCCAGCAGCCGTACTTCCGGCCGGAAGAAACAGGATAACGATAAAAACCAATAGCAAATATTCGGAAACAGTTTTCACGATACTAAATTATCCTTTTCAAATTTCAATTTTACTAACCACTGATGTTTCTTATTGTTTAAAAACGCTATTGAACTCAATGGCACTTGGGAAAAATTTATTGCACTACTTGCCCCTTCGACAAGAGCTCTCGTTCCTTTATAATCAAAAGCCGTTGGGAAAACACTCCTCCCAACGGCTTTCATCAGATCGAAAAATCAACAAACCTGGCTAGCATTACTTCATCAGAGTCATTGACTTCAGAATGGTCTGGCCGTCGACTTTCAGTCGATAGTAATAGGTTCCAGAAGCCAGTCCGGAAGCATCGAATCTGATTTCATGCTTGCCCTCAGTCATGGTTTCGCTGACCAGCGTTTTTACCTCTCGTCCCAGAATATCGTACACCTTCAGCTCGACATGGCCGGTTTTGGCCAAGGTGAACGGAATGGTAGTGGTTGGATTGAACGGATTGGGGTAGTTTTGCAGCAGATTGTAATTGCGAACCACTTCGCCGTTTTCAACCAGGACAACACCAGTGTACGGATTGGCATTTTTCCATTTCTTTATCACGCCACCGTCGAAATCATTGGTGAGCGCGTACCAAACGCCGCCTTCTTCCCAGAAGCAAATGCCGCGCGGCGAGTAAAAAATATCGCCATCCGTTGATGCCCCTGCCACATATTTTCCGCCGCTCTTGCCAACACTGTCAACAATCGCCCAGCCTTTATTGGGATCCAACGCATACCAACCGGTAAAATCGGATGCACCGACATCCCAGTAGGTTCCGACCCACATCATGCCCCAGGGATCCCAATCCAGACATTGACCCCACATCACCTTTTCGGGGGTGGTGCCAAAGGTATCTACCGGTGCATAGGTGCCATCAGGACCATCATCGCTATGCCAATGAACAACGCCATTTCGACCAGAGTAGATTTTGCCAAAATACACATCTTTGCCGTCCTTGCTCACCAGCAAGCTGCGCTGCAAGCCCAGATTGGTGTCGGCCACGAAAGAATAAAGCTGCATATCTTTGTCGAAAATGTAGGCGGGATTGCCGCTCGCCACATGAGCGAGGTAGATGTAGCCATTCTCATCAGCGGCGCCCTCAGTCAGCGAAGCACCTGGTTTTGGTTTCACCTTGCCAGTAACCTCCGCGCTGAAATTGGCAGGATCGAGCGTCTGATAGTTGATCCGCCACATTTCATCATAGGCTGAATGCAGCACATTCCCCTCATTGTCGAGTGCAGTTCCGCGGCAGCCATTTACCAGTGTATCGACCTGGCCGCTGGCATGTTTCAAGAAGCGAACCTTCGCGTAGACAGTGCCATCTGGGTTATAAACCCACATCGGCTTAATCGGGACCTTGGTAGTACCATCGGGTTTGACGAGTGTGTCGGTATAAGCGTAAGAGCCAACCCAAATCTTGCCATCGGCGGTTCTTACGATACCATGTGGCTGCGCTATTTTAGCAAAATCGCCGACATATTCCCATTGCGCCAGCCCTAAGCTGGAGAACATCAATAGTGCTACAACTGTGTAAAGAACTTTTTTCATTTCATTCCTCCATAATTTTGTTCGGATAGCAAAAGTATTTTTCTATCCCATGTGATGAGCCATTTAAGATGCTGGAGAGCACAAAAAACTCTCCATAAATTTGATAACCTGAGCGCGGCAAAAATCCTTCATCTATCATTTTTCCCATGGCGGCCAGAGGTAAGTGCTCTGATTGACGCTGCTTTTAAGTAAATATAGCATGAATCCACCAAAAATGATAGCGATTCCTATTTTGCAGCCCTCTAAAAATTTCTTTGAAACATGACTGTTTTTGCTATCACCTCCTTGATCATTTAAATACCCAACGTTAATTAAGAAAATTACTATGGTCGCCCATAGTAAGGCGCCCCTTCTTTGAGCATATTGATTTTGATCACTCGTCGCTTCTTGGCATCATCGCTACGCCGGGCGACATAGAGAAACTGCTTGCTGCCCCAGGTGAGCGAGTAACTGGTCGGCTCCAGCACACCAGGATAAAGTGGTGCAAATGTGCCATCAGGATGTATGACGACAACCGCCTCTGGCGCATCGGTGCCAACATACATATCGCCATCCGCAGCAAATGTAATCGATAATATTTCAAACGTGCTGCTGATATGGGTGGTCCAATCAAAGAATAGTTCGGTAGGGCCCAATTCGTTTTCCGATAGGATCTGATTGCGCCAGATTGCCTGCTGATTGGTCGCATTAATCTTGCCGCCCACATAGACATAGCCGTTAAAGATACGGATGGCTTTGATGTAAGTATCCGGGTATGGTATAATGCCTTTGGAAGTTCCATCCCCCTGGATGGTAACTTTATAGAGGCTATCCCCTTTGCCGCCCACAAACAGAAAACCTCCCGGAGCAAAATCCAGGGCATACACCGCATCTTTCACCCGCACCCATTGAGCGGCAGCTCCACCGCCCGCAGGCACTCGATACAAGTAGCGTGTGTTTCGTGCGACATAAAGCATGCCATCCGGCCCAAATTCCATACCGGTAAAGAGCGAAAAAGTGGTCGTTCCATAATCGGTTTTCACCTCTGCCGGCGTGATTTTGACGATCTTGCGCGAGCCAAGGGCGACATACAGGTTTTCATCCTTATCGCATTCAACCATATACGGCTCATCGAAATCACCAAAGCCGCCGAATTCTCCCACGCCTCGGACCAGGCGATAGCGCATCAAATTACTAAACGAAATCGCGCCCAACACCGACACCTTCACCGTGGTCGAATCAGCAACAAAGTTGGGGCTCTGAACGATCAATTGGTTCGGGGATGCTTCTAAAACCACGGCTTTCGTTTTCCCAAAATGCACAAAATTATTTTCTTTTATGGGCGAAAAGTTCTGGCCGATAATTTTGATCGTCACAATACCGGCCAAAGCGCTGTCGGCTGGCTCAATAGCGGTGATCACCGGATCTGGATTATAAACATAATTGGGATTGTAAAGGCTCTCCGGTTTCTCCTGCTGACAACCGCTGACCAACACTACCAGCCCTAGCAGAATCGCTGCAAATCCCTTCCATCTATTCATTCATTTCTCCTCATGCTTATTACTCCGCCCCAGTAATCAATAACTGAACACTGATAACTGATCACTGATCACTGATTACTGATCACTGATTACTGCTGCCTGATAACTGTCTTCTAAACTAAAAATCTATCGAATGATCACAAACTTCCGAAATGTGCTGTCGCCTTTTTTGTACAATAGTTGATTCGTTTCGGGATCGTAGTAATCTTCGGTAACTTCAAAATGGGCGATGTAAACACCGCTGACCACCACCTGTCGGGAAGAGGTCACCGAGTTCCAGGTCTCGTCGCCGCTACCGTTGGTGTGTTCGATGGTCTTAATCAGATCGCCGCGCTCGGTAAAAATCCGAATTCGACAGCGAGCAGGAATATCAAGAAAAGTAATTTTATCCGGCTCGCCCAGATATTGCAGACTTCTGGCGCGGATACTAAACGGATTGGGGACGACCCGAATATCTTTCAACGCGACTCCAGCTTTCCGGCGCAAATAAGCAGGCTCGGTGGTTCGGGTGTAGAAGCGACCGCTATGCAGAACGCCCGTGGGATTTGCCTCTCCGGTGGTGTTATTGCTGCCGTCGTTCACTGCCACCAGATAGTAGTAATAGGAAAAGCCACGAGCGGCCTGCGTATCATTGAATTGGGTGGTTCCGGGTGGCACCGATCCAATTTTCTGATAGACAGTATCCGGACGACCAATGGCGCGATAGATTTCATACCCCGCAAAATCGGGTTGACCCTCGGACTCGCTGGGCGACCAACTGAGACTGATCCGATCACCACCAGATTCCACATTGAAGACTGCGGGCGGCAACGGCGCCTGCGGTATCTTATAATCCAGGTCGAAATTCCGCTTGGCACGGCCAAACGTCAACAAGATGGAATCTTTTCCGGTGTAGAACCAGGTGTTTTTATAAACGTTCTTGTCGGTGGTGGTACTGCCATCGGGCAAGGTGTAAGGTGAGTTTTGCAGCAGCCAGTTACGGCCAATCAACTCGCACATGGGCCGACTTAAGCCGCTCACGCCCTCGGCTTCCACGATCCGCACGCTTTCACCGGGCTCCAGATCAAAGGGACCGTAGCAAAGCCAGACATTGGTTCCGCCACCATCATTATGGATGGTCACCGGATCGGGATTGGATGCCATGTAGACTTCATCCATGCGATTGGTGCCGCCCAGGCCTTTATATGGTTTCCCGCTGAGCATTTCATATAATTCGATCATGCGGGGTTCATCGGTTTTCTGGAGATTGCCCAAGCTGGGATAGGTATCGCCAGCATGCCAGCCCAGCACTGCCGGCTGATTGGGATCATCGCTCTTATCGGTAGCGCTCTTGTCCACATGCAAAATAGCAGTACCGGCAAACTGCGGCCCGGTTAACCGGCCGGGTGCGGTCAACATCGGTGCACCAATATTGTCATAACTGTTCATCGCCGACTGCCCTGCCCAACTGAAGCCACATCGAATCCATTCGACAATCGGATTGGCTTCGGTAATTTTCTCCCCCACGTGTTGGGCGTAGTCTTCCCCGCGCTTGGTCACCCAGGTATGCTTGCCCCAAACCTGCCCGTCGCCAATCCTCTCGCCACCTTCACGACAGACGCTATAGCGCTGCCCCCAGCCGATGCGAACCCCTTTCAACGCTCGATTAAGCTCGATTTCAGGATCATAGTCGGTATTGCCGGTATTGGTAAACGTGTATTCACAGATGAAATAATTGTCGTGATACTGTTGACTGAAGAAAAGAATTCGCCGGGTCATAGTCAGACCGATCTTGGTATTCACCACCATCATAATTTCGCGATCGGCAATCAGGGAGGGATCCACCTCATCCACGTCACCGGCGTAAGGTGCAGTCACATTGTTGCCATCCACCAGCACCACGGGCGGGGAAAATTTAGCGATTTGCTTGAGCTGCATCGGAAACAGCGAAACATCGACCGAACCCAGGGTAATCGTCAACCCAAACACCTCCCAGGACTGGCCTTCGGTATCGATGAAATCTTTGGTGGCGATCCAGGCTCGTTTGATAACGGCGTTATCCTGTTTGAGGTAGTCCGCCGGCCAGATCAATCCTTCGTAGTAGCTGTTATTCCAGGCGCGCTCACTGCCATACGCATTGAAGTGAGTTTGTAATGAACCGATGCGGACATAGCGCCGCTCGGTCCCAGCAACTTGCGCCGATGCACTGGATATAGCTATCGCTAGGATACCGACGACCAGCAGAGCAACTGTCAATTTATGCATATTTTTTTTCATTGCTTGATCCTATCTTTCACATGATTATTCACCATCTTCAGCCGACGCTGCCACAACTGCTGGGTGCCGCAAACGAAAAAGGACGGCACCCGCCATCGTTATGAAACAGCCGGCATCAATCCGTTTAGAAACTGATTTTCAAACCGAATTTAATATCTCGTGGATTTAAAAAGGTGAAATAGGTTAAATTCGGCATATCGATATAGGCTTTGGTATCCAGAATTCGCTTCAGATCCTCTTTGGTCTTGGTGGGATCGCTGGGGTCGTATGCTTCATATTTGACGCCCGGCTTGCGATAATCCCCGATGCGATCATGACCATGTTCCGAACCCGATTCCCATGAAAAATGCAACGATTCCATGTAATCCAGATAATCATAGTTATTGGCAAAACCGGCATAATTCAGGAATTTCAAGTTGAAGACATTGGTGATGTCCAGATAGGCTTGCAGTTCGTAACGGGCCAATTTGAACGATTTGGTCAACCGCATGTCAAAATTGTAATTATCCCGCCAGCGCACGTTATCGACAACACCTGGAATATTGTGGGGATTGTAAGTTGCATAAGCGCCGGCACGCCAGCTTGCCAATAGATTGAGATACCAGTTGCCCAGCACATGCTGTCCCAGCCAGACCGGTCCAAAATCTGGTGGAGTATGGATGTCGAAATTGAATCGAGCATAGGGTTGCGGCCGGGGCTTTTCCTGATAAGGATTCTCCCGGATGTAGTTACGCTGCTTATTGGGATCTTCGTAATATCGCAGCAATCCAAAATAGCCCGACGTGCCTACGTCGTAGGTATAGTTAATGAACCCCGTCAGCCAGCGGCCCGTAGTTTTGGTCAGGGTCAGTTCAAAGCCGCGAATGTCTTCGTAGTTGTTGTTGGCGGCTTTGCTGTACTGCACCGAGGCATTGATATTTTCGTAATAGACCCAGCCGGGTTGGTTGGTAATGTCCTTGTAATAAGCCGCCAGATTCAACAAAAAGAGATCGAACAGGTTCTGAGCATAGCCCAACTCATAGGCTACCGTTTTCTCAAAAACCATGTTCGGATTGCCAATCGTGGTCACCAGACCATTGTATTCCCGCTGCAACCGGAAACGATAAGTTGACGAGGGTTCCTGGGTAAAATGGCCGTAGTTAAAATAAAGTTTGGAATTAATAGTGATGGGATGCGAAATGCCCAATCGCGGACTCAGATGCCAGGTGGGTTTCGCATCTTCGGTCGGAATGCTGACTTCGATGAGCTTGCCAAATCCCTCGCGAAAATATTTGTCATAGGCCGCCATCTGGTAGACCACACCGTTCGGATCGGAATAATCCAATCGCAAACCCACGTTGGCAATGAAGCCTTCAAATTCCAGCTTGTCTTGCACATAGGCACCGACTCGATAGGGGAAGCGATGATAGACCTGCTGCCGATTCCACGTCGTCATGCCAGGATTTTCGGTGTAAGATTTGATGTTGTAGTCATCATAAACAATCTCCACTCCCGCTTTCACCTGATTGACATTATTGAGTTGGCTGGTGAAATTCGCCTGCAATTTGGTGGTAGCGATAACGCTTTTATCCCGCCCCAAATTCATCCAGCCACCCAGAATCATGCCATCAATGCCGGTGACACCATAGCCCCAATAGCCCCACGGTGCTTCGTCCGTAAAAATACCGGGAACGGGTTCATATTTCTTCGTGGTATCCCGCAGCGCCATCTGGTAGGTCTTGTAGCGGTTGATGTTGTGCTGCAAATTGATTTCATAAAACGTTTTGGCGCTCAACATGTGCGTCCATTTAAAACCTAACATCGTGCGATAGATGTTGCTGGGGCTGTAATAACCGGGCATATAAAGAATGGCATCGCCGCTGCTGCTACTGATCAGGTCGGCTACCTCGCTGTTGTAGCGCAATACCCGGCCGGTGGGCGTGGTCGTCCAATCATAAGGCGACACAGAGAACACTTCGCTGTAAAGGCCGGTTACCAGCAGCTTAATCATCGGATTGATATCGGAGGTTAATTTTAGCTGCGTAGAATTGTCCAGATAGTTGTCTCGTGAAAGCGGGTAGATGAACATCTCCCGTTCCTGGAAATGGGACAACGTAAATCGCAAATCCCCCAGCGCCGGGCCAATCACCGGAATTGGGCCGCCGAAAATGCCATCGACCACATAGTCGGGTTTATTGATGTCTCCCCGACGTCGATGCTGCCACTCCCACAGCTTCTTCGCTCCTTCCGGCGTCAGATCATTCTTAGGGTCATTATCCCGGATGGTAGCATCGGAAACCGCGATCCAGCCTTCAAAGATCGGATATTGTCGCTGCGTGTACGCATCCCAGGCACCGTTGGTGGTACCGGTCCAACAAACCGCCGGGTCCATGTACGGCCGGGTGAAATAGGTGTAGGGATCATAAATCGAAGGCCCAAAATTTTTCTTAGCGGGTGGCCGATATTGAATCGTCAGACCGCCATTATAGTGCCGGCGATCGCCTTCCCTGGTCACCACATTGACCACGCCCGACCGAATATTGCCATATTCGGCATTAAAGCCAGCAGTTTGAATTTTCATCTCCTGGATAGAATTCAAACTTAGCGCCGTAAAGGGGACATTGGAGCGCTCGTCATTCAGCGACAATCCGTCCACCATAAATGCCGTTTGTCGGGCGCCACCGCCACGAATGATAACCCCCTCGCTCCCCTGTTCAATTCCCGCCTGCAGGACCAGGACCTCATTCACCTGTTTCACAGGTAAGGTTTCGACTTTTTTAAAATCGATATTGATTTCACTGGCCGCCACATCTCTGGTTACCACGGGACGCTCGGCAACAACCACCACTTCGCTCATTTCCAATGCTTCTGGTTTCATTTTAAAACTTATGGTTGTTGTCAAATCAATTTTCACAATTACATTTTGCGTGGATACCGATGCATAACCCATCATCGTGGCCTTAAGCGTATACACACCTGGCGGCACGTTCAGTATCACATAATCACCTTTCAAATCCGTGGTGGCGCCAACGCTGGTGCCTTCGACAAAAACATTTACCCCGGGCAGCGGTTGCCCGCTCTCCGCATCGCTAATATGACCAGCGATTTTACCAGTAATACCGGCGAAGGCCATGGGCACCAGAATCAATAGCGACAGGCTAATGAAAATGGATATCTTTTTCACGACATTCTTCTCCATTTGTTTAAAATCATAATGGCCTGATTTACACCAGACTCGAATCAATAATGTCTCTCCTCATTTTTTGGTCGCTTTATGGTAAGTAGGCTAATAAGATTGAGTCGCTAAATAGGTCACACAGTTGCACGATTCATCAGCCGGAACAAGCGTCAGCTTAAACGTGTCCAAACCGACAACCACGCGCAAAACGCAAATAGCACTTGGCACAGCGCTTCCTATTACCTAATTACCTAATTACCTATTTACCGAATCACTCAATCAGGGCGCCCCATATTTTTGCATGAACAGCTTAATGATCCGCTTCTGGGTTGGGTCCAATTCATTGCGTCGATTTACATAGAGATACTGTCCTGGTCCCCAGGCCATGGCATAACTGGATGGCGCGATGACACCAGGATACAACGGCTCAAAGCTGCCATCGGGATGCAATATGATGATGGCCTCCGCTGCATTGGTACCAATGTAAAGATCCCCATCCGTTGAGAAGACCAGGGATTGGACTTCCGATACTGCGTCGACATTGGCACTCCAGTCAAAGTAAACTTCTCGCTCGCCCAACTGATCATCGGAGATAATCTGATTGCGCCAAACATATTGATGGTTAGCTGCCTTATCCACGCCACCGACATAAACATAACCATTGAACACCTGAATGGCTTTGATGTAAATGGACGGATATGAGGCAACCGCTGCACCCGAGCCATCCGGTTTGATGCGGTAAAGATCGTTGTTATCGCCCCCGGCGTACATTACGCCGCTGGGTGCAAAATCAAAATCCCAAATTTTGCCAGGAGCATCGACCCATTTGGTCGCAGCACCGCCGCTGGCCAGGGGAATCCGATACAGGGCGGTTGTCAATCGAGACAGATACAAATAATTATCCGGGCCGACACGCATCGCCTGTGCTTTCAGGAAGCTCGTAGTCCCGAAATCCTGGCGCACCCCATCCGGAGTGACCTTTTCGATCTTGCGGGTAGTAAGGGAGACGTAGAGGTTCTCGTTTTGGTCGCAAGCAATGCCATACACATCATCGTATTGACCAAAACCAGCATACTCCCAGACCGCCTGTTTTAGTTTATAGCTCATGGTATTGCTGAATAAAAAGGCTCCCTGCGTAGCAATTTTGATGGTAATCGCCTCTGACGGCTTATTGGGACTCTTCAAAACCAGTTGCGTTTCCGAGGCTGAAACAATAGGAACCATATCCTTATTAAAAAATACCAGGTTCTCCTCGGCCACCGGCGAAAAATTGGTCCCAATAATTTTGATCTCACCAATGCCAGCAAGTGCGCTATCAGCCGGAATGATCTGTGCAATCGTCGGCGCTGGCTTACCTGTAACATTAGGGTCAAAAAGGCTGGGCGGATTATCGGCTTCGCAGCCAAGCAGCAACAGTATCGCAGCCATCATTGAAATGACAATTGCGGCGAAAAGTGTCTTTTTCATTTGTTTCGCTCCTTTGCTATATTGAGGATTGAACATTCATCAATCGTTTCTTAAAGTGATAGTCGGAATGAAACCCGTTGCACATTATCGAACACCCCAAACGGCGTATAAGCATAATCCAGTGCGATCATCCGATCGCCCAAAAATTTGGTTTGCACCCCGAAGCCCGCGGCAAAATCCTGTTCATCCCGATTGAGCATGTAGCCAAACCGCAACGCCAGCATATTCATTAGTGTATATTCAGCACCGAAATTCAATTGCTCCGAATAATCTCGCGGGTGGATCGCATCGACGGAAATCAACAGGGAATGCATATTGGTCTTTTCCATGAGCACATCAAAAATATTCATGGAAATACCCATTTTGAAGGTCAATGGCAACTGGAATCCTTCGGATTCGAACTTCACTTCCTGGGAGAAATTGCGCACGGTCATTCCGAACACCAGGCTTTTAAAACCGGTGCGGTAAATAGTTCCAAAATCGATCGCGAACACGCTCAAGTCATTGCTCACTTCTTTCGTGCCCTCGGCAACCGTTTCGCCGATAGGAATGATGCTGTTGCCCAGTTTCTGGTTGACGTACCGAATATGGCCGCCCACCGAGAACCGATCGGTCAGCGATTTGGCATAGCCCAGGCCGATGGCAAAAGCCGAAGGCTTGAATTCACCAGTATCGATATAGCCTTTGTCGCTGGTCGGATCCACTCGCGTGCCAATGAATTCTCCATAGTCAACCGAGATCAGACTCAGACCAAAGGTACCATATTTCCCATAGGTCGGGTTGAAAGCGATGCTGGCCGAGTAGTGGGTCATGTCCGCAATCCACTTGTTCTGATTCAGCGATAGGTCCATGAAGTTGTTCATCAGGGAGAGGTTAGCGGGATTGTGGAATAGCGACAAAGATCTTCCTTCAACGGTGGTAAAAGCTTCGCCCATAGCCGCAGCGCGTGCTTCAGTGGCTACGCTTAAAAATTGTAAACCTGTCTGCGCTAATTTTTTATTCGCAGAGTAGCTATTGCAAATAACCAGCCCGATGGTCAGGATGGCTAAGCCGAGTATGAAGATCGCTTTTTTCATGGTATTACCATCTCCTCGAATTTATGAAATTGTGATTGGTTAACGAATGATGATGAATTTCCGAATGGCATTATCGCCTTTTTTGAATAACAGTTCACCCGTATTCGCATCGTAATAATCCTGCGTCACTTCAAAATAGGCGATATAGACACCGCTAACGACGACCTGCCGCGACGAGGTGATGGAGTTCCACTCGGCATCACCACTGCCATCCGTGTGTTCAATGGTATAGATGAGATCACCGCGTTCGGTAAATATTTTAATCGTGCAGTATGGCGGAATATCCAGGAACATGATACGATCCTGCCCGCTAATACCATATTGCAGGTCACGCGCTTTGATATTGTATGGATTCGGTACGACCCGAATGGCCTCTAAACTTTGCCCCGACTGTCGTTTCAGTTTAGCCGGATTGCTGGTGCGGGTATAGAACATGCTGCTCTGCAACGAGCCGCCCGGATTGGCTGGCGAATTGTTGTGCAGGCCATCATCAAAAGTCACAACATAGTAATAATAGTCGAAGCCACGCACGGCTGTTTTGTCTTCGAATCGGTTGACGACTTGCGGATGAGCAGTGCCGGCGCCACAGGCAAAGATTTCGTCATAGGTGGTGTCGGGCTTGTGGATCGCCCGGAAGAGTCGATAGCCAGCAAATCCCGGCCACGATTCAGCCGAATTAGACCAGGTGAGCACGATCCGATCGCCACCGGAATTGACGCGAAATTCATCAGGCGGTGGCGGTGGCAGCGGAATATTGTACTTCAATTTGTAATTCTCGATGGTACGCTGAAACATCTTTTTCAACGAATCTCTGCCAGTTAGCACCCAGGCATTTTTATATTCGTCTTTGTTATTCGTCGTGCTGCCATTGGGCAGGCGGAAAGGCGGCTGCCCCTTCAGCCAACGAGCGCCAATAGTGTAACAGGAGTCCCGACAAAGGCCATCGATGCCTTCAGCAATCACGATGTGAATACTGTCGCCGGGAGCTAATGTGTAGGGGCCAAAACCCAAACAATGCGAAAAACCGCCGGGCGTACCACCCCAAACATCGGCAAAGCCATCACCCACGGCATCCGCATGCATCACGGGTGGATGGCCGGCGGTCATTGCCGCATACTCCTCAGCCATTTTAGCCGCATTAAATTGATCATTGGACGAGGTGATCGGCACATCGGAACCCAAAAATTGCGTTGTAGTCGGCTGATTGGGATCATTCGACTTATCCTGGGCGGATTTATCAGCATGCAACACCAAATTGCCCGTAAATTGAGCGCCACCCAGGTGCCCATCGCCACCAGCCGAGCCATTGGGTCCACCGGTGCAATCAAACGTCGCTTTAGAATGTTTACCGGTCCAGGAAAATTCACTCAGATACGGCTGGCCAGTCTGTTGGTCATAGACCAGCATGGTATCGTTCATGGTGCAATGCCCCCAGGCCGCAGATTGTGGCAGATAATAGTAGCCATAGGGACCGGTTTCCCGCGCAGCGGTGTAGCGGTATTGAAAGAAGAACACCACATCCTGCAGGGTCTGGACATTCACCGTGCCCTTGTTATCAATAATGCCGGTGTTTTTAAAAACGTAATCATAAATGAAGTAGTTATTATGAAACTGTTGGCTGAAGGCATAGATCGTTCGATATTCCGTGATGCCAATACCGGTATTGACAACATTGTAAAGAATGCGATCAGTGACCGCATTGGGATCGACTTCATCCACGGCATCCATGTAGTCCAAAAAACCAGCCGGCGTATCATCCACATAAACCCGGGGCCGTTCGAAACGACCGATCAATTTGAATTGCTGGGGCATGAATTCATTCTTTTCATCCCACACGCGGGGGCCGATATGGACGACTTTATAATCGAACGTTTTGCCAGCCAGGGGATCATTATAATTTTTGGCGCCAATCCACAGCGCTTTGGCGGCCTTGCAATCCTGCCAGTTGAACTGCGCTGGCCAGCGCAGGCCATCCTGCTGGTCAGAAACCAAATGCCGGCGACCCACTTCGATTTCGCAGCCCATGCTGGAGTACCACTCGTGCAGCATGCCCACGGCCAGCCACTTGGTTTCATCACCCAAAACCATGGTAACACTGCTCAAACATAATATCACAATGAGCGAGAGTCTGGTGAGAGAACGGTTTGCTTTCATATCTGTTCCTTTATTTTAAATTGCGATTTCTGAAATCCAACTATCACGCCCAATGGGTGGATCAGCATGATAGCCATTGTTCTGACCTAAAATTTATAATTGATCGTGATTCCCCAAAAGATGGTCCGCGGATTCAAAAATGTGAAATAGGTCTGGTTCGGCATATCGATATAGGCTTTGTCTTCAAGGATCTTATCGATACGCTTTTGTTCCACCTGACGCCAGTTATTATCCACGAACTCCATATACTTCTGGGTATTGGCATCATAATAGATGACTCTGGGATTGGGATTGGCAAATTGGGTATAATCGGCTACCCACTCCATTGGCACGTATTCGACGCCTGTTTTCCGGTAATCGCCCAATTGGTCATTGCCGGGAATATTTTCATATTTCAATTTATCAGCGATGTTTCGCGGCAGATGCAGCGATTTCAGGTAATAATTCCTATCAAAAGTATCGAAATAGGACAGCCGCGAGAAGTGCTTAAAGTTGAACACATTGAAAATGTCCATAAAGAATTTTACATCCAGGTCTTTGAAGACAAACGTCTTGGATAATTTTAGATCGATATTGTAATCGGATTTCCATTGGACGTTGTACTCGATGCCAGGGACATTGTTGGGATTCCAGGTATCCCATAAACCGGCAGTCCAGTTACCCAACAGATTCAAGTGCCAATCGCTCAGGATTTGTTGCCCCATAAATTCCGGGCCGATTTTGCTGGGAGTGTGAATATCGAAATAGGCTTTGAAGCGAGGCCGCGGTCGTGGCTTCGACTGCTTGGGATTTTTCAAGTCGAAATCCCGCTGCGCCGCAGGATCGTCATGAACTTCGCGCTTGCCAAAGTATCCTGAAGTTCCCACGCGATACTCATAATTCAAATTGCCAGTGAACCAGCGCCCTGTACTCTTGGTCAGGTCGAATTCAAAGCCACGAATGTCCTCGTAGCTGTTGTTGGTCAATTTATAATAGTCGAAATTTTTGATATCGCTGATAATCCGAATCCAATATTCCTGATCGGAAATATCTTTATAGTAAGCGGACAGATGCAGCAAATAATCCGACATAATGGCCTGGTCATAACCCAACTCGTAGGAGACCGTTTTCGCCAATGGGATCGTGGGATCTCCGAAGTATTCCATCTTTTCGGTCAGGTTGCGCTGATTGCGATAATAGCGTTCCGAGGTCGGCATCTGGCGATAGTGACCATAGTTGAAATAGAGTTTCGAGTTGTT
The DNA here is from genome assembly GCA_034505795.1 of Candidatus Zhuqueibacterota bacterium. Classification (GTDB taxonomy): domain Bacteria; phylum Zhuqueibacterota; class Zhuqueibacteria; order Thermofontimicrobiales; family Thermofontimicrobiaceae; genus Thermofontimicrobium_A. The sequence continues at coordinate 42,031 of JAPDQM010000004.1, forward strand.
GGTGATGGGATGCGAAATTGCCAGACGCGGGCTGACCGTAAATCGCCCTTTGACGCTTTTGGTTTTGTACTGACTTTCATCCTCGGGACGGAATTTAAAGAAATTCCGATCGTACATATCGACATCGAACCACTTGCCATTGGGATTGCTATATTCCATAATCAATCCGAGCGAGGAGATGAAGCCACCCACCTCGATTTTATCCTGAATGTATAGCGAGCCTCGAAATGGATTTTGCTTAATATAGGTCCAGGTATTGCCTTCGGGCAGATATTTATTTACCTGACCGAATGCCATATCGAAGCGGTCGTGGATGAATTCGATACCGCTTTTTAGCTGATTCCATGAATCGATCTGACTCACCAGGTCAGCGCGTGCGGTATAGGTCGAGATCTCGCTGTAGTCGCGAGACACACTGATCGGACCACCCATGATGAAGTTGCCATCGCCGGTTCCGAACACGGGTCCTTCCTCGAATCCAAATGGCCGTTCGTCGATTAAATAGCCCGGGAAAATCTCGTAGGTTTTGCTATAATCACGATAGCGCCCCGGCTCGGTGCGATAGATTTTTCCGCTACGCTTCAATTGAACTTCATAAAAAGTAGTGGGATTGATGAGATGGGTGAATTTGGCGGAAATGGTATTGTAAAATTGAGCCGTAGGCGAAAAATAGATGTTGGTATAAATTCGGGAGGGCGTGGTAAAGCTGCCCGTGATCATCGTGGACGCCACATCCTCCGGTGTCTCCATATAGCTGGTGCCACCAGAGAAAGACGATGAGACGCCATATATCTCGCCATACAAGCCCATGACCGTTAGTTTCATTGCCTCGCTAATATCTGACGTAAGCTTAAGCATACCGCTCCGATTGGTCAGCGCCTTTCGCGACAGCTCAATCAGATACATATCCTGTTCTTGTCGTGCTGAGGCGAAAAAGCGGAGATTGCCCAGATATTTGCTAATGAACGGTACCGGGCCACCAAAGCCACCGTCCACATTATAATCCGGCTGGTCGATATCGCCTTGCTTCCGATGCTCCCATAAAAATAATCGCTGAGCCGCCTCGGGGGTAAGATCATTGTTGGGATCGTCATCCTGCAACGTTCGCTGCGACACTGTATTCCAACCATCGAATTTGGGATACTGGCGTTGCGTGTACAGGTCCCAATTCCCGTTCTGAGTACCGGTCCAGCAAACCGCGGGATCGAGATATGGCCGAAGCCAATAGGAATTTGGATCGTAGGGTGAAATGCCAAAATGCTTGGGTGCGGGCGGCCGATATTTCATGGTCATAGTCGCCGTGTAGCGATCGCTCAACCCCTCTTTCGTAACCACATTCACCACGCCCGAACGTACATTCTGATACTCGGCGTTGAAGCCGCCGGTTTGCACCGAAACCTCTTGCACGGCACTCAGCGGAACAGAAGTAACGGGCTTGTTGTCTCGTTCGTCCCTCAAAACCACTCCATCGACCATGAACATCGCCTGGTCGGCACCGCTACCGCGAATACCCAGGCCTGATGTAATACCGGCCTGCAAACCCAGGGCTTCATTGACAGTGGTAACCGGCAACGTAGCGATTTGATCGGTGCTGATATTTTTTTTGCTGGCGGCCACATCTTTTTCCACTACGGGACGCTCAGCGACCACTGTAACCTCTTCACCGGCTAACACCTCGGCTTTCATTTTAAAATCGACGGTGGTGGTTTGGTCAATATACACGCGGACATTGGTCATTGTCACTGCGGAGTAGCCCATCATGGTCGCCTTTAGCGTATATGTTCCAGGCGGCACATTCAAGATCACATAATTGCCAGAGATGCCAGCAGCCGCGCCCATCATCGTTCCTTCAATAACGATATTCACTCCGGGCAAGGGTTGACTGGTCTCTTCATCGATAACCACACCGGCAATTTTTCCGGTCACCCCTGCCAGGGCCGCGGTCGCAGCAATGACGATGATTGCAATGAGGAAAAGAAACAATCTCTTCATAATCCTGACTCCCTTCCAAGATTCTGGAAATGTAACTGGTTTTTTAAAGTAACTAAAAATGAATTAACAAAATTGGATGTTGCAACCTTAGAGGGAAAAAACAAAGGCATTCTAACTCCATAGAAGAAGTTCCAAAGAAAAAATGTAGAGGTTGGACTAAGCATAGCTTAAATTGTCATCAATCGATAGAGAAATTTAGATTAGAAAATATAAACCTTTTTTAACTATTTGTCAAGTGAATTTTATGGCGATGAGCAATTAGTCGTAATTTGAAATAAGGAAACAGGCCTGATCATTCCTGGGTTTTCTTGAAACAGATGTCATGTAACGACCATCTCGACTAAGGTCGCGCAAAATCAATTTCAGGCCGCATCCCCACCAGAACCGTCAGCATTCAATTGCATTTGCTTGCTAAGACCTAAAAATATTTCCTCCAGGCAACCAATGCTGTCTTCAAAAAAAGCAATTCCCAGGTCCTCATTAGAGATAATGGTCTGCTCATTATAACCCCACAGAATTCAATCTCTCTAATACCTCTTTAGAAATTGCCCGTTGTACCTGCCGCCTATAATGCGAAATGCACTGAAAACCGATGCACATCATTAAAGGCACCAAAGGGAGTATAGGCATAATCCAACGCCAGCAGATGATTGCGATAGCTTTGCTGGAAGCCGACCCCGGTGCAGAAACCGTATTCGTCGTTTGGAGCAGAATATCCCAGCCGAATGGCAAAGGTCTTGAAAAAGAGGTATTCCAATCCAATGTTAACTTGCTCCTGATAATCCCGTGGATGCGTGGCATCGATACTCAGCAGCAGCGAATTGTTTTCTTTGCCCAAAACGGGATAAATATCCAGCAAATCCATCGCGACTCCAATACGGAAAATCAATGGCAACTGAAAGCCTTCATCCTCATAGGTCACTTCTTTTGAGAAGTTGCGGATGCACATGCCGATATTCAAACTCCGGAAGCCTGTGTTATAGAGTACTCCAAAGTCAAAGGCAAAAACAGAGGCCGAATAGCTTTTGCGGGTGTAGTTGCCATCCGCGGCGGCACCGCTCAGGCCGATGATGCTGCTGCCCATGTCCTGAACAACATATTTTATATTGCCACCCACCGAGAATTTGCTGGAGAGCGCTTTGGAGTATCCGATGCCAAATGCCATGGCGCTGGGACTGAAGTTACCGGTTTCGACATAACCTAATTCATTGGCGGGATCGTCATCACGAATCGTGCCGATAAATGTACCATAATCCACCGAAATCGCCGTAAACCCAAAAACGCCGTAACGGCCATTGGCGGGACTGAAGGCTGCACTGCCATATAAATATTGAATGTCCGCAATCCAGTCAATTCGGCCGAACGAAAAATCGGCAACGTTCGACATTTTGGCCATGCCAGAGGGATTGAAAAACATCGATGTGGAATAGCCTTCCACCGCGGTAATGGCGTCAGCCAGTCCGCTGATTCGAGCATCGGTGGTCACATTGAGAAACTTCATTCCAGTTTGTGCCAGTTTCTGCAACTTTTGACCGAAGCCTGCAGGAGCCAGCCAGCACAAAAGCAGCCAGCCCAGCACGATTGATTGCATATATTTTTTCATAGGTCCATCCATTCTGCTTTGTGATGTGAATTCATTAGCGAATGATTAAGAATTTTACAACCTGACTCTGACCAGTGACATTGTCCGTCACCACAGCAATATAGACGCCACTAACGACGATCTGCTGATACTCGGTGGTGCAGGACCAATAGGCATCGCCACTGCCATCGGTATGCTCGATGGTTTTGATCAATTCCCCGGTTTCGGTATAAATTTTGATCGTACATTGCCCGGGAATATTGTAAAATGCCAATTTATCACTTTCCCCTGGGAAGAGCAGGCGATTCGGATCGGCCGAGATGTTGTAGGGATTCGGCACTACCCGAATCTGGCTCAACGATTCGCCAGCCGGACGTTTCAGATTGGTCGGATCATAAGTTTGGGTGTAGTACCGGCTACTGCGCAAAATGTCTGCAGGGATATTAAGCGTTGGATCAGCAGGAATTTCGTTGCCGGTGGAAACAATATAATAAAAATAGGAAACACCCCGCTCCAAAACGGTATCATTGAAACTCCGCTCATCGGGTCCGGCGCGATGGATCAATTGGTAGGTGCTGTCGTACTGGCCTTTGGCCCGATAAATTTCAAAACCCGTTCTTTCTGGGTCATTTTCTTCATAAACTTCCCAATTCAGCATGATGCGATCGCCACCGCCATTGACTCGAAAAACACTGGGCGGCTTTGGTGGTTGTTGAATGGCATATCCGGATTGATAATTGGCAATCGCACGTCGGAACGTTTGAAAGAGCGAGTCCCGGCCACTCAGCACCCATTCGTTTTTCGTTTTGGCGCTAATCTGGCCGGTCTTGAATTGCTTGCCAATCTCAATGCACTTTTCGCGGCTTAAACCCGCGGCTGCCTCCGCCCAAACGATGCGAACGCTCTCGCCGGGACGCAAGGTGTAAGGTCCATAGCCATTGCAAGCAGAAAATCCACCGGGAGTCCCCAATGCTGGATCGCCGGTGGGCTCGGCGAAGTTGCCCGACGGTTCCACTTTCCAGGCATGCCGCGGCGACATGTGGCCTTTGGACATCCAGCCGTATTCGGATTCCATGCGCGCCACATTGTAGGGATCGTTCTGCGAGGTATTGGGCGCATCGGAAGATTCGTATGTCGTAGTGGATGGCTGGCCCGGATCATCGGTCGGGTCCGTGGCCGAGCGGTCGGCATGCAGCGTGACTACACCAATGAACTGTGCTGAGCCAAGCCGACCAACCGTATCCGCCGAACCAATGTATCCAGCCGATCCCGCCGGATTCCAGATCGGCGCGCCTAAATTGTCATATTGCGTAAATGGCGGATATTTGCCATGCCAACCAAATTGCGCCCGGAATTGTTCATTGGGAGGATCGGGCATCACACCGTCGCCTCGCGCATCCAGCATCAAATTAATGCCCCAGCCTGTCGCATTGCCAATAAGATAACGCGTTTCACGGCATACCGCCCAACGAAATTGGAAAAAGAAATAAACATCCTCCAGCGTCTGATTCGGCAATTCAATCTCCGGATCATCATCGACATTACCCGTGTTGGTAAAGGTGTACTCACAGATGATATAATTATCATGATAGGGATGGCTGAATTGCATGATCTTGCGGGTGGTGGTAATGCCGATCTGGTTATTGGTGATATTCAAAATCATGCGATCGGCTTTCAGCGTTGGATCGACACCATCATTATCCACCCGCTTTTCGTAGGTCTCGATTAAGTCAACTGTCGTTTTGGGCGGTTCAAAGCGGCTATACATCTCGAATTTCACCGGGAAAAATTCATTGGCGCCGGTCACTCGTGGACCGACATGCACCACTTTATACGGGTAAAAGACGCCTTTTTCATCGGTGAAATTCTTGCAGCCGATCCAGAAGGCCTTGGCTGCTTGCATGTCCTGATAACGGTAGATACCCTCCCATTGCATCCCGCACTGTTGCACTTTCAAATTCCCATGCTCGATTTCGGAACCGATTTCCGAATACCAGTTATGCAGCGAGCCAACAGCCAGCCATTTGACTGCAAATTGAGCGTTGGCCAGAAACGGGTTCAGCGCGAAAATTATAACGCCGATAAGCACGCCCCATCGCATCCGTTTCTTTTCAAAAATTTGTTTATTCATAGCGTCCTCAAGGTTTAATGAAACACCATAGCGATTTATCGTTTGCTACTTGTCCAGCGGACTGTATCCCTGTAGGCCTTAAAGCAGTCATCTTTCAAATATCGTTTATCGTGGTTGGCCAGAGCTTTCGATCCGCCGGTGTCGTTATCTGGCAAAATGCAATTCATTTCTTTTATTTGATGTCGAACGACATTCGAATTCCCCAGAAAATATCCCGCGGATCAAGGAACGTGAAGAACTGCTGATTCGGCATGTCGATATAGGCTTTCGTCTCCAAAATTCGTTTCTTGCGCGCTTCATCAGGATCGTTGGGATCGTAGGGTTCATACGGTACAGTCCGATAATCTCCCGGTCGGTCATTGCCAGGGATATTGCCATAACCCAATTCGTCGCCGATCTTGGCCGGCAGATGTAACGACTTCATATAGGCGATATAATCGGGAGAATCCACGAAGCCGTATTGCGTCATATACTTGAAATTGAACACGTTCGAAATATCCACAAAGAACTCGACATTGGCCGTGCCAATGCGGAAATTTCGGCTGAATTTAATATTAACATTATAGTAATCTTTCCATTGCACATTATTTTCAATGCCAGGAATCGAGCCGCCGCCGGTCCAGGTAAAATGATAACCCGACCGCCAGGTAGCTAACACATTCAGCCGCCAATCCGCCAATGGATAAATATTCAGCAATTTTGGGCCAAATTGTTGTGGCATAAAGAAATCAAAATCGGCCCGGGCATACGGCCTTGGCACCGGTTTTTCCTGATAACTGCGCCAGGTTTCTGATTCAATACGTCGCATCACAGCGGGATTATTGGAGTAAGTGCTAAAGCCAAAATTGCCAGCCGTCGTGACTTCATAGGTGTAGTTGACAAATCCCTGGATCCAGTTGCCGCGATTTTTACGCAACGTCACCTCAAAACCGCGCGTGTCCTGATAGTTATAGGGCTTGCTAACCGAATAATTCACTGTTCCATCATCTCGTTGATAGGTCACCGCACGCGGCTGCAACGAAGAATCCCGGTAGTAACCGGCAACCCGCACCAAAAACTGATTGAATAGATTGTGCTCATACCCCAACTCATAGGCTACGGTTCTGGGCAGTGGATTGTTGGGGCTGGCGATCCGCATCACATATTTGGTAGCGGTTTCGCGACGCAGCAGATAGAGATTTTCCGGTGTTGGCAACTGTCGAAAATGTCCATAATTAAAGTAAAGTTTGCTATTGATAGTGATGGGGAAGGCAATACCCAGCCGGGGGCTCAAGTTAAAGATGCGCTTGGTGGGTTCTTTATCCAGCAGGGTATCAATGCCCGTAGAATATTTGGCCGAAAATGCCTTGTTCCAGGGATCATCGTACGCGTACCACTCGCCGCCGGCATGGGAATAATCAAGCCGTAAGCCCACATTAGCAATCATCCCCTCGAATTCCAATTTATCCTGTAGATAGATCGCGGCGCGAACCGGATAGGTGTGCCATTTTGATTGAGAGCGGCCGCTGGGCAGAAAAATGTCCACTGACGCATAATTCACATTATTATCCGTGTAGATAAATTCAACGCCACCCTTCAAATTGTTGAAGCGATCAAGCTGACTGGTCATATCGAAGCGGGTGGTATAGACGGTCACGCGGCTGCTATCGCGCGAGTTGCTCATTCCCACTCCCATGCGCAGGCCCACAATGCCGGTGCTGGGTGCGGGCTGATAGCCAAAAGGCGCTTCATCGATATAATAGTTGTCGCCAAATTTGTAGACCCGGGAGGTATCTCGTGGAGTGCCGGGATTGGTATTGTAACTGGATTGAAAACGTTGCAGGGTGACTTCATAAAAAGTTTTCGGACTGAGCACATGGGTAAATTTGGCGCCAAAGTTGGTCCGAGTGACGGTAGACGGGCACCAATAATCTGTGCCGTACATTCTGCCATCGATGTATTTTGGGCCATTGCTCAGCGCACTGGCAATGCTCCAGGAATCACTAAAAATCCCAGGCTCACCGGAGTTATTATCATTGGTACCACTCTGCCTTCCAATGAGGCCGTCGATCATCAGTTTCATGCCTTCGCCAATGTCCGAGGTAATTTTCAGTTGTCCATTGTAATCGCGATAGGCATCGCGCGACAGCGGCACGATGTACATATCTCGCGCATCGCGATACGAAGCAAAGAACCGAAGATTGCCCAACGGTTCGCTGATAAATGGCACCGGCCCACCAAAACTCATGTCAACATTATAATCGGGCTTGGAGATGTCCAATTTGCGCCGATGCTCCCACAGGAACACCTGTTGCGCGGCTGCTGGAGTCAAATCGTTATCCGGATTATCATCTTTCAAGGTTTTTGCTGAAACCGCATTCCACCCTTCAAATTCAACATATTGCTTTTGCGTGTACTCATCCCAGGCTCCATTTTTGGTGCCGGTCCAACAAACCGCATTATCCACATACGGCCGAATCCAGTAGGAATCCCAGGACGAGGGAGAATGGCCAAAATGCTTCTTTGCCGGCGGGCTGTAACGCGTCAGCAAACCGAAGTGATACTGGTCTTTTTTGCCTTCTTTGGTGACTACGTGAATCAGACCCGCGCGCATGTTGCCGTATTCAGCATTAAAGCCACCGGTTTGAATTTGGATTTCATCGATGGAGGTGTAGCTTATCGCCGTATAGGGCTGATTGTTTCGCTCATCTCGAAGCGTAAAGCCGTTCACCATAAACGCAGTCTGATCGGCGCCACCGCCACGAATGGTCAATCCCTGCACGCCAGCTTCCAGAGCTACCACACTGGCGACACTGACTACCGGCAGCGATTGGATCTCTTTGGCATTCAGGTTGGCCTGGCTCGCTGAAACATCTTTTTGCACCACTGGCCGTTCAGCCACAACCTGCACTTCCTCGCCCATGATGGCCTGCAATTTCATTTTGAAATCTACAGTCGTAGTAAGATCAATGCTGACACGCACATTGGCTGCAGTTAAATTTGCATAGCCCATCATGGTGGCTTTCAACGTATAGGTGCCAGGTGGAACGTTTAAAATGACATAATATCCTTTGAGATCAGCCGCGGCCCCCATCATCGTGCCTTCGATAACGATGTTAGCGCCTGGCAGGGGCTGGCCATTTTCAGAATCGGTGACCACACCAGCTATCTTTCCGGTCACGCCAGCCATTATCGGTTGAGCTGCTAACAGCAGCAGGACACTGAAACAAAGAATCAACTTTCTCATAGGACAGGCCTCTCCTTAAAGTAAAGGATTTTTGATTAATTGAAAAGTTACCATTAGCAGGCAAGGCTGCAGGAGCGAATGGATGAAACGATAAAAAGAATGGAATGCAGGTAAACAAGAGTAGCAAGAGGTGTGAACAGCCTTTCGGTCGTCTAATGGCATAGAATTATAACGACTATTTAGCACAGATCGATAACTAATGGGCATGAGGCGCTTGATTCTCGACGCGATGGATTCGGGCCTCCCGCCGGTTGCCAGTTCCGATATTTGGAACAAGCAAGACTGTTACTGTTTGTTAGGATGTCAAACTAATTATATAAAATTTAAACATAATTGTCAACAAAAAATTTTATTTTTTTCAAATTTCATTTACGCTGCATTTCTGCGCTAGAATTGAAGCTGCATCTGACGCCCGGATCAAAAAACTATTGATTAATTCAAATACATTTGCTACATTAATAATGATAATTATTATCAATTTCACTTTGCCCTGGGAGTCGATGATGCTAACAGAATTCAAGCGCCGTTATCAAGATTTCATTGCGACCCGCAAACTTAAATCTTCCAAACGCCGCGATCTGATTGTCGATTTCATCATGCAGACCAAAGGCCATTTCACTATCGACGACATCTATCCCCAAATGCTAAAGATCGATCGTAGCATTGGTATCGCTACGGTTTATCGCACTCTGCGACTTCTGGTCGATAGCGGCATTTTGCGGGAGCATTCATTCGGTGAAAAGCGGGGCTATTTTGAGTTACTGCCGCTGCATACGCCACTGCATGACCATTTAATCTGTACCGATTGCGGTAAAATCATGGAATTCCAATGTCAGTCTATTGAGCAAGAAAAACGGCGAATCGCGCAACAATATCAATTCAGCATACGAACCCATAAATTGGAAATTTTTGGAATTTGCGCCCAATGTCAACAACAAAAAAACAGCCTCAATATCCAGACATAGCTTCTGCTGATGTTAATCGAATCCAATTTCATAAAAATGTGATTCTCATTGTCGGCAATCCCAATGTCGGCAAGACATCCATATTTAATCAGCTTGCTCGCAAGTATGCTATTACTGCCAATTATCCTTTTACCACGATTGAACTCAATACGGGTACTATCGATTTGAATGGCAAGCCATTCGAGATCATCGACACCGCCGGCATCTATCGCCTCGATCACCCCTCGGAAGAAGCTCAAATCACCCGCGATCTAATTTTTCACTCGCACCCAGAAATTCTTATTCAAGTCGTCGAGGCGGCTAATCTGGAACAATCCTTGTTGCTGACTGCCCAATTGTTGGAACTGCGGATCCCCTTAATATTGGTTCTAAATATGATTGATGAAACCGCCCGCCAGGGAGTGCGCATCAATGCCAGACTGCTTACAGCAAAATTAGGGGTTCCAGTCATCGAAACCGTTGCCACCGAAGGCAGAGGCATCGACGCTCTCAATAAGGCCATGAACCGCTTGAGTCCTCCTTCAAGCTTCATTCGCTATCCAGCCTTAGTGGAGCAATTGTATCATGATCTGCACCTGTTGTTTCCTGCGAAAAATAAGCCATCCCATGCTTTGCTCTCATTGCTGGTTCTTAACGATCCCTACGCTCGACAGTGGCTTGATGACCATTACGGTCCGGAACTCAAAGAAAATGCCTTGAACTATATGAATATTTTTCTTGATAAGCATTTTCTCAATCCGGCCATGGCAATATTAAACTCCCAGCAAGCCTGGGTGCAGGACTTAGCCAGCCAGACCCTGAAACGAAAACGACATCTGACCATTTTGGGCCTGCAGAAATTCGGTGAATGGTCCCGTCATCCCTGGTATGGTTGGCTTATTGTATTCGTCATAATCGCTATTACCTATCTCTTGGTTGGAAAATTGGGGGCTGTCTATCTCGTCACGCGATTAGATGAATTTGTTTTCAATCCGCTCACCAACTATCTGGAGCGTCTGATTCCCTGGCCACTGGTGCAACGGCTGCTGGTGGGAGATTACGGGCTGCTTACTACCGGCTTATTCAACGCAATTGGCACTGTGCTACCTATCATCACCCTTTTTTTCCTGGTTCTCAATTTTATCGAGGACATCGGTTATCTCACCAATTTGATTGTGCTCACCAACCGCGTGTTCCAGAAAGTTGGTCTATCGGGCAAAGCGATTCTGCCATTGGTATTGGGATTTGGTTGCAAAACCATGGCCACGTTGTCCACGAAAATTCTGGATTCTAAAAAAGAGAAATATATCGCCATTTTTCTAATCGGTCTGGCCATTCCGTGTTCCAGCCAGATGAGCATCATTCTGGCCGTGCTGGCGCTGCAACCCATCGTCGTTCTTGTGATGGTGATTAGCGTTCTGTTCGTCATCGAAATCGCCGCGGGATTAATTCTGAATCGGCTGCTGCCCAAAGAGCCACAGCCAGATTTTATTATCGCAATTCCGCCGATTCGGCTGCCGGATTTCACGCTACTGCTACAAAAGACCTATCATCGCACGCTGTGGTTTATCAAAGAAGCGGTGCCGCTGTTTCTATTTGGTGCCTTCGTGCTCTTTTTATTGCACGAAACCGGCGGCATGAAAATTCTAGAATGGCTCCTGCGTCCAGTTATTGTCTCATTTTTGGATCTTCCCATCAAATTTTCAGAGGCATTGGTGCTAAGTCTGGCTCGGTCTGAGGCGGGCGCCGTCTTGGTCATGGACATGGTTCGAAATGCCGAATTGACATCGAAACAGCTCATTGTGGCCATCATCGTACTGACGCTGTTCGTGCCTTGCATTTCTGATATCATGGCGATCATCAAATCATTGAAACTCAGGAAAGCAATGATAATGGTATTTATCATCACCTGCTCCGCCTTCTTGGTCGGCGGATTGATGAATTACTTTTTAAATATTTCAGCGATTGGAGGATTATTAGATGCGTTTTAGTTCACCACGGAAAAGCAAAGCCTTTCAGCATCATCATCGTTATCAGCGCGGGCATCAGAAAAAAATCGAAGAGTACCTGGAAATTTTGTGGCACATGCAAGAACGACATGGAACTAATCTTAAAAAGTTTCTCGTTGATCTACAAGATGATTGGCAGCCATCGATTGCTGAAGCGCTTAAAAAGGAAGGCTACATCGAAGCAACGGATGCAGAATTTCGTTTTACCAGCAAGGGCCAAGCCCAGGCCGTGCAACTCATTCGGTCCCATCGGCTGGCAGAGCGGCTATTGACCGATGTTCTCAATATGAATTTAGATCACGCCGAAACAGGTGCCTGTGAATTCGAGCATATTGTGGTACCCGAAATTATCGATGCCATTTGTACTTTGCTGGGGCATCCCAAGGCCTGTCCCCATGGCCTGCCCATACCTCCTGGAGCTTGTTGTCGTGACGCCAAAAGCGCAATTAAAACCGCGATCCGGAACATTACGGAATTACAAATTGGTGAAAAGGCACGCGTGGCTTATATCAATACCCAATCCAATGCCCGAATGCATCAACTGACCCAGCTTGGGATTCGCCCCGGAATCGAAATCTGGATTCACCAAAAGTTCCCGGTGTTTGTCATCCGACTCAATCACACTCAGATTGCGCTGGCGGAAGAAGTAGCAAAAGATATTCTCGTATGGGAGCCAGGAGAGAAATAAACCAATGGTCATAGAAATCAGCGGCTTTTACCTGCAGGGTTGTAAAACCGTTGCCGCCAATAACGCCTTGCCACATCACCGACAACTGCACTCTTGCTGCGCTCTTTTCTAAAAAAAAGGGCAGCTCCATTGAGCTGCCCTATAGCATGTTTTATTTCCTTTGGGTCTATTCAACCGCAGTCGATTCAGTTTCGGTCGCCTTCTTTTCTTCCTTTTCCTTGGTCTCTATGGTCTTTTTTTCTTTTTTCTCTTTCTTCTCTTTCTTTACCCCTTCGAAGCCTACCAATTCTAAATAAGCTACTTCGGCGCCATCGCCAGATCGACGACCGAGTTTGATAATGCGCGTATAGCCACCATTGCGCGACGCAAACACCGGAGCAATTTCATCAAACAATTCTTTTATGACCTTTTTATTGCGGACGGTCCTGAGCACCTGACGTCGGGCGCTTAGTGTGCCCTCTTTGGCAAAACTGATCAGTCGCTCGGCAAGTGGCCGTAGGGCTTTTGCTTTGACCTGGGTAGTTTTGATGCGTTTATGTAAAAATAGCTCGGTTGTCAGATTGGACAACAATGCTTTTCGATGACTGGCGGTGCGACCCAATTTATTGAATGATTTGCGATGTCTCATAACTGCATTCCTTCACTCGATCAATAATTCTCTGATTTCAGGTATTTGTCTACATCCATTCCAAAATAGAGCCCCTTTTCTTCTAGAATCTTGGTCAATTCGGACAGCGACTTGCGACCGAAATTTCTAAACTTTAGCATCTCCTGTTCATCGCGCCGCACCAGATCGCCGATGGTTTTGATATTGGCCGCCATCAGGCAGTTGTGTGAACGCACCGATAGTTCCAACTCATCAACGCTCATCTTGAGCAGCTTCCGAATACGAATCACTTCTTCATCGATTTCAGGGCTTTCTTCCTGTTCCGGCTCAATATCAAAATTAATAAACAGCAAAATGTGATCTTTGAGGATCTTCCCTGCATAGGTTAAGGCATCGTCTGGCGTAATACTGCCATCCGTTTCGATTTCCAGAATCAGCCGCTCATAATCGACCTTTTGGCCGACGCGGGTGTTTTCTACCTTAAAACCCACACGAGTCACCGGTGAATAAATGGCATCAATTGGGATCGTACCAATGGGTTGATCGGGCAGTTTATTCTCTTCTGCGGTAACGTATCCCTTGCCCCGACCGATTTTAAATTCGGCGCGGAAGTTCGCATCCTCATTAAGAGTTGCAATATGCAAGTCAGGATTCAGAATCTCAAAGTCAGTGGTGCCATTCTGCAGATCGATGGCTTTGATTTCCCGGGGGCCAGTTAGCTCCAGCACCACCTTATCCGGCCGCTTATTGATGAGCTTAAAGCGCACCTGTTTCAAATTCAAAATGATCTCAGCGACATCCTCCACCACACCGGGAATGGTTGAAAATTCATGCAACACGCCCTCAAACCGCACGGAGGTAATCGCCGCACCAGGCAACGATGACAAAAGCACCCGGCGCAGGGCATTGCCGATCGTTACCCCAAAACCGCGCTCCAGCGGCTGAACAATAAACTTGCCATACGTGTTGGTATATGTTGCTTCATCTAATTCGATGCCTTCAGGCATCCGAAAATTTGGCCAATTCATTAATGTTACTCCTCATTGATTGAGGTTATCTATTTTTAGGCCCCACGCGCCCGTACGGGCTGGTGGGTCATCATCACGCTAAATTACTTTGAATAAAGCTCGACAATCAAGGATTCATTGATTGGATCTGGAATATCGACTCGATTGGGCACGCTCAAAAAGGTCCCGGTCAAATTGGCCTTATCCAGACTCAGCCAGGAATATTGACGATCATCCTTGATTTTTCGGAGTGACGAATGGATCACCGCCAGCTTTTTGCTTTTGTCCTGCACTTTAACTACATCGCCAGCTCGCAGCGAATACGAAGGGATATCGACAATTTTATCATTTACCATAAAGTGCCGATGTCGGACCAACTGCCGTGCAGTCTTCCGCGAAGGCGCAAAGCCCAGGCGGTAGATCACATTGTCCAGGCGCCTTTCCAGCAGTTGCAGCAATACCTCGCCGGTGACGCCTTTCATTCGCTCGGCCTTCTCAAAATAATTGCTAAATTGCTGTTCCAGAATGCCGTAGATGCGACGCACTTTCTGCTTCTCACGTAACTGCACGCCATATTCCGATTGCTTAAAACGACGTGTTCGACCGTGCTGCCCTGGAGCATAGCCCTTGCGTTCAAAGGGGCATTTATTCGTGTTGCACTTGATCCCCTTCAAAAATAGTTTCTGACCTTCCCGCCGACACTGTTTGCAAGCTGGTCCACTATATCTTGCCATCTATATTAAACCTCCACTGGTTGTTAATGAAAAATGAATTGATCATTTAAACACGCCGTCGCTTGGGCGGACGACAGCCATTATGTGGGATCGGTGTCACATCTTTGATCGCTGTGATGGCCAATCCTGCGGCCTGAATCGATCGCACTGCAGGTTCTCGACCCGAACCAGGACCTTTTACCAGCACTTCTACCCGGCGCAAACCCAATTCCATCGCCTCTTTCACTGCAGCTTCAGCAGCCAATTGCGCTGCAAAGGGGGTGCTTTTTCGCGAACCCTTGAATCCTACGCGGCCCGCCGATGCCCAAGAGATCACATTGCCGTAATTGTCGGTCAATGTTATGATGGTGTTATTAAAGGTCGCTTTAATATGAGCGACGCCTGTCGCTTCAACTTTTTCTCGTTTTTTCGTCCGTTTCGCTTTTGGAGCTGCCAAGTTAAACCTCCACCATATTTTTTAATATGAAACCCATAATTCTCTAAAAACTTTTTAAGCTGCTAATGGCGCTGATCCATTTATCAGACTGAACGCATCATTTTCAATTGCAGCGCTGCCTGTGCTCCGTTATTTTATCTTTGGTTATTTGACGAGCGAAGTTTTGTTCATTCCTGGTCATATCATCGCTCGTTGCAGCGCTTGGCAACCGCATTGGTCAATTACAATCGGCCTTGCCAATTCACCAGCCACAATTCCAACCATGCGCCAATTATTTAGTAGCCTTTGCTTTCTTGCCGACGCCAACGGTTCTGCGTCGCCCCGATCGGGTGCGAGCATTGGTATGAGTCCGTTGCCCCCGCACTGGCAGGCCGCGGCGATGCCTGATGCCACGATAACATCCAATGTCCATCAGTCGCTTGATGTTCATGGAGATTTCTGTCCGCAATCCACCTTCAACCTTGTAGTCGCCCAGAACGGTTCGAATCCGTCCAATCTCATCGTTCGTCAAATCTTTCACGCGGCGATCAGGATTCACCTGCGCCTTGCTCAATACTTCCTTGGATAAGGTCGGGCCAATACCAAAGATATATGTCAATGCGACTTCTACCCGCTTTTCTTTGGGAAGATCTACTCCTGCAATACGAGCCAAAATTTCCTCCTGCTGCTAACTTTTACCCAATTAACCCTGACGTTGTTTATGCCGAGGATTTTTGCAAATCACCCGGACTCTACCTTTGCGCTTGATGATTTTACAGCTCTCGCACATTTTTTTTACTGATGATCGTACTTTCATAGCTGCTCCATTTTCTGTTGCAGAATGGTCTGCGATATTCATAAAAATTCTTAATTCGATCTGTCTTATTTGTAACGATAGGTAATGCGGCCTCGCGATAGGTCGTACGGCGAAAGCTCTACCGTTACTTTATCGCCTGGTAGAATTTTTATAAAATGCATACGCATTTTTCCTGATATATGGGCCAACACAACATGGCCACTTTCTAATTCCACCTTAAAGGATGCATTGGGAAGAGTCTCAATAATGGTTCCGTCGACTTTTATTGGTTCTTCTTTCGGCATAAATTAACTCTCCCGGTTCATAATCCCAATGTTAAAATCTCTGCGCCGTTCTCGGTAATGGCAATGGTGTGCTCAAAATGAGCCGATGGCAAACCGTCAGCAGTACGTACGGTCCATTTGTCGCTTTCATCAAAAAAGACCTCATATCCCCCCATGTTGACCATCGGTTCAATCGCCAGCACCATACCAACTTTCAAACGAGGACCCTGATTCGGCGGTCCATAATTTGGGATTTGGGGATCTTCGTGGAGCTTCCTGCCAACCCCATGCCCTACCAGATCACGCACCACTGAAAAGCCCGCCTGTTCCACATGGGTTTGAATCGTATGTGAAATATCCGACAACCGATTTCCTACTCGCGCCACGGCAATGCCTTTATAAAGCGCTTCTTGGGTAATTTTTAACAACCGCCTGGTCTGCTCGGGGATGCTCCCAATAACATACGTTTTAGCGCCATCACCGAAATAGCTTTCATACTCCACACCAATGTCCAGGCTCACGATCTGCCCTGGCTTGAGTCGCCGCTTATCCGGGATGCCGTGAACGACTTCGTCATCTATTGAAATGCATACACTGGCCGGGAAACCACGATAGCCCTTAAAGGCAGGCCGTGCCCCTCTGGCTCGAATAAACTTATCAACCTCGCGATCAATTTCCGCCGTTGCCACCCCCGGCTCCATCATCTTTTCCGCCAGTCGAAATGTTTCAACCACAAGCTGGCAGCTCTTGCGTATCTGCTCGATTTCACGGGGGCTCTTGATAACTATCATCTATTTTCTTCTATAATAGCCCTTAGCTTTGCCTGGATCTGTTCGACAGTTCCTTCAGCGTCAACGACAAGCAACTTTGCCTGCTGTTGGAAATAATTTTTTAGCGGCTTGGTTTTTTCTTCATAAACCTTGAGCCGATTTCGGACCGTATCCGGAGCGTCATCGGATCGCTGAATAACCGTGCCGCCGCATTTTGCACAACGATGATCTGCTGGTGGCGGATTTGTCAACAAATTATAATCCTGCCCGCACTGGCTGCAAACCCGCCGATTTGTTAGCCGCGCTACGATCTTTTCCGTCTCTAATTCTAAATCCAATACCCAATCAATCGCTTTGGCCTGTTGCTGCAATTCTGCATCCAATGCCGCCGCTTGCTCGATGGTTCGTGGAAAACCATCCAAAATAAAGCCACCTTCACAATCGGCTTGCTGCAGTCGCTCTTTGATCAATCGGATCATTAAATTGTCTGGGACCAATTCGCCGCGATCCATGTAGGATTGCGCTTGAATGCCTAGTTCGCTACGCTGCGCCACTGCCGACCGCAAAATATCTCCGGTTGAAATATTGGGGATACCGTATCGCGCACTGAGCAATTTGCCCTGCGTTCCTTTACCGGTTCCCGGTGCGCCCAACATGATCAATCGCATAGCCAATCCCTTGTCGCCGACATCAAATTAGCAGTCCTAATAACGACGACGGCCACGGATTTTGCCGCCTTTGATAAAACCATCATAATGGCGCATGAGCAATTGCGATTCCATTTGCTGCAGCGTATCCAGCGCAACACCCACGATGATCAGCAGTGAGGTCCCGCCAAAGAACGATGCAAAGGTAAACGACACATTACTGAATTTGGTAATAAAATATGGGAAAATAGCCACAATGGCCAAAAAGATCGAGCCCGGTAATGTAATTCGGGTTAAAATATTGTCGATAAATTCGGCCGTCTTTTTTCCTGGTCGGACGCCTGGAATAAAGCCACCGTATTTTTTCATATTGTCAGCCACATCGATGGGGTTGAAAGCAATCGCCGTGTAAAAATAAGTAAAAAAGACGATCATCGCGCCATAGATGATCCAATAAACGACCGATGTATGCTCAAAATAGCTGACCATGGTGTTCACAAAATCGCTGCCCGGGAAAAATGTCTTGATCGTACTGGGAATAAACAGGATCGATTGGGCAAAAATAATTGGCATCACGCCCGCCGTATTCACCCGCAGCGGTATATGCGTGCTTTGTCCGCCGTATACTTTGCGTCCGATCACTCGCTTCGCATATTGCACCGGGATTTTCCGCATCGCCTGGGTCAATGCCACCACCCCAGCTACGGTCGCAATCATGATGGCAAACAACAGCACTTCTGCCAGCAAGCCTCGATTGCCGCCGATCACCTGGTCAATCTCGGTGGCGATGGCATTGGGAAACCGTGCAACAATTCCCGTAAAAATGATCAGCGAAATACCGTTGCCAATTCCCCGCTCCGTGATTTGCTCGCCCAGCCACATGATCAGCACACAACCGCTGGCCATAGTCAGCGTGGTCATGATCCGGAACAGAAAACCCGGATTTGGCACAATCGCCTGACTGCCGAGTGGGGTGATGCTTTCGAGAAAAACCGCTAAACCGTAGGCTTGCAACGAGCTAATCAAAACCGTGCCATAACGCGTGTATTGAGTAATTTTCTTCCGACCTTCCTCGCCCTCTTTTTGCAGCTTCTGAAAATAGGGAACGACTGCACCCAACAACTGCAAAATAATTGAGGCAGAGATATAGGGCATGATACCCAACGCGAAGACCGTCGCCTGCAACAGTGCTCCACCTGCAAACATGTCATAGAGACTAAAAATGCCGCCGCCCCCCATGCGTTGAAAATACTCAAACAGCGCTTTCCCATTAATTCCAGGCACAGGAATGTGGCCGCCAATCCGATCGACAATCAGTAACGCCAGCGTAAAGAAAATCCGCTTCTTGAGATCAGGAATACGAAAAACATTCTGAAACGATTTGATCATAGAATCTCGACCCTCCCCTGTGCCGCCACAATCTTATCTCTGGCTGAGGCCGAGAAGGCATGGGCGTGGATCTCCAACTGTCGTTTGATGTCCCCATTCCCAAGAATTTTCACCTTCTGATGTTTTTTGCGGATCAGTCCTCGCTCAAATAGCACCTGGGGATTAATCGTAGTAAGATCGTCCAGCCGGTCCAGATCGCTCAGATTGACCACCTGATACTCCTCACGCGAGCGATTATGAAAACCGCGTTTCGGCAGCCGACGCTGCAGGGGCGTTTGGCCACCTTCAAAGCCTCGTTTATGCTTAAAGCCTGATCGTGACCCGGCGCCTTTCTCACCACGGCAACTGGTGCCACCGTGACCAGATCCCTGGCCGCGGCCCACTCGTTTGCGCTTCTTGCGTGAATACGGTGCGTATGTCAAAGTTCCCAAATTCATGACGTCCTCATTGCAGTTATTCAGTCTCTTCTACTTCAACTAAGTGACTCACCTTGTTTATCATGCCCCGAATCTGCGGCGTGTCATTGTGCTCTACCGTCTGATGCAGCCGATGAATCCCCAAAGCCCGAATCGTCAGCTTCTGTT
This sequence comes from Candidatus Zhuqueibacterota bacterium, assembly GCA_034505795.1. Classification (GTDB taxonomy): domain Bacteria; phylum Zhuqueibacterota; class Zhuqueibacteria; order Thermofontimicrobiales; family Thermofontimicrobiaceae; genus Thermofontimicrobium_A. The sequence continues at coordinate 61,836 of JAPDQM010000004.1, forward strand.
TTTTCAAGTGACCGATTGGACTACGTTTCAGGGTGATTCGGACCTTTTTGTTCTTCTTTTCAGCCATAGCAATCATCTACCCAAGCTTTGCAGTTCATCACCGCCATCAGGATAGCGGCGAAGTAAACACTTCTTTATAAGTCAAACCTTTTTTTCGGGCAATAACACTGACATCCAGCAAACTTTCCAATGCCCGCATCGTTGCCTTTACAACATTCTGGGCATTGGACGAGCCCATGGATTTTGTCAACACATTTTGGACCCCAACGGCTTCCAGCACCGCTCGCACCGGGCCACCCGCAATTAATCCCGTACCTGGCGAGGCTGGCTTTAAGAACACCCTCGCCGCTCCAAATTTCGCGGTGATCTCGTGGGGAATCGTTCCATTGATAATGGGAATTCGCACCAGATTCTTTTTGGCCGCTTCCGTGCCCTTATTAATCGCATCGGTCACTTCATTGGCCTTGCCCAGGCCAATGCCCACATGACCATTCCGATCGCCGACCACCACGATGGCATTAAAACCAAAGCGACGCCCACCTTTTACTACTTTCGCCACACGATTGATTTGCACCACTCGTTCTTTTAAATCCAACTCACTGGGACTTATGCGCTCAATTTTTTTCACGAATATTTTCTCCACTTTGGTTGACTGTTAAAATTTTAATCCGCCTTCCCGAGCAGCATCAGCCACCGCCTTGACTCGACCGTGATAGATATAACCATTGCGATCGAATACCACTTGCTCCACGTTTAATTCTTTCGCTTTTTTGGCGATGCCCAGACCAACAATTTTTGAAACTTCCATACGGTTTTTCGCCTTGCTGACCGCTTCTTTTAATTCGCCGGTAAGACTCGAGACACCGGTGATGGTTCGCTGCTGAGTATCATCGACCAGCTGGGCGTAAATATGCTTGAGGCTTTTAAAAACCACCAGCCGCGGTTTTTCTGGCGTACCGAAAACCACCTTGCGGATATGTTTCTTTTTGCGTAACCGAGCCAGTTCGCTCTTGTTCTTCTTTGATTTCATATTGCGCTAGTCTTTCATGATTTTAACGAGATTATCCTTCAACAACATTAAGCGGCTGTTTTGCCAGCCTTGCGACGAATGTATTCGTCCTGGTATTTGATTCCCTTGCCTTTGTAAGGTTCGGGCGGACGGAACGATCGAATCTTGGCGGCCACCTGCCCTACCAACTGTTTATCAATGCCCTTGACCACAAGGCTGGTTGGACTCTCCACCACCACTTCAATTCCCGCCGGCAATTTAAACAGAATCGGATGGGTATAACCCAAATTTAGCAGCAAATGCTTGCCTTTTAATTCAGCACGATAGCCAACGCCAACAATTTCCAGCCGCTTCGTAAATCCCTGAGTCACCCCCAACACCATGTTATTGATCAGCGCTCGATAAAGACCATGCAGCGCCCGATGCGGTTTATTGTTCGTCGCTCGCTTCACATGGATCAGCCGCTGATCCGCCTCATAACTGATCTCGATGGCCGGATGTAACGCTTGCTGCAAAGACACATTGCCCTTCGCTACTTTTATGTTATGTTCATCAAGCTGAATATCTACGCCGGAGGGCACTGCAATCGGTTTTTTACCTACTCGCGACAATGTAATACTCCCTTTCCTGATTTACCAGATATAGCACAACACTTCGCCACCGACACCATACTGCCGGGCCTGGCGATCCGTGATCACGCCTTTTGATGTTGATAAAATAGCGATGCCCAAATTATTCAGCACCCGAGGAATCTCAGTCGCCCGGACGTATTTCTTCAGCCCAGGTCGGGTCACCTTCTGTAAGGCGTTGATCACACTCTTTTCCTGCTCATCATATTTTAAATAGATGCGGAGCATGCCCTGCTTATCATCATCGATCTTGATGTAGCTCTGGATGTAGCGATACTCCAGCAAAATTTTAGTGATATCCTCTTTCATCCTCGAATATGGAATATCAACTTTGGTATGTTTTGCCTTGATGGCATTTCGCATCCTCGTTAAATAATCCGCAATTGGATCAGTCATTGACATTCGCTATTTCTCCATATAAAAGTACTCTAACTCTACCAGCTTGCTTTTGTAACCCCGGGGATCTGTCCCTGCAATGCCAATTCTCTTAAACAGAGACGGCAGAGTCCAAATTTGCGATAATATGCCCGGGGACGCCCACAGCGGGAACAGCGATTATATTTGCGTACCTTGAATTTCGGTTCTCGTTTGGACTTCTCAATGAGAGCTCGTCTTGCCAAATTGATCTTCTCCTTCAATACTTTCGGTTAAACAATTCGTTTATGCGGCACGCGCTTCGGTTGACTTTTTCATAAACGGCATGCCAAAGGCGTTCAACAATTCGATTCCTTCCTCATCCGTTTTAGCGGTAGTGACGATAGTGATATTCATTCCGCGAATTTTCTCAATCTTATCATAGTTGATTTCGGGAAACACTATCTGCTCCTTCAATCCCAAATTAAAATTACCTCGACCATCCATCGATCGGTCCGATAGGCCCCGGAAATCACGCACCCGTGGAATAGCAATATTGATCAGTCGATCCAGGAATTCGTACATGCGCCAGCCGCGCAGCGTAACAAAACAACCAATTGGCATGCCTTCCCGCAGTTTGAAATTCGAGATCGATTTTCGTGCTTTGCTGATGGTCGGCCGCTGACCAGCAATCGCCATTAGCTCCTCGACCGCGGTCTCCAGCGATTTGCTATTTTCGATGGCATCGCCAACACCCATGTTCAGCACGATTTTGGTCAGCCGCGGCACCTGCATAATGTTTTTATAATTGAACTTCTTCTTCAAGCCGGGAATAATTTCTTCGCGATATTTCTTCAATAATCTGGGATAATATTCCATGGTTTTGCCTACCCACTAATAATTGATTTGACTATGACGTTTTGGTGACCAGCATTTCACCGCATTTTTTGCAATAGCGGTACCGCACGGTTTTTCGTTTGGTCTCCTCTCTCACCACTTTCATGCCGGTCTTGGTAAGTTGATTGCACTTCGGACACACCACCATCGCATTGGAAGCATGAATCGGCGCTTCACGCTCGATGATGCCACCCTGGGGAAGCTTCTGATTGGGCCGAGTGTGTCGCTTGATAAAATTCACCCCTTCAACAATAATCTCCTGCTCTGCCGGGTATACCTTCAACACCCGGCCCTGTTTGCCGCGGTCATCGCCAGTGATGATCTGAACGATATCATCTTTTTTGATATGCATAATATTTCTCCACCTCTTTCCTTACAGAACTTCTGGCGCCAGGGATACGATTTTCATGAATTGATTTTCGCGCAACTCACGAGCCACAGGACCAAAAATACGCGTCCCCTTGGGCTCGCTCTGCTCATTAATCAGCACGGCTGCATTTTCATCGAATCGAATATAAGAACCATCCTCGCGGCCGAACTCTTTTTTGGTTCGAACAACCACCGCTCGACTGATGTCGCCTTTTTTCACCGCACCGCCGGGAATGGCAGACTTCACTGCCACAATGATCACATCGCCCACGCGGGCATAGCGTCGCTTGGTTCCTCCCAGAATCCGAATACACATAACCTTCTTCGCACCCGTATTATCAGCAACGTTTAATCTCGTATATTCCTTTACCATTATCTGCCTCTCATTCCTGCTATATCACCCAGCACCTGCGCCTAACCGGTAGCTGGTCTCTTATTTCGCCTTTTCCAGAATTTCAACGATCCGCCATCGCTTGCGGCGGCTTAAGGGGCGTGTTTCCATAATTACCACCAGATCACCCTCATGGCTATCATTTTTCTCGTCATGCGCCATAAATTTGCTGGTTTTCTTAATGGTCTTGCCATACAACGGATGTTGCACATTGCGCTCCGTCACGATGACTCGACTCTTGTTCATTTTATCACTGGATACGCGACCGATTTTCACTTTCCGATTTCCGCGCTCTGCCATATATCATCACTCCACTTTAGCGACTGTTGCTTGCTGCACAGGGGTTCGTAGCCCCAATTCAAATTCATGCAAAATAGTTTTTAGCTGGGCGATTTCACGACGCAGCGTCCGCAATCGTAAGGGATTATCCAGTTGATGCGTTGCATGCTGAAATCTCAAATTCTGCAATTCTTCCAATGAATCTTCCAGCCGTTGCTTAATTTCAGTTTCAGTTAATTGAACAATTTCTTCCAGTTTCATAATTATGCTCCAAATTCCGATCGCGACACAAACTTGGTTTTAATAGGTAGCTTATGTGCTGCCAGGGAGATTGCCTCTTGCGCCGTTTCTCTGGAAACCCCTTCGATCTCGAACAAAATGCGACCCGGCTTCACCACAGCTACCCAGTATTCCGGCGAACCTTTGCCTTTACCCATGCGCGTTTCGGCCGGTTTCAAGGTGACTGGCTTATCCGGAAACACACGAATCCACACACGGCCCCCGCGCTTGATGAAACGAGTAATGGCGATACGTGCCGCTTCAATCTGCCGGCTGGTGATCCAGGCGGGTTCCAGCGCTTTCAGTCCATACTCACCAAATTCGACATTGGCGCCACGATATGCCTTACCGCGCATACGCCCACGCTGTTGTTTGCGAAACTTTGAACGTTTTGGCATCAACATAATTTATCTTCTCCCAAAAAACTAATATTCCGGTCCAAACTTTTCACCCTTACAGATCCACACTTTGACCCCAACCGTGCCATAGGTCGTTTTGGCGATCGCATTGGCATAATCGATATCCGCACGCAGCGTATGCAATGGAATCCGCCCCTCTTTATATTGCTCGGTGCGAGCCATTTCCGCCCCTCCCAGGCGACCGGAACAACAGATCTTAACACCTTCTGCTCCCATGCGCCGGGCTGACATGATGGCTTTCTTCATCGCCCGCCGAAAGCTGATCTTGGATTCCAATTGATTGGCCACATTTTTAGCAACCAGCAAGGCATCTAACTCCGGCCGTTTCACCTCTTCGATATTCAGTTGGATGTCTTTATTCGTAACCCGCTGCAATTCCGCTTTCAGCTTGTCCACCTCCGCGCCCTTGCGACCAATGACGATGCCCGGTCGTGCCGTATAGATGGTCAGCGTGATTTTCTTCGCTGTCCGCTCGATGCCGATTTTAGACACACCGGCATGCTCTAATCGCGCCCGCACATATTTTCGCAGCGTCATGTCTTCGTTTAATTTGTCGCTAAAATTCTTCTCATCGAACCAATTTGAATCCCACGTTCGATTGATGCCCAATCGCAAGCCGACCGGATTTACTTTTTGTCCCAAATGATCCTCCTGCTTATTCGATTTCTGCTACTTTGATAGTAATGTGACTGGTTCGTTTCCGAATTCGAGAAGCACGCCCCATAGACGCCGCTCGAAATCGACGCATGGTGACACCACCATCCACCCGAATTTCTTTGATGTAAAGCTCTTCGGGCTCAATTTTGGAACTGCCTTCCAAATTCAGGGTATTGGCAATGGCCGACCGCAGCGCTTTTTCCAACGGTTCCGAGGCGGCCTTGCGCGTAAAATGCAAAATGTTCAATGCCTCCCCCACCATCTTCCCGCGGATCAAATCAGCCACCCGACGGATTTTGCGAGGGGACATTCGAATATATTTAGCAACTGCTTTCGCTTCCATGATTTTTTCTCCAACCAAACTGATCTCAACTGCTGTCTCATTCAGCCCGGACCGCTATTTGACCTTAGTCTTCTTTTCGGCTGCTTTGCCAGCATGCCCTCGAAACGTTCGTGTTAATGCAAATTCCCCCAGTTTATGACCGACCATATTTTCACTGATAAAAACCGGGATGAACTTATTGCCATTGTGAATCGCCAGGGTGTGGCCCACAAAATCGGGCGAAATCGTTGAACGACGGGCCCATGTTTTGATCACTTTTTTCTGATTGCTTTGATTCAGGGCTTGAATTTTCTTCAAGAGCTTGGGATCCACATAAGGTCCTTTTTTAACCGATCGTGCCATATTCTATTACCCTATTTACCCTTCCGACGTTTAATGATTAACGAATCCGAACGCTTTTTGCCACGTGTTTTCTTGCCTTTGGCCAACTGACCCCAGGGAGAACAGGGATGACGACCGCCCGAACTCTTGCCCTCGCCGCCGCCCATGGGATGATCAATCGGATTCATGGCTACGCCACGAACGCGAGGCCGACGGCCCAGCCAGCGTCGCTTGCCCGCTTTGCCAATGCTGATATTTTCATGATCCACATTGCTCACCTGACCTAATGTCGCCCGACAATCCAACAGCACCATGCGCACTTCACCAGAAGGCAATTTGATCTGACAATACTTCTCCTCCTTGGCAACCAATTGAGCGTACGAGCCAGCACTCCGTGCCAACTGTCCACCCTTCCCAATCTTCATCTCGATATTATGAATGGTCGAGCCGAGAGGTATGTTTTTAAGCGGCAGGTGGTTGCCGACTCGAATTTCAGCATCATCCGCCGACATCACTGTATCATTGACATTCAACCCCACCGGCGCCAGGATATACCGTTTTTCACCATCAGCGTAGTTTAATAAGGCAATGCGAGCAGTGCGATTGGGATCGTATTCTATCGCGGCAACCCTTGCCGGAATCCCAATTTTATCGCGCCGAAAATCGATCAACCGATAGGCTCGCTTATGGCCGCCGCCACGATGCCGACAGGTGATCCGGCCCAGATTGTTGCGCCCGCCACTCTTTTTGATGGTCGTAATCAACGATCGCTCGGGAGTATCTTTTGTGATCTCCTCAAAGGTCGATATGGTCTTAAATCGTAACGTGGGTGTTACGGGTTTAAACGATTTTACAGGCATCTTTCATCTCCACTACCAAATCCTACTCGCTGCTCTCACTATGCGCCTTCAATAAAGTTGATGGCATCACCCTTACGCAGGGTCACAATCGCCTTCTTCCAATTCGCGCGTCGTCCACGCGTAATCCCGCGCCGCGTATTCATCTGCTTCGACTTGCCCTTAACATTGACAATATTGACATCTTCCACCGTCACATCGAAACGACTCTGGATCGCTTTTTTCACCATTAGCTTATTCGCTCGCGGATCGACTCTAAAGGCATACTTACCGACCTGCTCTTGCAGCTTCAACATCTTCTCGGTCAGTATCGGACGGATCAATATTTCATAATTCTTCATCATGCGGCACAAACCTCAGTAATTTTTTCGATTGCTTGTTGCTGAATCAATAGAGTCTCGCAGTTCAAGATATCGTACGTTGTCGCATCCGTGGCCTGGCGAATGATCAGATTCGGAATATTCCGTCCCGCACGGAGCAATACCGGATCATAGTCCGATGTAAGCAACAACACTTTTTGATCTTGAAGTTTGAGGTTTTTTAACATCTGAAACACCGCCCTGGTCTTTGGCTCTTCCAATTTAAAGTCTTCCACCAATACCACCTTGGCATCTTTGGCTTTGTGGGTATAGGCGGAGACACGCGCCAGGCGCTTCATCTTCTTCGTGAGTTTCATTTCAAAGTCACGCGGTTGCGGACCAAATACACGGCCACCGCCGACCCAAATGGGCGATCGTGTCGTGCCTGCTCGGGCCGTGCCGCGACCTTTCTGACGCCAGGGTTTCTTACCGCCCCCGCGTACCATCGCACGATTCTTCGAGGCTGCCGTCCCCTGACGACGGTTGGTCATGATACGTCGAACATCCTGATAGATCATATGATCGTTGGGGGTGACGTCGAACACCTCTTTCGGCAGGGCTACTGATTTCCCGCTAGCGACACCATCAATTTTGTAAACCTCTAATTTCATGTGCATACCATCAATTTCAGTTCACGATGATTATTTTGCTGTCTGCTTTCGAATAAATACAAAACTCTTAATATGACCCGGAATTGCGCCCTTGACAAATAATAAGTTCCTGGCGCTGTCAACCTTGATAATGGTTAGATTGCGTACGCTCACCTGCTCGGCCCCCATGCGTCCCGCCATCCGCAAACCTTTATATACTCGAGACGGGTACGAGGATTGACCTAAGGAACCCGGCGCTCGATGCCGATCACTCTGCCCATGCGTTCGGGGTCCGCCGGCAAAATGATGACGCTTCACCGCGCCCATAAACCCGCGTCCCTTGGAAATGCCTGTAACCGTCACTCGATCACCTTCAGCGAACAAATCCGCCTTCAATTCTGCGCCCAATTTTAATTCAGTATCGAGATCCGAATAGTCGAACTCTTTCAGAACTCGTTGCGGCGCCAATCCCGCGCGCTTAAAATGACCTAACAACGGCTTTGGCGTAACCTTTTCACGAGCGACCCCAAATCCAATTTGAACTGCATCATAGCCATGTTTCGCTTTGGTCCGAATTTCAGTAACATAACACGGACCAGCTTGTAACACAGTCGTCACCACGCTTTTGCCAGTCTTATCATAAAGCCTGGTCATACCCAATTTTTGACCAATTAAGCCACTCATTTGATCTTCTTATCTTTTATTCAGTTTGTCATTTCAGCATTTGGAACGCATTCCAAATCATCCTGCTAAATTTGTTCATCAATAGCCGACAAAAAATAGGCTGCAATCTCTTTCAAACCTTGATCTCCACATCGACCCCGGCAGGCAACTCCAACTTCATGAGTGCATCCACTGTTTTTGGGTTTGAATTGAGAATATCAATCAATCGCTTATGAATCCGCGTTTCAAATTGTTCGCGCGACTTTTTATCCACGTGCGGCGACCGCAACACGGTGTACACGGTGCGCTTCGTCGGAAGAGGAATCGGTCCCGAAATGGTCGCTCCTGTCGCTTTCGCAGTCTTAATGATCTTATCCGTCGATCGATCAATCAGTCGATGATCATAAGCTTTTAATTTGATCCTGATCTTTTGCTCAGCCATAAAAGAACTCCGATAGTTAACCGCAGAGCAGGCACCAATCTGGCATCATTCATTATCGATCGATTGCCGCCTGCGCCTGCTCGTTTATTCAATAATTTTCGTCACCACGCCCGCACCAACCGTGCGACCCCCCTCGCGAATGGCAAACCGCAACCCCTCTTCCATCGCGATCGGCGTGATCAACTCCACTTCCATATTCACATTATCCCCCGGCATCACCATCTCCACCCCCTCCGGCAGCTTGATCGAACCCGTCACATCCGTCGTCCGAAAATAAAACTGCGGCCGGTAATTGTTGAAAAACGGCGTGTGCCGGCCCCCTTCATCCTTCCCTAACACGTACACCTCTCCCATAAACTTCGTATGCGGTGTGATCGAACCCGGCGCCGCTATCACCTGACCCCGCTGCAATTCATCCTTATCTACTCCCCGCAACAATATCCCAATATTATCCCCAGCCTGCCCTTCATCCAGCAGCTTCCGAAACATCTCCACCCCCGTGCACACCGTCTTCCGCTTCAACCCTAATCCAACAATCTCCACCTCATCACCCACCTTGATCCGACCTCGCTCCACTCGACCCGTGCCTACCGTCCCCCGACCCGTAATCGAAAATACATCCTCCACCGGCATCAAAAACGGCTTGTCCACATCCCGCTTCGGCAACGGAATATACTCATCCACCGCCTTCATCAAATCCAAGATCGGCTGCGTCTTGCTCGGATCATCAATGTGCTCCAACGCCTGCAACGCACTCCCTCGAATCACCGGCACCTTGTCCCCAGGAAATTCATACTGGCTCAGCAACTCCCGAACCTCTAACTCCACCAACTCCAATAACTCCGGATCATCCACCTGATCCACCTTGTTCAAAAATACCACCAAATACGGCACGTTCACCTGCCGCGCTAACAATACGTGCTCCCGCGTCTGCGGCATCGGACCATCCGACGCACTCACGACCAAAATCGCCCCGTCCATCTGCGCCGCCCCCGTAATCATGTTCTTCACATAGTCCGCATGACCCGGACAATCCACATGCGCATAATGCCGATTCGCCGTCTCATACTCCGCATGATGCACGTTGATCGTCAAACCCCGCGCCTTCTCCTCCGGCGCATTGTCAATCTCTTCGTAACTCCGCGCCCGCGCTAATCCCTCCCGCGCTAATACATGCGTGATCGCCGCAACCAACGTCGTCTTCCCATGATCCACATGACCTATCGTCCCTATATTCACATGCGGCTTCGTCCGCTGAAACTTCTCCTTCGACATGTCTCGTTCCTCCAGTTGATAAAGTTCTTTAAAATTTTATCAAGTTAGTCATTGATTGTATGCGTTATTGCTGGTAAACATCTGATTGAATTTTTCTATTGGCAACTGTTCATAATGCGAAAATTGCATCGTATGCGACGCCCGCCCCTGCGTTAGCGAACGCAAGTTAGTGGTATAACCAAACATCTCGCTCAGCGGTACCGTCGCCGATACAATTTGCAGATTTTTTCTGGCTTCAATGCCACTGATTTTCGCCCGTCGCGAATTCAAGAAATTCACCACATCCCCCACATACTCCTCCGGCGCAGTTACATCAACTTTCATGATCGGCTCCAGCAATACGGGATCGGCCTTTTCGGCAGCATTCCGAAACGCAATATTGCTGGCGATTTTAAAGGCGATTTCGGTGGATTCATCTGGGTCATACGCCCCATCCACCAGTCGCACAATCACATCGATCACCGAATAACCCATCAGCACTCCGCCGAGCATCGCTTCTTTGATGCCCTCAACAATTGGCGCCACAAACTGCTTTGGAACCTTGTCCGGTGAAGTCAAATTGATAAATTGAAAACCTTTGCCCGTGCCATTGGGTGCTAATTCTAACTCGACCGCGGCAAATTGATTTTTGCCTGCAATCTGCTTCATAAATCGACCTTCTGCTCGAGCCACCGAACGAACTGACTCTTTATAGGCTACCTGCGGTTTCCCCACATTGGCCTTCACCCGAAACTCGCGCATGAGCCGATCCACCAGAATATCGAGATGCAGCTCTCCCATTCCCGAGATAATGGTCTGTCCCGTCTCAGCATCAAGTTTCACCTGAAACGTCGGATCTTCATCCGCTAATCGCTTCAATGAATCAGCCAACCGATCCTGATCCGCCTTGGTCTTGGGCTCGATCGCAATAGATACCACCGGCTCAGGAAAATTCATGCTCTCCAACACGATGGGATGCTTATCGGTGCATATCGTATGGCCTGTTTGCGTGGCACGAAATCCGGCAACCGCTACAATTTCGCCGCTGTGAACCTCCTGCCGTTCTTCCCGCTTATTGGAAGACATTTGCAGAATTTTCGTCAAACGCTCGTGCTTGCCAGTATTCGCATTGTAAACGCTCTGCCCCAATTTCGCTGAGCCCGAATAGACCCGGATGTAGGTCAGCTTTTCCACAAAGGGATCAGTAGCAATTTTGAATGCCAATGCGCAAAAGTGCTCATCATCCCCCGCCAGACGGCGCTCTTCTCGACCCGTTTTGGGATTTATTCCCTTGATTGGCGGCAGATCCAGCGGTGATGGCAGATAAGCCACGATGGCATCCAGGAGTGGTTGCACCCCTTTATTTTTCAGCGACGACCCACCCATCACTGGCGATACCATCACCTTAAGCGTAGCCTTGCGGATAGCGGCATGAATTTCCGCCTCATGAATTGCACGACCATCCAGGTATTTCTCCAGAATCCCATCATCAAATTCGGATAGTGTTTCGAGCATTTGATTGCGGTATTTTTGAGCATCAGCAGCGTACTCCCCTGGTATTTCCAATTCCTCGATTTTTTCGCCCAACGTGAGTTCGTCAAATACCAGGTACTTCATGCGAATCAGATCAATCACACCGCTGAACTGATCGGCCAGACCGGCTGGAATCTGGATAACCAGCGGACGTGCAGCCAAATGGCTTTTCATCATCTCCACGACATTAAAGAAATCTGCCCCCACGCGGTCCAATTTATTGACAAACGTAATTCGTGGAATCTGATAACGATCCGCTTGCCGCCACACGGTCTCCGATTGTGGTTCAACACCGCCGACGCCACAAAAAACAGCTATGGCACCATCTAAAACTCGTAAAGAACGTTCTACTTCTACAGTAAAATCTACATGCCCCGGCGTATCGATGATATTGATTTGATGGCTTCGCCAGCGACAACTGATGGCGGCAGCAGTTATTGTAATACCACGTTCTTTTTCCTGCGCCATCCAATCCATCGTTGCAGTACCATCGTCAACTTCCCCCATCCGGTGCACTTTGCCGGTGTAATACAATATCCGCTCTGTCGTGGTGGTCTTGCCCGCATCAATGTGCGCCATGATGCCGATATTTCTTATCTTTTCGAGGTCTCTGCTTCCGGACATAAAAAACTCCACTGAACACCTTTAGAGAGTATCGACCAAGAACCGTTTTCCTCCCTAACGTTGTGGAGAAGTTCGATTGCCACCCTGACTACCAAAATGTGTCAAATACAATACTCACGTGTTCATTAAATCGCTGCGGACTACCACCTGAAATGGGCAAAGGCTCTGTTGGCTTCGGCCATCTTATGGGTATCTTCCCGTTTTTTAATTGACGAGCCTTCGTTGTTGGCTGCGGCAATCAGCTCCGATGCCAATTTGTCGGACATGGTCTTTTCCTTCCGTTCTTTGGCATAGCCGATGAGCCACCGGATCGCAAGTGCCTGGCGACGATTCTCGCGTACTTCCACCGGCACCTGATACGTAGCACCTCCCACTCGCCGAGAGCGAACTTCAATAATAGGCTTTACGTTGTCCAGTGCCTTATAAAAGAGCTCCAAACCGTTTTTACCGGTTCGGCTCTCGATCTTTTCTAACGCCGAATAAAAATTTCGTTCGGCGACACTTCTTTTGCCGCGGCGTAATAGACTATTGATAAATTTGGTTACCACAATACTGTTAAATTTGGGATCTGGCAACACTTCTCGTGCAACAACTCGTTTTCTTCTGGGCATAGTAGCACTATCTCATTTTTCAGTAAAGCAATTAACTCTTTTTCTTCTTCGCACCGTATTTGGATCGACCTTGCATTCGATCTTGAACTCCGGCTGTATCGAGCACGCCACGAATGATATGATACCGCACACCAGGGAGGTCCTTTACCCGGCCCCCGCGAATCAATACGATCGAGTGTTCCTGTAAATTATGCCCTTCACCCGGAATATAGGCCGTCACTTCAAAGCCATTGGACAGTCGGACTCTCGCGACTTTACGCAAGGCGGAATTAGGCTTCTTCGGCGTTGTGGTATAAACCCTGGTGCAGACGCCACGTCGCTGGGGCGCACCCGTCAATGCCGGTGCAGAAGTTTTTTTGCTGACTTTTTTTCTACCTAATCGAACTAATTGATTAATTGTCGGCAATGTCCATCTCCATTTTTAAAAAGTCGAATATAACCAAAATATTTTTAAATAGCAATATTTTTTTTTGCTTTCTACAATCTTCCCCCAGGCTTCCGCCATGATCATAATCTATTCGGCGACTTCCTCTTCGATAGCGGCTGCTTCTGGCGCTTCATCTGTCGCATCTTCTTCTCCCGGGCTATAAACCATTATCTTTTTATAGCGATTAAGCCCGGTGCCCGCCGGAATTAGATTTCCCATCACAACATTTTCTTTAAGACCACGCAAATAATCGATCTTTCCTTCGATGGAGGCATCGGTTAGCACGCGCGTCGTCTCCTGGAAAGATGCTGCGGAAATAAAACTCTCGGTCGTCAACGAAGCTTTGGTAATGCCCAATAACAGCGGCTGAAAGGTCGCTGGCTTGGCCGGGCGTGATTTCGCTGGCGATTTTTTGGCTTTGGTCAACTTCTGATTCAGTCGCTCAAATTCTGCTCGCGCAATCAAATCGTTGACTTTCAGCGCCGAATCCCCAGGATCAGTAATTACGACCTGGCTTCGAATTTTATTGTTCTCTTCTTGAAAAGTGAGCCGGTCCACTTGATCTCCGGGCAGATAAAACGTGTCACCAGGATCTTCTATTTTGACCTTTTGCAGCATTTGACGAACGATCACCTCGATGTGCTTATCATTGATGCGAACGCCCTGCAGCCGGTAGACTTCCTGGATTTCATTTACCAGATACTCCTGAACCTTATTAGCACCCATAATATTCAGAATATCGTGCGGCGCCACAGATCCTTCACAAAGTTTTTCGCCGGCCTCCACATAATCACCATCATGAACCAGAATATGTTTGCCATAAGGAATCTGGTAGCTTTTTTCTTCCTGACCATCCCGGGAGGTAACGGTTATTTTGCGGATACCTCGCTTAATCTCGCCAAATTTAACCCGACCATCGATTTCGCTCACAATCGCCGGGTCCTTTGGTCGCCGCGCTTCGAACAATTCGGCCACTCGAGGCAAACCGCCAGTAATATCTCTGGTCTTCGATATCTCGCGTGGAATCTTCACCAGAAAATCTCCGGCATGCACCTGATCGCCATCTTTCACCTGAATGGACGATCGAACCGGTAAAATATAGGAACTCAGCTCGTCCCCATGTTCATCCAGAATACGGATTTGCGGGCTCAAATTTCGGTTGCGGGATTCGATCACCACTCGCTGCCGCAAGCCTGTGGCTTCATCAGTTTCTTCACGATAGGTCACATTTTCAATAATGTCGATAAATTCCACCCGCCCGCTGTGGATCGCCAGAATTCCAGTGCTATAAGGATCCCAGCGAAACAACACTGAATTCTTCTTGATAGAATCACCAGGTTTCACCAACACCTGTGCGCCATAGGGAACAACATAGACCGATAGCGTGCGATTCTCCTCGTCCATGATTTTGATTTTTCCATTACGGGCGATGGCCACCTGATTCCCCGGCTTTTGCTCCACCAGCCGCAAATTTTCATACTGTACATAACCATCATTCTTGGCGGTCACTTGCGATTGGGCAGCAATACGTGCTGCAGTACCGCCGATGTGGAACGTTCGCAAAGTTAGCTGCGTTCCTGGTTCACCAATCGATTGCGCCGCCATAACACCTACGGCTTCGCCGACCATCACCAGGTTGCCGGTAGCCAAATTGCGACCGTAGCATAACGCACAGACACCACGACGTGACTCACAGGTAAGTACTGACCGAATATTTACATTTTCGATACCGGCATTATAAATTTTATCCGCAGTGGCCTCATCAATCAATTTGCCGGCTTCAACCAACACATTACCATCTTCATCGAACACATCTTCAGCAGCTACACGCCCTAAAATTCGGTCGCGCAGCGGTTCGATAACCTCTTCCCCCTCTTTTAAGTCACCAATTCGCAGACCCAAAATGGTACCACAGTCGTGCTCAGTAATGATCACATCCTGTGCCACATCTACCAGACGACGGGTCAGGTAACCTGCATCGGCCGTCTTCAGAGCCGTATCCGCTAATCCCTTGCGAGCTCCATGGGTGGAAATAAAATATTCCAACACCGTTAGCCCTTCTTTGAAATTGGACATAATGGGGTTCTCAATAATCTCGCCCATTTCGCCGGTCATCTTCTTTTGCGGTTTGGCCATCAAACCACGCATCGCAGCCAATTGACGAATTTGTTCACGAGAGCCGCGTGCCCCTGAATCCGCCATCATGTAAATTGGATTAAAGCCGTTCTGGGATTTCTTTAACTTCTCCCACATCGTTTCAGCGACATCGCTGGTAGTGTGGGTCCAGATGTCAATGATCTTGTTGTAACGTTCACCATCCGTTATGACCCGATTCTCATACTGATTGGTAATCTTCTCAACCTCTTGAATCGACTTCTGCAAAATTTGCGGTTTTTCTTCTGGCGTAATCACATCATCCATGCCGATAGTAACCCCGCCCTTCATCGCAAAATAGAATCCCATCTCTTTGATTTTATCCAGAAAGAGCGCAGTCTGGTAATTACCCAATCGGCTATAAATATCCGCAATGATCTCCTCGGTCCGCTTCTTGGTCAGCAACTCATTGACAAAGTCGAATCCCGGTGGCATAATCTGATTAAAAATCACCCGACCACATGTGGTCTCAATAAGCTTGCCATTGATTCGTACCTTAATTTTCGTATGCAAACCAATCGCCTTGTTGTCATAGGCCAATAATACCTCAGTGGGCGAAGAGAAGAGTTTGCCTTCACTCGGTTCCCCACTCTTGGTTTTTGTCAAATAGTAACATCCCAGAACGATATCCTGACTGGGGATTGCCAAGGGTCGCCCGTTGGCTGGCGATAAAATATTGTGAGTAGAAAGCATCAGAATTTTCGTTTCCACCTGCGCATAGAACGATAGTGGAATATGGACCGCCATCTGATCGCCATCAAAGTCGGCATTAAATGCGGCGCAAACCAATGGATGAACCTGAATGGCCTTGCCTTCGATCAACACCGGCTGGAATGCCTGGATACCCAGGCGATGCAACGTGGGCGCACGGTTCAGCAGAATGGGATGATCCTCGATGATCTCTTCTAAAATTTCCCAGACTTCATTGCCCCGTTTCTCGACCATCTTCTTGGCACTTTTCACCGTTTTAACCATTCCTCGCTCGACCAATTTCCGAATGACGAATGGCTTGAACAACTCCAGCGCCATCTCTTTTGGCAGGCCGCACTCATGCATCTTCAATTCTGGCCCTACCACAATCACTGATCGCCCCGAATAATCGATTCGTTTACCCAGCAGATTCTGACGGAAGCGACCCTGTTTGCCACGGAGCATGTCCGAAAGCGACTTCAGCGCCCGATTGCCATCTGAACGGACAGCAGCCGACTTCCGGCCATTATCGAATAGCGAATCCACCGCTTCTTGAAGCATCCGTTTCTCATTGCGCAGGATCACTTCAGGCGCCTTGATCTCCAGCAATTTTTTCAACCGATTGTTGCGAATGATAACCCGTCGGTACAGATCATTCAAATCTGAGGTGGCGAAACGACCACCCTCGAGCGGCACCAATGGTCGTAATTCCGGCGGAATTACAGGAATCACTGTCATCACCATCCACTCAGGACGATTTTCCTTGTGAAATTTGCTCCGCTTGAACGCTTCGATCACTTTCAATCGCTTAAGCGCTTCCGTTTTGCGCTGGATGGACGAATCCACCTGAATTTGATAGCGTAGCTCTTCCGAAAGCTTGTCGATATCGGTGCGCTTCAATAATTCCAGAATCGCTTCACCACCAATTTTAACCACAAACCGTTCGCTCTCATTTTCTGGTTCTTCCGATACCTCAGGAAACTCGCTAAGAATACGAAAATAGTCATCTTCGCTTATCAACTCTTTGGGCTTGAGGCCGCTTTTGCCTGGCTGGATCACCACATACGACTCATAGTAAATGATCTTTTCCAGTTCGGCCATACTCATCCCCAAAATATAACCGATTTTGGAGGGCAGCGATTTCCAATACCAGATATGAACCACCGGTACAGCCAGCGTAATATGCCCCATCCGCTCGCGGCGCACACTTTTCATCGTCACTTCCACGCCGCAACGGTCACATATAATGCCTTTATATCGAATGCGTTTATATTTGCCACAATGACATTCCCAATCCCGCACCGGTCCAAAAATCTTTTCACAGAAAAGACCATCTTTTTCGGGCTTGAATGACCGATAGTTGATCGTTTCCGGTTTGGTCACCTCTCCATGGGAACGCTCCAGAATTTTATCCGGCGAGGAGAGGTTAATGGAAATGGCACCAAAACTTGTTCGGCTCGATATCTCTTGTCTGGACGACATCATCGAGGACATACCTCCGGGTAACTAAATTTATATTTCTGGGAACCTCTATACTCAAAACTGAACATCTAATCTGAAACTAAAACCACAAACGACTGGCGTCGATGATAACACGATGCTACCACATCTGGTTACATCGCTTTGCGACCAGATCACTGATCATTTTTCATCAAACTAACTTTAAGCGGCCACATCAATCTTCTAGCCAGAGCCTAATATGACCACAGTATGCGAATTGACTTCAGCGCCCCCTGCCATCTGAAATCAATATTTGCCATCTTTCACATCCAGCAGTTCAACATCCAGCCCCAGCCCCATCAATTCACGAATCAAGACATTGAATGACTCCGGTAAGCCTGGCTCAGGCAGCGTATCCCCCTTAACGATCGCTTCATACACCTTGGAGCGGCCTCGGACATCGTCCGATTTGACCGTCAGGATCTCTTGCAGCGTATGAGCGGCGCCGTATGCCTCCAGCGCCCAAACTTCCATTTCCCCAAATCGCTGACCGCCAAATTGAGCCTTGCCACCCAACGGTTGTTGAGTAATGAGCGAATACGGACCGATGGATCGGGCATGGATCTTGTCTTCAACCAGATGCGATAGTTTCATCATATAAATGTAGCCAACTGTCACCGGCGAATCGAACGGCTCGCCGGTTTGACCATCATAAAGAATGGTCTTACCTGTGGTCGGCAATCCCGCAGCAGCCATCTCCTCTTTGATCTCCTCAAAGGTTGCCCCGTCAAAGACCGGCGTGGCATAGTAGGTATTGAGTACCTTGGCCGCCCACCCCAGGTTGGTTTCCATAATTTGTCCCAGGTTCATACGCGAAGGAACGCCCAGCGGATTGAGAACGATATCCACTGGCGTACCATCGGGCAGGCACGGCATGTCTTCGATGGGAACGATCCTGGCAACTACTCCCTTGTTCCCGTGCCGACCCGCCATTTTGTCGCCGACCATCAATTTTCGTTTTTTGGCCACATACACTTTAGCCAACTGCACAATGCCTGGCGGCAATTCATCGCCCACCGTTATCTTGAACTTGCGCAATTCATACTCTTCTTCCAAAGAAGCCAGGCGTTCATAATATTTTTCCAGGATTTCGCGCACCAGTTGGTTGCGCATCTCATCTTCAACCAATGGCTGAGTGAGATCAATCTTATCCAGGTCAATCTCTTCCAGGCTCTCTTGTTTTAAAACAGCCTTGGCCCGGATTACGATCTTACCAGACTCCAGATCACGAATACCAACCGATAACTGACCGCTCAATACCTGAATCAGCTTTTTATCTCGTAGCTTACGAATGCGTTTCTTTTCCGCTTCGTACCACTGATCCAGTTCCTCATTTTTTTTCTTATCCTGCCGCTTGGTGCGGGTATCGCGCTTTTTTCGGGAAAACAATTTGGTATCAATTACAATTCCTTTCAGGCCCGTCGGCGCTTTCAAGGAGGCGTCTTTCACATCTCCAGCCTTTTCACCAAAAATCGCTTTCAATAGCTTCTCTTCCGGTGTCGGATCGGTTTCACCTTTCGGGGTCACCTTGCCGACCAAAATATCACCTTCCTGCACCTCGGCGCCCACGCGCACAATACCATTTTCATCCAGATCCTTGGTGGCTTCTTCGCTAATATTTGGAATTTCACGAGTGAGTTCCTCTTCGCCCCGTTTGGTATCACGCACCTGCAGCTCAAACTGCTCGATGTGCACTGAGGTGAAAATATCATCACGAACCACTCGCTCGGAAACCACAATCGCATCTTCAAAATTATAACCGCGCCAGGGCATAAAAGCTACCAGCACATTTTTGCCCAGCGCCAACTCGCCCTGCTCGGTTCCGCAACCATCCGCCAGAACATCCCCCACCTCAACCACAT
Source organism: Candidatus Zhuqueibacterota bacterium (assembly GCA_034505795.1). GTDB lineage: Bacteria > Zhuqueibacterota > Zhuqueibacteria > Thermofontimicrobiales > Thermofontimicrobiaceae > Thermofontimicrobium_A. The sequence goes on from JAPDQM010000004.1 coordinate 81,349, forward strand.
CGCCCGCCTTTACCCGCGGAATCTGATTGACGCAGGTATCCTGGTTGGTTCGAAGGAACTTATCCAGTTCATAGACATCAAACTCGGTGTGATCGAAATCCAGCAATTTGGCACGATCCAGGGTTTCTTTTTCTTCTTCTAGTGCCCGCACCACAATTTGCGTCGCACTCACCTTTTCAACAACTCCCCGTCGCTCGGCCAAAATTAGCGCTCGCGAGTCGCGGGCAATTTTGCGCTCGATCCCGGTGCCCACCAACGGCGCTTCGGGCTTCAACAACGGCACCGATTGCCGCTGCATGTTCGATCCCATTAACGCCCGGTTCGCATCGTCATGCTCTAGAAACGGAATCAGTGACGCTGCTGCTGACACCATTTGTGTTGGCGACACGTCCATGTAATTGACGACTTCCGATTGAACCAGTGGGAAATCCCCTCGAACTCGCACCTGCACCCGTTCATTGGCAAATTTACCATCTTCGGTGAGCGGTGCGTTCGCCTGGGCAATGTATAGATTCTCTTCATCATCGGCCGATAGGTATTCGATGGTCTTGCTCACTTTTCCATTGACAACCTTGCGATAAGGGGTCTCAATAAAACCAAGTTTGTTAATTCGTGCAAATGTCGTCAATGACGAAATCAGACCAATATTGGGACCTTCTGGCGTTTCGATGGGACACAGACGTCCGTAATGGGTATAATGCACATCACGCACTTCAAAACCAGCACGCTCCCGCGTCAAGCCACCAGGACCCAAAGCCGACAGTCGCCGCTTATGCGTCATCTCGGCCAGCGGATTGGTTTGATCCATGAATTGCGAGAGTTGACTGGTACCAAAAAATGTATTGATCACCGATAATATCGTCCGGGCATTGATCAGATCCTGTGGGGTCAGCGTTTCGCTCTCGCGCAGATTCATGCGCTCTTTGACAGTGCGCGCCATGCGCGACAGCCCGACGCTCATCTGGGCGGCCAATTGCTCACCGACCGTCCGGATACGACGATTACCCAGATGATCGATATCATCCGCCGTGCGTCGTCCATTCCGCAAATCCAATAGATATTTTATGATCGAAATAATATCTTCTTTGGTCAGAACCGTTACATCCAGGTTGATTTTGAGTCCCAATTTTTTGTTGAGCCGATAGCGCCCCACATCGCCAAGATCATAACGTTTGGGATTAAAAAATAACCGATCAACCAGGCCACGCGCAGTTTCGATATCTGGTGGATCACCCGATCGCAATTGGCGATAGATCAGTTCCAGCGCCTCGGTTTCTGACTTCGACGGATCTTTGCGCAACGTATTATTGATGACCTCTGGACTGGCCGATGCGCCTTTCTTCAAAAATTTGATGGTCTGATTATCCGTCGTTCGAATCCGCTGCAACGCCTCGGCGGTCAGGGCAGAATCTTTTTCTACCAGTATCTCGCCCGTACTGTAGTCAATCACATCGAAAATGACAGTTTCATCGATATAATTTTCAATCTCAGAACCCTGAACTTGCACCTCATCAACCAGATCAAATAGTTCCAGCAACTCCAAATCGGTGGAATAGCCCAGCGATCGCAACAGCGTGGTCACCGGAAATTTTTTCCGACGATCAATATAAACGTACATCACGTCATTAATGTCCGTCAGAAACTCCAGCCACGAGCCGCGCAGTGGAATGATCCGGGCCGAATAGATTTTCGTTCCATTCGGATGCTTTTGTTCATCAAAAAACACGCCCGGGGATCGATGGAGCTGGCTCACCACAATGCGTTCCGCACCATTGATGATAAAAGTGCCGCGATTGGTCATCACCGGAATGTTTCCCAGGTATACCACCTGTTCGATGGTATCGGTAATTTCCTCGCTACCGCTATCGGGATCCTTCACCGATAGCCGCAACCGGGCCTTCAGCGGCACCGAATAGGTCCCGCCGCGCTCCTGGCATTCCTTCATGTTATATTTGGGCTTTTCCAGATAGTATGCCACAAATTCGAGAATAAAATTCTCGCGGCTATCCACTATTGGAAAAATGCTGGTAAAAACTGCCTGCAGCCCCTTGTTCTCCCGATGCTCTGGATCAACATTTGGCTGCAAAAATTCATCAAAGGATTCTAATTGAATATTCAATAAATCCGGCAGTTCTGCAATCGTACTGATTTTTGAAAACGATTTTCTCTGGATATTAGGTACGGGCATGAAGAGACCACCCTTTTTTCATCGTCCATGACAATTTAATTTTGTTGCTTCGACGTGGCTTATCACGTTTAACGAAGCGCATTAGGAAAATTTGCCACCACGCTGATGATCAAATTACTTGATCTCGATGGTCGCACCAACTTCCTCAAATTTCTTCTTAATCGACTCAGCTTCTTCTTTAGAAACGCCTTCCTTCACTGGCTTCGGAGCTGAGTCAACCAGATCTTTCGCTTCTTTAAGGCCCAGATTGGTAACTTCCCGCACGACCTTGATCACCTGAATTTTCTTTTCACCCACAACCGACAGCACAACATTGAATTCAGTCTTTTCTTCTTGCTTCTCCTCAGCCGCTGCGGCGGGCGCTGCGCCAGCCATGGCTACGGGCGCCATCGCCATTGCTTGAGCGGAAACCCCAAATTTATTTTCGAGGGCTTTAATCAAGTCTACCAGTTCCAGTACCGATAACTTTTCAATGCTCTCTACGATTTTGTCGACTCCATTGCCAGCTTTTTTGTCAGCAGACTTCTTCGTTGGCGTTGCTTTTTCGACTTCCACCGTTGCTTTGCTATCCTGTAATTCGGACATTTGAATTCCTCCGTAATAATTTTGAAAACAAAATATGACTATCAGCTTTCCTGTTGTTTTTTAATTTGAGTTAGCACATTAACCATCGACTGCAACACATTGGTTAGCAATCCAACCATATTTCTGAGTGGCGCAGCCATCACGCCGATGGCCTGACCGCGTATCTGATCTACGGGCGGCAACTTGGCGATATCGCCAATCCGTTTTTGATCAAACACCTGGCCATCCAGCACACACGCTTTCAGTTTCAACTTCTCATTTTTCTTTTGATAACCAGTAAGAATTTTGGCGCCAATAATTGGGTCTGCCAAACAAAACGCCAATGCCGTCGGCCCGGTAAGATAATCGACCAGGGGAGTTAAGCCTACCTGTTCGGCAGAAATGCGAGCAAGCGTATTCTTCACTACTTTCAGCTCGATGGCCTCCTGCCGGAGTTGATTTCTTAAATCATTGATCTCCTCGACATTCAAGCCCATAAAATCCGCTAAATACACGCCTCGCGCAGCCGAAAATTTATCGACCAGCGTCTTGACCGTTGCCTCTTTTTCCGCTAATGCCATTGATCGTTATCCCTCTATCGTATGAATTCACATTCGCTATTTAATTTCATCCACCAACGCCGCCCGATCCAATTTTATACCAGGCCCCATGGTTGACGATAACGTCACCGAACGCAGATACTGCCCTTTGGCGGAGGAAGGCTTTAGCCTCAATACCATTTCCAAAAAAGCCCGCACATTTTCTTTGATTTTAGCCGCATCAAATGACAGTTTGCCCACGGCGGCATGCAAATTACCATTGCGATCTACCCGGAAATCAATCTTGCCCGCCTTTACATCTTTCACTGCCTGCCCCACATCAAAGCTAACCGTGCCGCTTTTGGGATTGGGCATCATGCCTTTGGGACCCAAAATCTTGCCCAACTTTCCCACCACATTCATCACATCCGGTGTCGCAATAATCACATCGCAATCCAGCCACCCCTGCTGCAATTTCTCCACATATTCATCCAATCCCACATAGTCCGCACCTGCCTCCTGGGCCTCTTTCTCCTTCGCGCCTTTGGTCAATACCAGAACACGCACGCTCTTTCCGGTTCCATTGGGCAAGGTCACCGTACCTCGCACCATCTGATCCGCGTGTCGTGGATCAACTCCCAGACGCACAGCCACTTCCACCGATTGATCAAATTTCGTGGTGGCAAATTCCTTCAGCAGCGGTATCGCCTCGTCGAGCCGGTATTCTTTGCCTCGCTCAACCTTGCTGGACAATTGATTATAACGTTTACTTCGTTTCATTTTATCTCCATCAAAACAGTTACACTCTGAATCGATTTAGGCTTCGATGGTAATGCCCATACTTCGAGCTGTTCCCTCAATCATGCTGATGGCGCTCTCCAATGAAAAGGCGTTCAAATCCTTCATCTTCAGCTCAGCGATCTCTTTCACCTGGGCGCGAGTAACTTTGCCCACCTTCTGGCGATTCGGCTCGCCCGAGCCCTTTTCCAATCCAGCAGCCTTTTTCAGCAACACGGCGGCTGGAGGAGTCTTCGTAATAAAAGTGAACGATCGATCCGCATAGACCGTAATGATCACCGGGATGATAAGCCCTTTTTGCTCTTGCGTCTTTGCATTGAACGCTTTGCAAAATTCCATGATATTCACCCCATGCTGTCCTAGCGCAGGACCAACCGGTGGTGAGGGATTTGCATTCCCTGCCGGGATCTGCAGCTTAATCGTACCAACAACTTTCTTTGCCATGTGACGTTATTTCTCCAATTCGACTTGTAAAAAATCAAGCTCAACAGGTGTTGACCTGCCAAATATACTCACCATAACTTTTAATTTGCTCTTTTCTTCATTCACCTCTTTTACAACGCCCGTAAAATCGGTAAATGGCCCATCAATTACTTTGATGGGATCACCCACCCGAAATGGAACCGCCATCAACTCGCGATTCTTGGCTTCATCCACGCGGCCCAAAATCCGTTTCACCTCATCCGGACGCAACGGTTGCGGCTTATTTTTCGACCCAATAAAATGCGTCACCCCCGGTGTATTGGCAATGATATGCATCGTGTCCTTATCCAGCACCATTTCAATCAGAATATAGCCCGGGAAAAATATTTTATTCTTCACCTTGCGCTTGCCATCCCGCATTTCCGTCACATCTTCCGATGGCACCAGGATCGTGGG
>JAPDQM010000005.1:0-79482 GCA_034505795.1 Candidatus Zhuqueibacterota bacterium
CCTGCAGTATTTTCCGGCCATAGTTCCAATACATGTTATCATTCAAATCAGCAATGTCAATTCCCTCAATCGGCAAAAAATCCAGCGGGATGAGATTGATGCCGTATTGCTGCCGAAGTTTCATGGGCACATTTAGATTGACCATTTTGTCGTAGATGTTATAGGTCCGGCCCAATAGGATGATGGCCTTCTCGTTGTTGGCCTGAAGCACCTGCAGGGCTTCCTCGCCCCAACTCTTCAACCGCTGCTGAAATGATCGCCAGGAAAGATAAGCTTTCTCAATGGCCCGGTCGCTATGATGACGACTAACACCAAGCTGCTTGGCCAGGGGATGCATCTGCTTTTTGACTGCATCCATGCCCTGGCGGAAGCGAATGGTCGGCGCGAGGATTTTATCGCGATAGCTCTCATACCTCGGCGTGGCCTTGACCACAAAACACAAGGTTTGGCCCCAGGGACAGAAGAATGAATTGGTTTCCGGGAATTGTGTTTCGGCATCTACCACATTCGGAACCAGGAGAAAATCGACACCTTTTTCCATCAGATTCACCGCATGTCCTAGCGCAATGGTGATGGGAAAACAAGGTTCCGCTACCCGACTTTCAACCCCCTGATTGATAATCTGTCGATTGGTTTCATCGGAAAGCACAATCTCAAAACCCAAATCGGCAAAGTAGGCTTGCCAGAACGGAAATAGCTCATAGAAATACATGCTACGTCCCAGTCCGATCCTGCCACTGGGGTTAGGATTGGCTGATAAATTTTCGAATAGCAGCGCTTGCCGTTTCGCGATTAAATCGGGAATGATGGGTTCGCGATCCACTTTTTTCGCCTGGCGATAGCGGTTCGTGCATTTGTCGCCCCAATAGGTTTTGTTGCCTTCAACGAGGAACTCCTGAATATCACAAAAATTCGAGCAACCTTTGCAACCGAAGGAACGCAACTGATAGGAGATTTGGTCCAAATTAAATCCTCTGAACCGGGTGCACTCGTTGGTGCGCTGGATTTTTTCTTGAGCCAGCAAGGCTGCACCGATGGCGCCCAAAATCCCATTGAATGGTGGCACAATGATATCGCGCTGCAAGACCATCGAAAATGCGGCCGCCACGGCATCGTTGTAAGCCGTTCCCCCCTGAAAATAGACAACCTGGCCAATCCGTCGTCCTCGAACCACCCGATTCAGATAATTGGCCACAATCGAATACGCTAATCCTGCCACGATGTCTCTTTTATCTGCCCCCTGCTGCATATAGGGTGTGATTTCTTTTTCCATAAACACCGTACACCGTTCGCCCAGGCGAATGGGCTGCGTTGAAGCAAATGCCAGCTTGGCAAATTCATCCTGAATGCTAATGCCCAATCGCTCCGCCTGCTCCTCCAAAAAGGAGCCGGTCCCTGCCGCACAGGCTTCGTTCATGGTGAAATCGACAACAATTCCATCCTCCAGAGCAATAAACTTTGAATCCTGCCCCCCAATGTCAAAAATAGTATCCACCATTTGCTCAGAATGCAAATGGCTGATATGAAGGGCACCGGTTTTGTGGGCGGTAATTTCGTCATTGATCACATCGGCTCCGACCAATTTGCCGATGAGCTCACGCCCCGAGCCAGTAGTTCCGACCCCCTGAATCTCGATCACCTGCCCCAATTCCCGTTCAATCTCTCTCAGGCCGTTTTTGACCACTTCGATTGGCCGCGCCTGCGTTTTGGTATAGATGCCTTTCAGCACTCGCCCCGCAGTATCCATGACAGCCAATTTGGTGGTCACTGAGCCGATGTCGATGCCCAGAAACACTGGAATCTTTGCAGCGGGATGCAAGGGGATCGTAGCAGTGTGATCAACCTCTAATCGAATCAATCGTTCTCTGTTGAGCGGCGGTAACCGATCGAATCGGCGAGGAGGGGCGCTGCGGTGTTGGAGGAGATTTAACCAATGAGCAGCACTCTGAACACAGCTTTGCTGTTCTATGAGCAATAAGGCGGCGCCCAGCGCCGGCATCCAATTATAAAATCTGGGCACAATCAATTCGTGCTCATTCAAATCCAAAATTTCTCTTAGCGCCTGGACAATACCTTTATTGGCAGCAACCCCGCCGATGAGAGCCACCGGCGGCACAATTGTTTTGCCTTTGATGATAGTGCCTTTAAAATTTCTAACCACTGCCTGACACAATCCCTTCAAAATTTCGGGTGGCTGAAATCCCTTTTGCTGAGCATGAATCATGTCCGATTTGGCGAAAACCGAGCACCGGCCAGCAATTGTTGCTGGTTTGCCAGCCCTAATGACCACATCGCCCACATCCTCGATAGAATACAGGAGACGGGAAGCTTGCTGGTCCAGGAAAGAGCCAGTTCCAGCAGCGCAATCACCGTTCACCTCATAATCCAGCACACCAGTCGCAGCACCATCGGAGCGGAGGATCATCATTTTTGAGCAGTCCCCGCCCAGTTCCAGCACGCTTTTGATCTCGGGATGCAGAAAACCCACGCTACGAGCAATAGCACGGAATTCATTCTGGTACGGCAGGTTCAACAATTGGGATAGCGATTTGCCTCCGGCGCCCGTGGCCATAATCGCCGTCTTGGATTCCGCCGGCAAAGCTCCCAGCACAGCAGCCAGCAGGTCGTTTGCAGCACGTATGGGTTCGCCCCAGGTGCGCCGATAACGAGTCACCAGAATTAGCGCGGTATTGCCAGATACTTGATTCTCAAAATAAGCCGGCTCGAACAGACCTGGCTGTGATTCCAATATTCGTTGGACAACATCTCTATTCGCAGCGCTGGTAATAAGCCCCATCTTAACGCTCACAGCACCGACGTCAATTCCCAAATAGTATGTTTCCTCGTTGAATGTCAACTTGCGACTCCTATACATTTAAATAAGAAAAAGGGAGACTGCTGAAGCGGTTTTCTGGTCCTTTTGATCGAAAAAGAGCATCAATTGTCCCTGCGCCTAAATGGATCAGGTAAGCTGGACGAGCCAGAATGAAAAGGTGCACCGATAATTCCGCTACTCCTGAGGCTGGCGGATTCAAGCCAGGAGACAACTTCGCTCGATCAGCGGGTAATGTGCTTTTGCGAATTGGGCAATAAGTAAACTTTTCAAGAACTGTCATGCGATTGTAACCTGATGAACGACACTGCAAGCCAGTTGCCGGATGTCGCAACGCGTAACTGCCTTTCGGCCAACACTGATTGCCACATTTAGGGCCATCGGTTCGCTAAAGCCCAAGCCCTTTTAATAGCCATTCACTTCTCTGCGATCTCAGCCTATCCGTGGTGCTTATTGCTTTTGACCCTGAGCTCGCAGCATGGCAGGAAAGCTCTCAATTTTTCATTTGTTGATTCTACGCCAATTGACCGGCAGGAAAGCGATATTAGCGGTTTCTAGAGCGGGCTCAAAACCGATTAGCCAACAAAATTGCACCGCTGCTTACCCACATCAACCAATTTCCAGAAAATCGAGCAGCGAATTCTCCGATTTTAAGATCAATGGAGAGATATAGAGTTCGCCACCAGGGGTGCGCATGGTAATCACCAATAGAGCGCTGATCGGATGCTCAAGCGACAACTCTCTCAGAAATTGGAAATACTTGTTATCACCAGTGCCTCGCCCCAACAGGATTCTTTGCACCTCCAGGAAGTCCTTGTCAGAATTGGCCTTCTTGAGTTGTTCAGTAGCCAGGCGATAATTGGCAATAAATTGGTTATAGCGCTGATCTCCTCCGGAAAAGCGGATGGCCAGGTGCTTCAAAAATAATCGTCGTGCCCGGCTGGTTGCCAGCGCAGCAATTATTTTTTCTGATATGCTATGATCATCGATCAAATATTGAATTCCAAATTCCAGGATTTCTTTGAGCAGGGATTGTTCGACATATTTGATATATTTCTTAAAGGTCTCCAGATCTTCATAATGCAATTCAGGGCCCAGCCTTTGAAATTGATTGCCGAAGGGATTTTTAAGCCGAATGGCGATGTACAGGCGATCGACTGCCTGCTGGACCTTCTCCGTCATCTGATCGACATCTTCTTTATCGTGTGCGGCCACCTCTCTGGATTTAAGGAGTTGAATGGCATCGGAAACCAGTTCATTCACCTTTCGATCCAATCCTTTGATGGCTTTGAAAGCTGAATGGGCATCGCGGTAATGGCCCAATAAAATCGCGCGTTCGCCCAATTCTGTCAAATATTCTGGCGGCAGAGGTGACAATTCAGTCTGAATTTGAGCCGCATATTTCGCAATGATTGTTTGATAAATCTTCTCCAACTCGGCTCTTTTTTCGCCTGACAATCGCTCCAAATCAATCCAATTGCGAGCCGCAAACTTGCGCAGCGCCACGATGTCGCCTTTCTTAACCGACAGATAAACCTGGGACGTGGTGTTCATAAGCTGAAATGGAATCGAAAAGTCGCCGTAAAAATAGGCAATGCTCAGCAGATGATTGATTAGATCATAAGGCTCTGGTATCTCGGTATAGTCGGTTTGCAAGGTGGTTGCTCCTCAATTAAAATTGTAATCCGCTCAGTCACGCATCTCGCTAACGGAGGGAATAGTTTGGCTGAAAGCCATCGCCCTTATCAGATATTCACATTGATTCCACATCCTCTTGCGGACCGATGACCCTTTTTCATCATCGGTTGACAAGGAATGGCTGGCCATTTTTTCAATCATCACACAATCAGCTTCCAGTGCCCCAAATATAGCATAAGCCTGCTTAATTGTCAAGGGAAATTTAGTCGACGTCATGGATGCGCACGATAGAAGCATTATTTCAATCCTCAGAACTCGTGCAGATTACATTTCACTCCTCCTGGCGAACCGCAGTCAAAAGTCAATTGCCATTGCGCCAAGCTAAATTTGTTCCATGCCGCGATTCACCAAGCCACCGCATCTGATTTCTGTTATTCTTGGGAGCGCGATTATTTCACGCCACACACACTAAGCCAATTATTGCAAGGAAAGTACTTGACATTTTGATTTTTTTTTATTTTATTGAAGCTACGCCATAGTAGAAGTCGCAGTGGAGAAGGTGCACTCTGCCAGCGTCAGCGGACGACAGCTTTTCGAGCGGAGGCATCCAAACGAACGGTCGATAGAGTAGTATGCAACGCAAAAATCATTGATATGACCTGCCAATTTCCTTTAACGGTCACTGGTATTCTAAAGGAGATCAGCAATGGGTTTCACAATCGAAGAAAAAGATGGTATTACTATCCTCAAAGTCGACGAAGATCGATTGGATTCAATGGTTTCTCCGCAGTTGAAATCGGAATTTCTGGTGCTATCCAACCAGGGAGTCAAACGAATTCTAATTGATCTGTCACAGGTGACTTATGTTGATAGTTCAGGACTGGGGGCATTGCTTTTTGGCTCAAGACAATTAAAAAACAATCAGGGTCAATTGAAGCTGTTGGCGGCAAACGAACGGGTGATGAATTTGATTCGCATTGCTCGTCTGGAAAATCACCTGGTCAATTATGCCAAAGAGCAAGACGCGCTGCGCAGTTTTTGCTAACCAACTTGAATTAAAACTCCTGAGAGAGACAACTGGCACTTGACAACGGAGGTTTTTGATATGATCAGACGGATTAGCTGGTGGATAATAATTCTGGTAAGTTGCTTGCCCAGAACCACCCTGGCACAGGATGAAGTTACCGCAGCGATGGATGAGGCGAAGCGGTTTTATGCCCAAAAGAACATTCCCGAATCCATTCAGGCGCTAAATCGGGCGCTAGAGCTACTACAGGATGCCATGCTGCAGCAACTGGAGTCGCTGTTTCCAGCACCACTCGATAATTGGCGCAGTGACCCGCCCACCAGCCGGGTAAATAAGACGGCCTATTCGACGGGTCTGCTGGCCACTTGCAAGTATTTCAAAAAAGGCGGCGGGCCTTCGATTGAAATCGAAATTCAAACCCATGCCCCTCGTATCGCTAATATCAAGATGGCTTTTACGAATCCATCACTGCTCAACCAAATGGGCGGTGGCGCAAAAATCAGCACGATCGCAGACCAACGTTGCATTGAGCGCTATGACGCGGTGGATAAATTTGCTGAACTCATTTTTGTTCCATTAACTTCGGTCCTGATTTTGGTTCGGGGTTATGAGATGAACGACACTGCTGTGGTGGCTAAATTTGCCGAGCGCATTAATTGGGAACAACTTGCTGCACTTTTTCCTTAAGTCGACATTTGTGGCAGCGTTTTGAGACCATGGGGACATAATTTTTTGCCAGCGACACCAATCGCTGCTGATTCAGCGAGCCTGAATGGCTGAAACCAAGATTGAACACAAAAATTTGATGATCAAAAATAAAATACAAATATTATCAGAAGATCTTTGCAACAAGATCGCTGCGGGCGAGGTGGTCGATCGTCCGGCTTCCATTGTCAAAGAATTGGTGGAAAATTCGATTGATGCCGGCAGTGATGAGATTACGGTCATTCTCAAAAATGGTGGCAAAACGCTCATTCAGGTGGTAGACAATGGAACCGGTATGTCCCACGACGATGCCTTGCTCTCCGTTCAGCGTCACACCACCAGCAAAATTAGCACGTATGATGATCTGCACAATATTCGCACCCTCGGCTTTCGTGGGGAAGCTCTGGCCAGCATTGCTTCCGTGTCCCGAATGGAACTGAAGACAATTCCACACCAGCAACCTGCCGGCACCTTGCTCAAGCTCGATGGCGGTGTTATCGAGGCAGTGGAAGAAATCGGCGGCACACGTGGCACCGCGGTAACGGTAAAAAATCTTTTTTACAATACCCCGGCTCGCAGGAAATTTCTCAAGTCCGACGAAACCGAATATCGCTATATTTTGACCACACTGCAGCGGTTTACCCTGGCTTACTTTCAGGTTAGCTTCGGGCTCTATCACAACGACCAGAAGATATTCGATCTTAAGCCTGCCTCGCCCGAAGAACGATTGATCGACGTGCTGGGAAGCCGCTATCGGGATAAATTGGTGGCGGTGGAAGACAAAGGGACGCTGCTCCAGATTTGGGGCTTTATTGGTAACCAGGACAGCGCTAAAAAATCGCGCGGGGATCAATTTATCTTTTTAAATGGACGTTACATCAATAATCGCGCCCTGAACCACGCCGTGGTCGCTTCGTATGGCACGATTATTCCGCGCGATCAATTCCCATTGTATGTTTTGTTTCTGGAAATCGATCCCCGCCGCGTGGATGTGAATGTCCATCCGGCGAAAATGGAGGTCAAATTTGCCGATGAGCGACTGATTTATGACCTACTGCGCGCAGCAGTGAAACGAGCATTGTCCTCGGCACAGATTGTGCCGGCATTATCGAACCAATTTTCTATCACGCCGCGGCCGCTAATACCATCGTTCGATGATCTGATTCCGCGACAAACAACCATCCCGCTTTACGAAACGAACCCACCGAGCGTCGGAACAACCCCAATCGGCCATGGTGGACCATTGGCTCCTGAACTGCCAGAGCTATCGGAAAAGCCAGCGCCGCACCCCAAATATGAACGAAAAGGGGTCTGGCAACTTCACAATCAATACATTATCTCAGAAATTAAAAGCGGTTTGATTGTAATCGATCAACATGTGGCGCATGAACGGATATTGTATGAGCGAGCACTGAAGAATTTCGATCAGGCGAAGCCAGCCTCTCAGCAGTTGCTGTTTCCCCAGGTCGTTGATCTCACGCCCGAGGAACTCTCGTTGATCATGGAAATTTTGCCCTATCTGGAGAAAATCGGCTTTGTCATCAAAGGCTTTGGCGGTAATACTGTGGTCGTGGAAGGTATCCCATCAGGATTAAAAATGGGCACGCCCGAAAAAGCCCTCAATGAAATTATCGCTGAATATAAAAAAAATAAAAGCTCCAGTCTCGACGCCCGAGACAATATCGCCAAATCGTACGCCTGCAAAATGGCGATCAAAAAGGGCGATCCCCTGACTCGCGATGAGATGAATCTGCTTATCGACCAACTATTCGCCACTCAAAGCCCCTATTTCTGTCCCCATGGCCGGCCGATCATAGTGACCGTTTCGCTGGAAGAATTGGATAAGCGCTTTGGCAGGATTTGATCGGTACCTGGATATCCAAGTTGCTCTAATCAACGTAGACCCAATTTCCCGAATTTAACCATCCACATCTTCCGCGAATCGAACCCGGCGATGCTCGCCAAAGACCGATTCATAAATGATGCCGCTCGCCATCAATATCGCGGAGATGAAACCGCCGGCGAGCAGCAGATGCCAATCCATACCCTGCCTAAAATGCAGCACATTGACCAGCGAACTAATCAAACCAGGCAAAAATGCCACCACGCCCGATACAAACGACTTGAATTTTGCTCTATTCACCAGGCCTCGCGCCAACCAGCCCAGTGGGAAAAGAACCATGAAGCAAACAGCGATTTTTCCATACCTATTGTTCCCCAGCCCAAAAAGCAGCGGGAGATAAGCACTCGTGCCGTAGGTTCTGGGTGATATTAGCCTGCCATCGACATACACGCTGGCATCGCCTCGATTGAATGAGGCTACTACTAATTGAGCTCGGTCAGCAGTCAAAATCGGTTCGGTCAGCAATTGCACCCTGGCACCATTTTCGCCGGTCAATGGTGTCCGCACTCGAAAATTGATCATGGCACCGGATTGCCCCAGCATGAAATTGCGGTGATCGGTATCCGCTGAAAGAGAGATGATTCGAGCAGGGCCGACCTGCTGTATCTTGGCCGGCTTAAACCAAACCACAATCGACAATTGCCCTCCTCTCGCCAACCAATTGGAGAGCACCACAGGTGGGGTTGTGCTCTGGAGTAGACGATTGCCAGCGAACACCAGGCCCGTGCCAGGTTCTTGCTGAGCCAATGCGGGGTGCGGCGCAAACCGAATCTGATCTTTTAGAATTCCCTGAACCATGGGCGCATTGTCGGGCGAATCAATGGCCAGCAGCAAATTCCTTGAAAACCGCTTCGGCAGTGGTTTATTGAAATCAGTGGCGTGCAAGGACTGAATCTCAGCTTTTTTTAGCGAGCGGTGATAAACCATCACTCGGTAGATACTTCCCCACCAGGGTCGGTTCATGGTCGCTTCATTGCCCAAAAGTAAATGATAGCTCATATCCCAATTGGAGAAGGTATTGAGGTAGCTTGGCAACATAAAAAGAACAATTGCCATTAGACCATAGACACTGACCAGACGCAAATAGAATCGGTGGCTCTTATCATAAAATTGATTAATAATCGGCAATAGATCAAACCTGCGAATCGGAAATGCCAATCTGGCCCCGAAACCAGCGCCAATGGTATTGGTTATCACATCCACCAGCGAGGTAGAGCGGGGCAAAAACATCTGGCAAAATTCGATACTGCCAGACATTGCAAACGCAAAAACCATTGCCACAATCACCGCGCGCCAAATTTTGAACTGGGCGCTACGCAGAATCATGCCAAGCGCCACGCCCACCGGCAACAACATAATGAGATTAAGCAGAACATCTTCTACTGACGCACCACCGATAGCCGCAGCCCAGTACCCTCGCTTGAATGATATAAATTGCCGCAGATGAAACAGGGAAAACTGAAATGGCGAAAGGGTCAGGAGGTAGACAAAAATGACATAAATAATTAACGACGACATGATGGGCTGCAGATATGGCCGGTCACGATAATATGCTCTCAAATCCATTTTCATTTATCATCCATTTCGCTCATATCAATTCATGCGTCCGGCTGGCATTTCATTACGCCATAGCTATGCTGTTATTGAATGCTGCTATTGACAGTCTGCATCACGTGCGCACCAGGGGTTGGAATCTTGCCAGCAGCTCCACTGGCCCGGCAACATAATAGCCACGAGGCATCACCGCCCGACAACACTGACAAAACGACATCCCAATATGACGACGGGAGATCACTTTTTGTCCAATGAATCAACTATTTGGGTTCGGGATCGAGGATTTCAGTGGGCGCTTGAGATTCCTCTCTCAGCTTTTTAAGCAGAAGATCGATAAGATCATTGGCAAACTGAGTGTTCAACATGACCAGTTTATGATCGCTGCTCTCCAAAGCCTGGTGGGCATCGGCTTGCAATTGCAGGATACGTGACCAAAAAAATTGAACCCGTTCGTTTGTCATAAACGGCGTAATGCTCAACTGGGTATTTTCAATGCGATCATCCAACAGTTCGACCTCTTCGGCCGCCCTCGTGGCGCTACGGTCGCTTTTTCCTGCCAGCACATCGATCGTTCGCAATAATAACCGCACTGCGCGATGATAATAGTCGCTGGCCAGCCGGAAATCCCCAGCCGCAGTCGCGCGCTCGGCTTTCTGGGACAATCTAACCGCCGATCGGTAATTCTTCATCATATCCGGATCGGATGCATTGGCTAACAATGCATTGGCACGGGTCGACAGTTGTTGGAACTGAGCTGCCTCTTCTGCCACCTGTTCCCGCAGCGATAGCTCCCGATTTTCAACCAGATCCAAAGCCTGCTGAACCTGGGACTCGGCCTGTTGAAAATGATGCCATGACTGTTGAAATTCGCGATCTTTAAAAAACTGCTCCGCCATATTTTTATTTTCAAGCGCTTTGTGGAGCCACTGCCTGGCTTCTGGATTGGGGTTGACCGTGACAAGGCTTTCTGCTACTTGAATTCGGAATTCCAGCTTTTGTCGCCGCAAGCGCAGTGGCTCTCGCAGCGTCATCAATAACGCCTGGTTGATCAGGCCATTGGCTTGATTCATGGAGCGATTGGCCAAAAGCAGTCGTCGCGCCCGAAGCTGGTCCTTTGCAATTTGCAAATGACCATCAGCAGCTTTAAGCTGTGCACTGGCCGAGACATCGTGATACAGCCGTTGAATATCCCTGGCAAATTCGAGCTTCTCAGAAATGGCGAACCATTTTTGAACCAGTGGCGGCTTGCTCTGGGCAAAAATCCATGCAGTCCAACAAAAAAGCAACGCCAACTGCAGAAAAATAATTCCTTTTAATTTCATGATTGATTCCGACTAAATGGCCAGATTGGGAACGAACGGGCTAAATGCGACCTACCTGGTTGTAAGCGCTATAATGCTCAGCAGATCAGCCAGTTAGAAAGAGCGAAAATCGTTCCAAAAATTAAAACAATTCTCATTATCCCGCGTTCGGTATCGATCCGTATCCAGCGCTGTTTTAGAATAAGCCGTTCTCTCAAATCCTCTTTACAATGTCCATTTGACCAGATAGGTACAATCTCAATGTCCCATATCGGCCACTTTCTGGTACTTGCGTCAAACGGGATGTTTGAGCTTGCGCATCACCAGCGGATATGCTGCGATTCAAATCACTGGTTAACCCTAAAGTGCACGGTTGCTGATGTTGCGAATGAAATATATCCAAAATTCCAATCATTGTCAAGCAAAGTTTCATCCGTCAAGTATCTGCGCTATACTTAAAGCCTTCCTTGAACCAGTTGACCGCCGAGAAATATCCTTTTCTCGCTGGGCCGAAATCATCGTCAGAAGATTCGAAGTTACCAGTCGACTACAGCTCAACCAAGCCAACAACGTTAGTCAACATATCCAGCGTGGCGAACCAATTGCGTTGCGGCCTTAAAAAAGCGCTCGGAAGACATTCCAAAAGAGCGATAGGAGTGATAACAACTAAATTTTCGTCGCGCACACCAGAAGGCGAATGTCATCGCGGGATTACCCCAGAGACGCATTGAAGTCGAAGACAAGCTCTAAGAGGAAGTTGCTAAATTGGGTGCGAACGCAGAGTGGCATCGGTTTTTGAAGTTGCTCTATCAGGTCACCGGGATTTTTAGCATCAGCACGCCATCTCTGCGTTCTGAAGAACGAAGGATAGTGGAAAATATTTTTCGCTTAAACATCTACCATACTCGATCACTGCGCTGAATGAAAGACCGAAGTCTTTCGCAGCCCCGCATTGCAATTCAGGTACGAAACATCAGGCATCAATTCCAATTCTCGGGATCATCGACATCCCAATCGTCATCGCCCCACTCCTCTTCCTCGTCCCAATCCTCGTCATCTTCCCAATCTTCCTCGTCCTCTTCATCCCAATCTTCATCTTCATCATCCCACTCTTCTTCATCGTCCCATTCTTCCTCCTCCTCCCATTCTTCTTCGTCATCCCATTCCTCTTCGTCCCAATCCGGTTCCTTCCAATCATCATCATCGGATTTGAAATCACCATGCAATGACGGCCAATTTTTTTCAATGTCCTCTTTCATTAGATAATCCTCTTTCAGTTCCTGGTTATTAATTTCAATTTTTCGGTGGGAAATTATAGAATAAATTTGACAAATGCAAGCATATTTTTGGGACGACATAAAGATTTTTCAAATATTATTTGCGGCAGTATCATCATGGAAATAATGTGCTAAGCTTCTGACAAAAGGCAATTCCGAAAAAAAAGAATTTGCAATAGCAATTTTCTACAATTCGACGTTTAGCCCAGAATGAGGAGCTTCATTAATTGATAATTCCAGCCTCGAGGGTATGGCAGGGAATATGTAATGGCTCCGCAGATCGCAAATGGCCATCATGATTCCAACATCCACCCTGCCGACGCGGGATGGTCGCAGAATAATAATTGGCAATGCATAACACCTTCGCAATCATTCTCCTACAAGCAGCAACCTATTCCTCGACCAGGCTGTCATTTAATAGTTGAACCACATGCTTAACAGCGACTGGTTGTTTGAATTTACGAACGCCGAACGACAGTTGAACCAGGCAGCCAGGACAAGACGACAGCAGCACGTTCGCCTGGGTTCGCTGCAGATTGCTCATCTTGCGCTGCAAAATTTTCAGCGATAGTTCATGGTGCGCAATGTTGTAGGTGCCAGCACCACCGCAGCACCAATTGGCTTCGGGCAGTTCCTGATAGGTAATTCCTTCCACCTGTCGAATCAATTGTCGGGGCTGCGCCTTGATCTTCATGTAATGTCCCAAATGGCAGGGATCATGATAAGTGACCGTCATCGCCGCCGACGATCGAAAATTTCTAGCCATCAGATTTTCAACCAGAAATACATTGATATCCTGCACCTTTCGAGATATGGCATCGGCGCGCGCCAGCCATCGCTCATCATCCTCAAAAAGCTGCTTGTAATCGGACAGAAATGAGGAACAACTGCCACACTCGCTGACAATGACATCACAACCAGATCGTTCGATGACCTCGATATTCCGCTGCGCCAGCCATCTGGCGGCATCCAAATCGCCATATCCCGAAGCAGGCAGACCGCAGCAGACATTGTCCAGCACCTCTATTGAAAAATCACTTTTAGCGAGCAAATTCAGCGTCGCCAGCCCGACTTCAGGAAAAGCATAGTTGATCCCACAACCCACGAAATAGCCCACCCTTGCAGACTGCTTTTCCTTTTTAAAATTTGCTTCAGCAATCTCTTCCCGCAGGAAGCGTTTGGGCAGGGTATGAAGCAGATCTTCCATATCGGCGATATTTCTCCCAATCCAGCCGAAAATCCGCAACGCCTGGGCCAGACCCGAGATGCCGCTCCGCTTACCCAGCGCAGCAATTTTCATCAACCGCGTCATACGAGACGGATTAGGCAGCAATTCCCGAAACACGTATCGTTGTAGCGGTGGCTGACCTAATTTTTCAATATATTCTCGTCTGGCAGCCGACATGATTTGCTGAGTTTTGACAACAGGAGCGCAATTTTCATTGCATGCCCCGCATAAGAGGCATTCAAAAATCGGCTTCTTGAACTCGCGGGTAAAATCGATCTCGCCTTCATAGAGTGATCGCGCCAGAAAGTTACGCCCGCGAGCCACGAAGCTTTCTACTCCAGTTATCGCATAAGTAGGACAGGTGGGTTGACAATAGCCACAACGAATGCATCGTATCGCTTCTTCATAGGCCTTCTGCCATTCAACATTCATAGCCTCACAATCCTCCAACAAATCGTCCAGCTACAAACTGGTGGTTAGCATCATATTGGGATTTGATTTTTTGCAGCCAGGGGAAATTCTCAGGCGGTTCGCCCCAGATGGTAGCTGGATTTCGCAACGCCAGCGGTGCCCGCAGTACGACCAGATGTCCCTGCTCCTGTTTTGCCAGTTGACGCAACCGATCGAGATAAACAACTTGATGTCCATCATCGGACGGGCCATCAGCGCTGTCAGTGCGCCAGCCGACTTGAATCAGTCCCGAGCCAGCATGAGCCTGAATTGCCAGCGGCAAAGCGATTTCCCGGCCCAAATTTTCAACTGCCAATACGATCGCACCCCACTTCGAGCGCGGTACAGAAATCTGCACCTGAATCCATGAGTCGCTCATACTTGTAGAATTGATGCGCTGCCACAATTCTGGCTCCTCCTGCGCGGCATAGATCGCAAGACCACGACCGCCAGCCGAGGTCATTAAATTTTTGATCGTCTCACCAGTCGCTGTCACCATCTCCGGATGCCCCTGAATACTCAATAAAACCACATGACCCTGGTCTGAATAAGCGTTGAGAAACCCCAATTTATCCGCAATTGCAGGATTGAAATATTCGCAGCGTGTGATCACCAAATTCGAGTTAGTGATCGACCGAATCAATGGCGGAATGCCATCGAAGCGCTCGAACTGCGCGGCAATCGTCTGGCTGGCGGCTGGTACGGGGAAAAGCCTCACAGTAATTTCGCCAATGATTCCCAATGTTCCCATGGACCCGATGAAAAGCTTGCTCAAATCATAGCCGGCAACATTTTTCACCGTTTTGCCTCCGGCTCGAATTATTATGCCATCGGGCAACACGATTTTCATTCCCAGCACCAGATCCCTTACTGTGCCAAAATAAAGTTGCCATGGCCCAGCGGCGTTGGTGGCAATGATTCCCCCCAGCGTGCTGACAGTTGCCTGCGGCGGATCTAAAGGTAAAAATTGCTGATGCGGCCGCAGCCATTCCTGCAATTGCAAAAGCGTCACTCCAGCTTGAAAGGTTGCCATGAGATCGGCTGGCTCATGTTCCACCATCTGATTCATCCGCTGCAGCGATATGCACCAATCGGGCGCTTCGACCGCGCTGCCCAGGCTCGACTGGCTATTACGCCCCAGCACCATAATCTTTTTGCCTTTGCATTTCGCCAGTACCATTAGCTGGGAAATCTGCGTCATGGTGCTGGGAAACAACACCAGCTTAGGACGCTGGCCACAAACCGCATAGGCAGTCAACACCTCACCTGAAGCCTCAATCGCGTCCGAGGCCAGAATCGTTTTCAAAACATCAATCATACCATTCCCCGATTATCAAATGTTATCTGCTTCCAGTACTGGAAAGATTTTATTTGGATTAAAAATATTCTTTGGATCGAATACCCGTTTGATCGCCATCATCGCTTCCAGATCGTGGTTGGAAAAGAGGATTTTCATCGACTCTTTTTTCTCCAGGCCAATCCCATGCTCGCCGCTGATGGTGCCACCCACCTTGATGCATTCGTCCAGAATTTCCATACAGGCTCGTTTGACCTTTTCGGTAGCCACTTCATTGCGATCATCAAATAAAATGAATGGATGGAGGTTGCCATCACCGGCATGAAAAACATTCCCTACCTTAAGTCCATAGTTCTGACAGATCTCCATTACCCGTTGTAGCACCGCCGGCACTTTGCTACGCGGAACCGTGCCATCAGCGATCATCACCGATGGCTGCAGCATGGTGAGCGAACCGAAAGATAATCGCCGGCCTTTCCACAAAGCATCCCGCTGCTCACTGGTAGCCGCCACTTCGATTTTTATGGCACCGTTCTGCCGACAGATGGCGTTGATCTCCTCAGCCTGACTATCCAAACCGGCCCACGGGCCGTCCAGTTCTAACAGCAATATTGCCTCAGCATCCATGGGATACCCCAGATGATGCTTTTGTTCAACCGTCTGGATAATCGGCTTATCCATCATTTCCAGCGTGGCCGGAATGATGCCCCTGGCAATAATTTCACTCACCGCTCTTGCAGCATCAGCCATCTGATCAAAAATAGCCAGCATCGTCTTGATCGCCTCCGGCTGCGGCAAAATGCGCACAATCGCTTTGGTTACAATTCCCAGCGTGCCCTCCGAACCGATGAGCACGCTCATTAGATCATAGCCGGGATAGCGCAATGCCTTCCCACCGAATTGCTGCACCGTACCATCCGCAGTCACCACCTCCAGACCCAGGATGTGATTCAACGTCACACCATATTTTATGCAATGCGGCCCACCGGCGTTTTCGGCCACATTGCCACCGATGGTAGCAACTCGCTGACTGGCCGGATCTGGCGCAAAATAAAATTTGTATGGTGCCAGAGCATTTTGCAGATCCAAATTGTAAACACCCGGTTCCACCACGGCACATTGATTTTCCAGATCAATTTCCAGAATCCGATTCATGTGCGAAAATTGAATGATGATCCCGCCCCAGCTTGCCACGGTACCGCCGCTGAGATTGCTGCCTGACCCCCGAGGTATTAGAGGAATATGATGCTGATTGCACAAATGAACCAGGCTAACAATCTGATCTACCGACCGCGGAAACACCACCGCATCTGGCAGGCCTTTATCCAGTGATGCATCATATTGATAAAAGATCAGATCTTTACGATCGATAAGCACGTCGTCAGACCCAAAAATCTTGATAAGCTGTTTGATTATCTTTTTCTCGAGCATTCTTTCCTCAGTATTTAGAATGTAATGGCATCAGCAGATGATCGTGGTGATTATTGTTTGCAGGTGAATCCATCCACCATCTTGCCACCAACCTGATGCCCGTCTATTCCACATGAACAGCTCAAATATACCACGGCTTTATTTGGAAAACAAGTAAATTTTAAAAGAAAGTTGCTTCTTTATATCACGTAGTCTGTCAGCCAGAAAAGTCAAGGAGGGGCAAATACTTTGCCTGATATTCATGAGACATCACATTCAATTTTAAAAATTGAGGCCATTTGGCTGAACAGGCGCAGGCATTAAACATAAACATGAACCCAAAAGTACATAACAGGTGTACGCCATTGATCATTCTCAGAACCAAGCAACAATTAGAAACACCTGCTTTCTTCTGGCGATTATCGAGCATTCCCTGGTCATCATCACTTGTCAGATCAACAAAGCAACATCCAGAATTCATTGAAATTCAACTGTCAATGAATGGCTTGGCGAGCCTCTTTTTCAGTACCATCCTGACACCGGATTTATTAGCAACCATTTTTGGTATGCCATTTGTAGTCTCAGATGGCAGCCACACAAATTCTGAACAGCATGGCCAAAGGAGAGGCAGGCAAGGCCTTTAGTGGCATAATCTTGAATAGGCATTTTGGAGGAAAAAAGATGGATAAGCGATTGGTTTCGATAGCAATGACGATGGCAGCGGTCATCATTCTTACCACTGGGAATGTGTTTGGTCAACACCGCCCTCGGCTTTGGCGGCAGCAACCACGGACGATGGCACCAGCTTCAGCCATTGGAGTCCGCGTGGGTAATGACTTCAAGCAAGATCAGTACTTTGTCGGCGCTCATTTCTGGTTGCCGGTAGGCCATTTCTGGCGTTTCGTTCCGAGTGCTGAATATTATTTTAATGATGCTGAATTCCGGCGTTGGCAATTCAATGGCGATTTTCTGTTCAAACCCCGACCCATCGGCTGGTTGCATTTTGGTGGTGGAGTTGCAGTACAATATCTTACACTGGCCAAGCAAACCGATGTTGGCGGAAATGTCATCGTTGGGCTCGATTTTCATCGCCCACGCATGGGAGGTATAACCCCCTATTTTCAAGCCCGCTGGACCATGCTGAATCCGCATGATCGTTTCTTCTCGCTGGTGGGCGGAATCAATTTGATTTTGCGATAGCATGTCTCAAAATTTCCCCCCAAAAAGCCCTGGCCGATTTGGCTGGGGCTTATTTTTTCAAACCTGTAACCGCCGTTTCTTGGAGAGCTGCAATCTCTGCAGACGGCGGTCTGATTGTCTGAATCCTGCATCCTTAACTGTACCTCACTCTCCTTGATTTGAGAAGTTACGGCGCTATTTGTCATTGCTGGCAGTAATTATCGGCAATCAAATGAATTAGCCAACTCAGCACTTCACTTTAAAATGCGGAATTCTGTGCTGAATATCCCACAATTTGCACCAGCCTTGTTATCCTGGTAATAACCCGTCGACCCTTTGCTGATCTTTTCTTTCGTTTAACAAAAATGTCAATTGAGTTGATAAATTCTTTAACTTGTAACAAAATTAAGAAACTACTTGCTTTTTTATAAAAATTGTATATATTTATTTGTGGATGTAGGATGACCTGGAGATAGAATTTAGTCATCTTTAAACAATGAACCTAATAAAAAGCAGCCTGACCATGAAAAAAATTCAATTGCTTTTGTGCGGCCTTTATTTGATAATGGGAGTGACAATAGTCAACGCCCAGGATATTCAAACAAGGGTCTGGCAGGATGGAACCCCTAATTTTCAGCGCATTGCCACCACCCAGAATGTTCGTGCGGATTCCACTATCAGTTTTATACCTCTATCTGGCGCATCAACAGAACCTGACTCATTCAAGTTGATCTTGAATGGCCTGGAATGGTCATGGCCGAGCCAAATCAGGCTTCTATCCGCAGAGGACATCGATTATCGCCGGCTGTTTAATACAGATCTTTATTTGGTAACGGATGGCGCTGGACGTCGGGTGATTGAAATTGATCCCGCCATACCCCAGGTGGTCTGGGAATTTGAGGGTCAATTGGGGACCCCGCAGTATCTGGAGCGCCCCGTGGATAGCTACAGCTACCGCGAAGGGGAAACGCGGATGATCCTCATCACCGACCAGGGCCGGCACCGTGTGATCAAAGTGATTCGTGAAAATAAATTTATCCTCTGGCAATACGGCAACGAAACCGAGGGCAACGGCTTCAATCAACTCTCCAATCCCGCTGATGCCGTTGCCATCCCTGATTCGGGATTGATCTTCATCTGCGACAAAGGCAATAACCGGGTGATCCTGGTTCGTGAAGCCGATAAATCCATCGCCTGGAACTGGGGATTGGGGCAATTGAACAATCCCGTAGACATCGAATATTCATCAGCCACCAGCGAAGTCTTGATCACGGATCAGAACAATCACCGGGTTATCAAGGTCAACTATCTAACCGGCAATATCACCTGGCAGTTTGGAACAGGCCTGCCCGATAGCCTTAATCGGGGCTTAAATCTGCCTTCCGATGCCGATTTCCTGCCCAGCGGCAATATTCTTATCTGCGACGCTGGCAACAATCGCCTGATCGAGGTGAACGCCGAAGGTCAATTGGTCTGGGATTTCAAGCAGCGATACAAGGGCCTTCGCGATGCCGATCGTCTGGCTGATAACAAGCATTTGATTGTTTATGATAATCTGCCAGCGAAAATTGGCTATGTCACCACCGCTTTCGAATCGGATGCTCGCGATGTTGGCCGCGAAGTTAGCTTCGATCGCCTCTATTGGGCGTCGGATACGTTAACTGGTGCCACCGATATCAGGCTGCAACTTCGTTCCGCCAATACGCTGGGCGATCTCGCATCAGCTCCCTGGTTAGGCCCTGATCAAGCCACGTCCGATTATCGCCAGTCTGGTTCGCGCATCAATGCCGCTCATTCCGGCCACCGCTTCTATCAATTTCGGGCCATTCTGGAAACCAATGATCCCCTGTATACGCCGGTTCTGGATAATGTCCTGGTGACCTATCAATATTATAACACCAAGGTCACCGGCGAAGTGCTCAGCGAGGTCATTCGCGATCCCAATGAATTCGTAATTACAAAATGGAAAACCATTCGCTTTAGTACCATTCTCCCCTCAGTTCTCTCAGCCCGCAGTGATGTCGAGATTCAAATCAACATCATTGATCCAAACACCAGGGAGATTCTGGTTCCCCTATCGGCCAGCAAATTGACCGAAGGTAATCTGGAAGATTTGTCCAATAAATTCAATCTGGCGCGGCGCCAAACCATCCAATTGCAGGCGTTATTCAATACCAATAATTCAGCCGCTACCCCCGTGTTGAATGACTGGGAAGTGACCTGGGAAGCGACGCCCCCCACGACGGCCGAGTTAAATTTTGTTGACCAAAACTTAGCGGCAACTTCCATCTATCGCGTCTCCACGAGTTTTCAACCCGGCCAGCAATATATTGATCGGGTGACCGTACTGTTGAAAGATCCCAATTTGATACCGCTGCAGAATGGCGTCAATCTCACCATTCAGGCATTGTTAACCAGGGACTTGGAGCAAATTACGTTGAACTTGCAGCCGGATGGTTGGTATTTGTTGAAGCCCAGCCTGCCGGCGATCATCCTTGAAACCGGGAAACCAGATGCCAACGATGGTTTTCTTCAAGTGTTCGACCGCGACACGCTGGTGATCTCCTATACCGATCCCATCACTCCAACCGATCAGGCGCGCGATAGCGTGCTGATCATTCAGGATGTAGCTGGCACCATTGTATTCGAGAATAACCACGCAGTAGCCATCGATACTGCAGTGGTGGGTGATACCATTTTTGTGCGGGTACTAGGAGAAAAAGACCGCGATCTCTCCGCGGCACAGGATTCAATTTCACTAATAGTGTTTGATTATGAAACCAAAGATCAACAAACCCTGATCCTGCACGAAGTGGCTGATAGCTTAAATCGATTTCAGACGGGAGAATTTCTCTCCATGACGGGTTTGCCGTTGGTGAACAATCGAACCCGTATTAATGAAGATGGGATCATTCAGACCTTTCCTGGCAGTCGTTTGGGAATAACTTACAATAATAGCATTTCTGAATTACCCATTTTGCAAATCGTTGGTGGCGTAATTCCACCAGGCCCGGTGATTTATGCCGGAGGGAAGTTGCTCGATTTTGATGTCGCACCTAATCCCTTCTATGGCGATCGACATAATCTGTTACGGATTCGAGTGGCGTCATCTATTGGGAACCTAGCGGTAGAAAAAATCGAAATTTTTAATTTCGCCGGCCAAAAAATCAAGCAAATTGATGGCACCCAACTCTACACCACCCCCATCACCGCCAATCAGTACAGTTTTGTGGATGACTGGTGGAATTTAAAGGATCAGACTGATTTTGCCATCAGCAGTGGCACCTATTGGGTAAAACTGCAGGCTCGCATAACGACAACGAATCAAAACTTGAGTTTGACGAAAAAGCTGGTGATTATTAGATAACCCTCATTCTGAAGCAAACAAGCACGGAAAGTCGACATGATAAAAAGCAGACGAACTTTAACGCATGGGCGCCTAGCGTGGTCGCCTTCAAAATTGACCGCAGCACTCATCATGCTCGCCATTGTAACCTGGTCGGTGAGCAGTTCCGGCCAAAGTATGAATGCCACCGGCAAATATGGCGCTCCATTTTTGCAAATCAGTCCGGCCGCACGGCCGGTCGCCATGGGCGATGCCTTCACAGGCCTGGCCGATGATATTAACTTTCTACGTTATAATATCGGGGGGCTGGGCTATCTACAAAAGCCGATGCTGGGTATCAATTTTCACCGCTGGATCGATGACACTCAGCAAGGATCCATTGCCGCGGCCTTCCCGACCGCGTTCGGCATCGTTGGAGTCGATTTCGACTATTTTAACGAAGGGACTATCGCCGAAATGGATGAAAATTATGCCCTGTCTGGTGCTGAAATTAGCAGTAATGACGTAGCGCTCACGCTGGGCTATGGCTCATACATCAATCTCATCAAACGGAAGATTTCCTTTGGTGGCGCGCTCAAAATCATTCGGCAAAACCTGGCCGATCAGATGGCCACGGCCCTTGGCATCGATCTGGGGTTGCTATATCGAACCAAATACATCTCCTACGGCGTGACTGTACAAAATTTGGGCGTGACGAAACTCGAATATCTGAACAAACAAGATAATTTGCCTGAAACCTATCGCGGCGGCATTGGCTTGCATTTGCCTATTGGCGATAAATTGCTGTTCAACACCGATGTCGACGTGGCTTACCTGATGGATCAAGACATTCGAATTTACGGTGGCGCCGAAATAGTCATCAATGATTTGATTGCAGCTCGATTCGGCTACAAATTTCATGATTTTGAAGCCAATCGCTGGGGCGCGGGACTGGGGCTCATTATTCCCATGCAGTGGTTCGCGAATTCTCAAACGCGACTCGATTATTCGTACAGCCCGCTAAAAGCATTCGATGCCGCCACGCATCGTTTTTCCCTCATCTTTGCATTTAACAGCCCGACGGTGGTGCCGGCCACTGCGGGTATTACGCCAATGGATGCGCGAGAAATTGCCCGGCTGAAAGAAAAACTACAGCAAGAAGTCGAGGCCGCAGAAAAGGCTCGCCTGGCGGCTGAGGAAGCTCAAAAACGCACGCAATTGCTGGAAGAACAGATGCGAGATCGATTGTCGCATATCCAGAAGATCGCTGAAGAAAGCGGCGGTAAAATCGAAGTGGTCACCAAAGAACCGGGCGACAGTGTGCTGGTATCCATGCGCATTAATTTTGATTTTGACAAAGCCGACATTCGGCCGGATGAATATGGCACGATGCATCAGGTTGCTGAAATTTTGAACACTTACCCCGAAAGCCAGGTGCATATCTCTGGCCATACCGATTTTATCGGTTCAGATGAATATAATATTCGCCTCTCCCAGCGACGGGTTGACTCTGTGATGGAATTTCTATCCACGCGGGAAAACGTGACCGCGAGCCGCTTCTTTATGCCCATTGGTTACGGCGAGCTCCGGCCGGTGGATACCAATGCCAGCGAAGCCGGCCGTTTCCGGAATCGCCGGGTTGACTTTTTGATCTATACCTCACAAAATGCACCTCCGGTGCCCGAAGGCTCAGCCATCAAATCGGTGACCGCCATCGATGCCAAAACTGTCAAAATTACCTGCAATGGCAAAGTGCGGTTTACCGATACCGTGATGTCCGACCCCGATCGCATTGTTATCGATTTTCCGGGCATTTTCTTGCTGCCCACGGAGACATCATTCGAATTGCGGCAGGGGCCCTTTGTGCGGGCACGTCTGGGATTTCATCCTGCCGATCGCTATTCCCGTGTGGTGCTCGATCTGATGTTCCCGGTGAATTACACCATCGAGACCGAGGACAATATTATTTATGTCAAAATTTTATAGTCTTGTTTTAACTGACCGGTCACTTCAAGTGACCGGTCAGTTCCATAACCGGTCAGTTCCGGAGCCGGTGAGTGAGATATTTCGATAGGGCCAGACAGCGAAGCTGCTTGGCCCTTTTTGTCAGTTACGCGGATTCAGGCCAAAATAAAATGCGTCATCCCGGCTGATGGGCAGTTCCACCTGCTTTCCCAGTCGATTGGACTTATAAATCGCCGTCAGCACCTGCAGCGATCGCCGAATTTCAGTGGTATCTACTGCCGGCTGTCGCCCAGCTCGGACGGCTGTCACAAAATCTTTTACTAAACGGCGATGACTGGCAGGAACGAATGCATACGGTCGATCGGCTAAAAACTTTAATGCCCGTTGCTGCGATTCGGTCATCACCGAACGAAATTCCCAGGGCAAATAAGCCAAACAATAGGGATCGTCCCCTGAAATGGCCTCTAACTCTGTGCCAATTACCTCGATTCGACTGCGCTGCTGATGGGCATTCACAGTGGCATTGATGGCGCCTAATGCGCCATTCTGAAATCGCAGGATGACGCTGCCCGTATCTTCAATTTCGATGGGATATTTGAGCGCAGCCATGGCTGACGTCACTGCGGCGATGTCTCCCAGCATATAGATCAGCGCATCCAGACCATGGCAGGCCAAAGTAAAAATAATTCCTCCACCCGACTTTTCCCAGGTATTTCGCCAATCCACATCGAAATATTCCTGCGTTCGATGCCAGAAAAGATTGGACGTGGCATAAATTAATTTACCAAAAAATCCCTGCTCATAAAGATCCTTCACCTGTTGCACACTGGTACCAAAGCGCCATTGAAATGCTCCTCCAAAGCATTTTCCTGACTGCCGCACCAAATTTTCCACCGCATCAAGCTGCGCCAGGCTCAGCACCACTGGCTTTTCGCAGAGCACATGCTTCCCGGCTTGCAAACTATCCATAATCACCTGAAAATGATGGAACGGCGGCGAACAGATGCTGATGATGTGAATATCGTCGCGCTGCAGCAGCGGCTCATAATCGCTGCCGACCAGCGGCGCCTGAAATTCGGCCGCACGGGCTCTGGCTTTGGCAATATCGCTATCTGTAAACGCCATCACTTTTACCTGATCCCCATACTGCCCAAACGATTCGGCATGAGCTACCGAAATGCCTCCCGCTCCAATTATCGCTACACCCAATGGTTCCATGTTAATTTCCCCTTTGTATTTCAACATGAGCTAACTTTTCCACAAATTGAATGATCGCCCCATGATCCAACTCGCCTTTTTCATCGGCCATCAACGCCGAAAGTATCTGCGCCACCATACCAGTGAGGGGCAATGGCACCTGCAGGCCAGCAGCCGTGGCCAGAACATTGGCGATATCTTTCTGATGCAGCTTGATTTTGAATCCCGGCGCAAAATTCCGTTGCAGGATCTTGGGAATTTTTGCTTCCATCACCTGGCTGCCAGCCAACCCGCCCCGGATGGCCTGGAATAATTTCTCCAGATCCAGACCCGCTTTGCTGGCCAGCGCAAACGCTTCCCCCACTGCGGCAATATTCAAGGCCACAATGATTTGATTCGCCAGTTTGGCAATCCCTCCTGCACCGACAGGTCCCAGATGCACGATGCTTTTGCCTAATGCTTGAAAGATAGGATGGCAACGCTGAAATATTTCCTCTTTGCCGCCCACCATAATGGCCAGGGTGCCCTGAATCGCTCCTATCTCGCCGCCACTCACTGGCGCATCAAGAAAATCAATCCCTCTGGCCTCCAATTCTCTGGCAATCTTTTGGGAGACCAATGGCGCAATTGAGCTCATATCGATCATTACAGCACCCTCTGAAGCTCCCTCTATGATGCCGTTTTTACCAAGCGCCACCTGTTCCACATCCGGCGAATTGGGCAGCATGGTGATGACCACTGACGAAAGCTGTGCAACTTCAGCGGGACTATTGGCCACTCGGGCGCCAAGAGTTGCCAATTCGTCAGCAGGCGATTGACTGCGATTGTGTACGATCAACGAAAAGCCAGCGTTGATCAGGTTTTTGGCCATGGGTTTGCCCATAATGCCCAAACCGATAAAACCCAATTTCGAATAATTTAATTTACTCATATTAGCGTCCTCTAAGTCTGTTGAGTTGACCCTATTAGCAGCGATGCGAATATACAAAATGAAAGCATCAGAATCAAATAAAAAACCTCGTCGCCAATCTGACCAGGCCCCTTTTTTTAATGCAGGCACGCGCCAGATGGAGGCGCGGGGAACTTTGCCAGGCTAAAATGGGTAATAGGGCTACCAATTAAATCACATAATTTTTTTTGCCAGATGATCAACAGTCCATACATTGAATTCAGCCATCGTCCTGGGGAATCGACGGCATGTGATCTTTCTGGCGCAGATAATGGCTCAACGCAAATCAAGCAATCTTTGTCGTAGGAGAATAGATTTATGAATATACTGAACCCAAAACTCGAGAAATATATCCTCAGTCTGATGCCGCAGCAGCATGAGGTGCTGGAAGAAATGTACCGGCATGGCGTTGCGCAAGATTTTCCTATCATCGGACCTTTGTGTGGCCAATTTCTTCAGCAATTGGCACTTGCAACCCAGGCCCGTCGGATTTTTGAAATGGGGTCTGGCTTTGGCTACTCCGCCGCCTGGTTTTCGCTGGCATTGCCGCCAGATGGCCGGATCATTTGCACCGACGGCAATCCCGCCAATCGAGAGCAAGCGATGGAATACTTCAAGCGACTCGGGGTCGTTAACAAGATTGAATTTCATGTCGGCATGGCCCAAGAAATTTTGAAAACATACGACGGCCCTTTCGACATTATTTTCAACGATGTGGATAAAGAGCAATATCCCGACACCCTGGATCTGGCAATCCCCCGATTGCGGAAGGGAGGAATTTTTATTACCGATAATGCGCTGTGGGATGGCAAAGTGCTGGAGGCCAGCGGAGATATTTACACCGAAGGCGTAAAGAAATTTAATCAACTATCCTTTGGCCGCAGTGACCTCGCCACCATGATCGTGCCGTTGCGGGATGGGCTGGTGATCAGCGTCAAAAAATAAGGCACAGCAAGCAATATACCGAAAGCGGTAGACCTTCAGCTATCAGGTTGCGGCTGGATAAGATCCCAGCACCTTGATGAATTCAGTAATTTCCTCCAGGTGCCGCAGCGCATTTTGACTGGCATGGTCTTGCAAGGAGCCTTCAAAATCGAGATAAAAAATATATTGCCATGGCTTTCCTCGCAGCGGCCGGGACTCAATTTTGAGTAGATTCAAATCGCGCAGAAAAAAGACGCTCAGGCTTTTGAACAGCGCGCCGGGAATATGGCGCGTGGCAAATACAATGGATGTTTTGTTCGGCGGACCGAAAACAATATCCTCGGTCGAAATGATCAAAAAGCGAGTGTAATTTTCGGGATAGTCTTCAATTTCGCTTTGCAGGATTTGCATGTGATAATCGGCCGCGGCCTGGCGGCTGGCAATTGCCGCTGCCGTCCTTAAATTTTCCTCTACGATGATCTTGACACTGCCAGCCGTATCATACGTCGGTACAATTCTGAGCTGCGGATGCTGTTGCCAGAAATTTCGGCATTGCCCAATGGCCGCCGGGTGCGAATAGACTGTGGTGATCTCGGAAAAAGATACACCGGGCTGAGTGATAAGGTGTAGCTCTATTCGCAAATGCACTTCGCCGACGATCTTGACCGAATTTTCCAGCAACAGATCATAATTCTGGTGGATGCTGCCGGATAATGTATTTTCGATAGGAATGATGCCCAGGGTTGGATTTTTGGCTTTCACCGACTGAAACACCTGCTCGAAAGTGGGCCGTGGATGGCAGATGGTGGCTTCCCCCAAAAACTTCT
Organism: Candidatus Zhuqueibacterota bacterium; assembly: GCA_034505795.1. Lineage (GTDB taxonomy): Bacteria > Zhuqueibacterota > Zhuqueibacteria > Thermofontimicrobiales > Thermofontimicrobiaceae > Thermofontimicrobium_A. Next base: position 26,990 of record JAPDQM010000005.1, read on the forward strand.
GCGCCGCTATTTCGCTAAATGCATAATGTTCACCCTGAAAACAGATTTCATGTTTCTCCATGCGTCGTTGTCTCCCCAAGATGCTGTACCAATCGTTCCAATCCTTTGAAATAGCTCTGAATGCCCAGGCCGACAATTTGATCCAGGCAGACTTCCTTGATAACCGATATTCGTCGAAATGGCTCCCGCTGGTGAATATCAGACAGATGCACTTCCACTGTTGGCTTAGCCACGGCTGCAATGGCGTCTCGCAGCGAGTAACTATAATGCGTCAGGCCGCCGGGATTGATGACCATTCCCTGCGCCCATTTCCGGTGTTCGTGCATAAAATCGATGATCTGCCCCTCGCTGTTACTCTGAAAAATTTTCACGGCACACCCCAGTTCTGCAGCCCGCTGACTGAGCATCTGATTCAACTCCGCCAGTGTGGTGCGACCATAAACCTCCGGCTCCCGCTCGCCGAGCAAATTGAGATTTGGCCCATGGATAATGAGGATGTTGAACATATTCAATTCGTTCCTAAAAGCTGTTGAATGCCTTCTTCAATGAGTTGCAGCTCGACCGGTGCGATACGAGTTTTGCCAATACGCTCAAGCAGGACAAATTGCAGACCGCTGGCGGTCATTTTTTTATCGCTCTGCATGGCCTGCATAATTTGCTCCGCCGTGATGCCCATAGGGACGGCAGGTTTTTGAAGCTGCTCAATCATTAGCACCAGGCGACGATGCTCTTCTGGTGGCAAGCCAGCTTTTTTTTCAGATATCGCCGCCGCCGCCAGCATGCCCCAGGCTACCGCCTCGCCATGGCGAAAATAGCTGTAATCAGTTATCTGTTCCAGGGCGTGGCCAACCGTATGTCCAAAATTCAATACTCGCCGAAAATTACCTTCTCGCTCATCTTGCTCTACCACCCTGCTTTTCAGGCGACAACAGGTTTCAATCACATGAGCAATTACAGTTTCTGATTCCAGTGCCAGCAATGCCTTCAAATTCGCTTCGAGGTAAACAAATAAAGCAGCATCCAGGATCAAACCGTATTTGATCACTTCGGCCAGACCATTGTAAATTTCTCGCTGGGGCAAGGTCTTTAAGGTCAGCGGATCGATCCAGACCAGTTGCGGCTGGTAAAACGCACCGATGCTGTTTTTGGCCAGCGGATGATTGACACCAACTTTGCCTCCCACGCTGCTATCGACTTGCGCCATCAATGTGGTCGGAATCTGAACCCAACGAACACCTCGCAAAAATGTCGCCGCGATAAAGCCGGCCAGATCTCCCACTACGCCGCCGCCAAGCGCCACAATCACATCATCCCGATGAAAACGATTGGCCAACAGCCAGGTATAAATTTGTTCGGCGCAAATCATGGATTTGGACGTTTCACCCGGCGCAATCTGGTACAGGTGGCATTCTGCTTTTATCTGTTTCAATGAATTTATCACGCTTTCCGCATATAGCGCCGCGACTGTGGAATCCGAGATGATAATATATTTTTTCGCCGGACAGTAGGTGCTGATGGCCTTGCCGCAGGCAGCGAGACTATTCGACTCGATGATGATGGAATAGCTCCGCTGATCCAAATTGACCTGCAATTGTTGCATGTATTTACTCACTGGTTGAAGGGTTCAAAGAAGACAATTGTTGCAGTATCAACGCCACAACTTCATCGGGCGACTGGTTCGCCTGTCCCCGAATTATGATGTCAGCCGTTTTATACCAATGCTCTCGCTGCTGAATTAGCTCTTCGAGATAGGGTAGCAGGGCTTCTTCCCGAATTCCCCGGAGCAGCGGGCGATGATGACTATCCTTGATTCGCTGCAACAGGACTGTAATCGGCCAGCTTAGATAAACGCTGCACCCCGTTTGCCGAATGGCAGCTCGATTGGCAGGCAGCAGAATAATCCCTCCACCCGTTGCAACCACAAGCTGTTGCCGCCGACTGATATTCAACAGACATTCGCTTTCGATCTGTCGAAAATAGGGCTCACCAAACTTCTCAAAAATCTCGGGAATGGTCAGGTGCAAGCGTGCTTCAATTTCGGCATCCAGGTCTACAAATGGTCGATGGAGACGGGCCGCTAAAAGTTGCCCCACAGTGGTTTTCCCTGCTCCCATAAACCCCATTAGATAAATGTTGCTGCCTTTTGCTGGCGATACCATAAGAATTTAATCCAACAATCCTAACCGCCAATCCCCCAGGCTGAACGTTTGCAGGATTTCCAATTGCCGATCATAAAGCACGTTTTCCATGTTCTCCTTCATTTCGCCAATCGAATCTCCGCCGAATTTGAGACAGAGTTGATCCGCCAATACCAACGCCACCATGGCCTCGGCGATCACGGCCGCCGAGGGCAACGAACAGATGTCGCTTCTTTTTTTATGTCGCTTGTCGGGTTTTTTTTGTTGGATGTCCACCGACTTCAACGGTTTCATTAAGGTAGGAATCGGCTTCATGGTGGCAACGATGATGATCGGCTCCCCATTGCTAATTCCACCTTCAATGCCACCAGCATGATTGGTTTTTCGGATATACTTCGCCAGGGTCTGATCCCAAAAAATTTCATCGTGTACGGCAGAACCAAATTGTACCGCCAATTCGCGACCATCGCCGATCTCGACCGCTTTGATGGCCGGAATGCTCATTACTGCCTGAGCCAACAACCCATCCAATCGCTGCGACCATTGCGAATAGCTGCCCAGGCCAACCGGCACCTGCAACGCCATCACTACCAGCCGGCCACCAACAGTATCCCCGCGTTCCCGAGCCGTATCAATAACTTCCTGCATCTGGCTAGCAACCAACTCATCGCCGCAATGCACCGGTGACTTTTCAATTCGATCAATATATTTCTCAAATTCACTATCCGACAATTCACCCAAACGCTGATAGAGGGGATGGGGAACACTGGCCTTACCGATTTGGATTACTTCGCTAATGATGCGAATGCTAAAATACTCCAGCAACTGCCGCGCAATAGCCCCCAATGCCACTCGCATGGCGGTTTCGCGAGCACTCGCCCGTTCAATGACATTACGAATGTCGTGATGGTGGTATTTTAAGCTGCCGGCCAGATCGGCATGGCCCGGACGGGGCACCGTTACCGTCTCCAAACCTTCAGGTGGATCACCAAAGAGCGCCATGATTTCCGTCCAGTTCACCCAATCCTTGTTCTCGATGTACAGCGCAATTGGGCTACCGATGGTCTGGCCAAATCGCACGCCAGAGATAAACTCCGCATGATCCTTCTCGATTTGCATCCGGGCACCCCGACCATATCCCTTCTGACGCCGCTGCAATTCATGCAGGACGGCCTTTTCGGAAATGGTAAGACCGGCAGGCAAGCCCTCGATGATCCCGACCAATCCCCTGCCATGAGACTCCCCTGCAGTGCGCCATGTTATTCCTGACATATCTCCCTCCGTAACCTTTCTGCAAGCTCCAGGTATAAATTTTCATTGAGAACAAAATTTTCCCCCATCCAGAATCCCAGCGATGCAATCCCCTGATAGATCAACATAGCCAGGCCGTTCATGAATGGCAACTGCTGCTGCTCTGCTTGCTGCAACAATGGCGTTCGAAGTGGCCGATAGATTAGATCGTAGACCATCAGGTTTTTCGGCAGTTGTGTCGGAATCGGCAAGGGCATTTCATTTGCTGATCCTCCCATGCCGATGGTGGTCGCGTTCACCAGCAGACCACAACTTGCCAAGTGAGTCTCGATCCGGTCACGATCCCAGCCAATTCTTGCCCAAGATTGTTGCGGATTTTGTTCGGCTAAATCATCGATCAACCGTTGCGCTTTATCCAGCGACCGATTGGCAATGATAATCTGGCGGCAACCTTCTCGAGCCAGCGCTACCGCCACGGCCCGCGCTGCACCGCCAGCGCCCAACAGCAACACGTTTTTATTTTGCACTGACCAGCCCGCCACATGCAAACTAATTCGAAATCCCGTAGCATCGGTATTGTGGCCAATCAATCCGGCACTGTCGATCTTGATCGTATTTACACTGCCGATGGCTTCTGCTTCCGGTGTCAATTCAGTGAGGAACCGAATTACTTCCGTTTTGAGCGGCGTAGTAACGTTGATCCCTCGCACCTGGTGATCAGCAAACTCCGCCAGCGTCGGCCCAAGCGCACCGGGTTCGACCCGGCACGCACAATATCTCCCTGGAATATTAAATTTTTCCAGCAGATAATTTTGGAGCACGGGCGACAGCGAATGATCGATGGGATTGCCAATTACATAAAATGTGCAATATGTGTTACCCATCGGTGACTTCCTTTAATGCATCAAAAAAATTAGGCATTGAAACTGCAACAGATTCAGCCCCAGCGATTTGGGTCTGTCCCCTACCGATCAATCCCGCGATGGCAAACGCCATCGCCAAACGATGATCACCGTAACTGTCCACTGTTGCCCCGAGCAGCCTCTGAGGGCCGTCGATCACCAATCCATCGTCCTTCTCGGTTACCCGAACGCCCATGGCCGCTAGATTGGTGGCTACTGCGTGCAAGCGATCGGATTCCTTAACCCGCAGTTCTCTGGCCCCAGAAATAGTCGTCCGCCCCCTGGCCTGAGTGGCAATAATTGCCAGAATCGGTATTTCATCGATCAGACGAGGCACAATTTCCGGTGGGATATCAACGCCACTTAAATTGCTGGTCTGTGCCGTCAATTCGCCCATCGGTTCTGAGGCTGAATTGGGATATTGCTGCACATCAACCCTCGCGCCCATCTCCTGGAGTACATCCAACAGACCCGTACGAGTCGGATTTAACCCCACCTGGCGAATGGTGATCCTGGAGGCAGGGGTTATCAGCGCCGCACCAATAAAAAACGCTGCGGATGAAAAATCTCCCGGCACGTGAATGTGATGACCTGCCAACCTCGCTGGGCCCTGAAGCGCCACTTCGAAGCCGTTTCGAACGAGCTGCACACCAAAATCGGTCAGCATCCGCTCGGAGTGATCCCGGGACAGGTGGGGTTCCACCACCGACGTGATGCCCTCGGCATAAAGTCCGGCCAAAAGCACGCACGATTTCACCTGGGCGCTGGCTACCGGGCTGTGGAATCGGATCGGATGCAGCCGATCACCGGTGATGACCAGTGGGGCCAAGCCTCCTGGCTGGCTCTGAATTTTCGCGCCCATTTGCGCCAGCGGGTCCATGATCCGTTTCATGGGCCGGCGGCTGAGCGAGGCATCGCCAATGAGTGTAGCTGAGAATGGTTGTGCTGCCAGAATTCCAGCCAACAGCCGCATCGTAGTGCCAGAGTTGCCACAATCCAGCGGGCCATCGGCTGGTTGCAAACCGTAGAGGCCTTGCCCATCGATGACGATCGCCCCCTCATACTCGTGAATGGCGGCGTGCAGTTGTTGCAAGCAATTCATAGTGCTGCGAACATCAGCCGCAGGCGATAAATTTTGCACAATGGTTCGTTCGTCAGCAATGGCACCCAACATAAGCGCCCGATGTGAAATCGACTTGTCGCCCGGTACGGCGAGAGAACCGGTCACCGTTTTTGCAGCATCGATTTTATAAATCACAAAAATATCCCAAACATGAAAATCATCAATTGAGTGGCCCTAACGCTTGCCGCATGGGCTATCGCTATGAAACAATTTTTTGGGTTTGGCTAATCCAACAACCAGCCTGGCATCGGTCAGGCTCCCTGCGCAGCGGCTTTCGCCTTCAACCATTGCAGGGCGATGATGGTTTTGGCATCGACGATCTCTCCGGATTCCAGCATTTTCAGTGCTTTCTTTAGCGGCAATTCTAGCACCTGGATATTTTCGCCTTCATGGGCCAATCCGCCGCCCTTTTGAATACGATCCCGTGTGGAAACCTCGGCATAATAAAGATAGATCACTTCGTTACTGCCGCCTGGTGTGGGGAAAAAGCTAAACAACAACTGCAACTGATGCACCTGATAGCCGACCTCTTCCATGATTTCGCGGAGGATGGCCTGGTCCGGTGATTGACCCTCATCAATAACACCCGCGACGATCTCCCAGGACCAGGCGTGCTTCTTGTCCTTGGTGAAAATGGAATATCGAAACTGCTTGATCAACAGCACCGTCTGCTTTTCAGGGTTGAAGATCAATGCGGCTACCGAATCGCCTCGATCTAAATTCAGGCGAACGATCTCCTGGCTCATGGTGCCATCAAATTTTTCAAATTGGATCGAAGCCCTGTCGACTTTAAAAAAATCGTCCAGGATGCGATCGACATGTTTAACTTTTACTTTCATCCTTCGATAGCCGGCTTATAATCCAAAAACAATGAATAACAACTCATCTGAAACAAAAAATGATAGATGGCAATCAACCAGGTGAAGGGGCTGATGGCAAATTGTTGCCCTTCTGGTGACAACAACCAACTGGCAAAGAAAACGAAAAAGGCGCTGACGATTCCGATCAACATGGCTGAATAGTAGGAGACATTGCTTTTTTTGCCAGCGCGGGGAATTGTTTTTGAGCTCCATAAAAATGCCGAGCGCGCAATGTCGTCAGGCACGCGACCGTTGATGACACAGAACTCTTTGATCTGGTTCATGGCAGCGGCACTATCGCACCAGGCTTGACGCAACCGAATGATGTGCATGAAATAGACCCAGCCGACTACGGTAATGATGATAGATATGGTAACAATGATTTTGATGTATTTAACATCTTCAAAAACGTTTTCAGAAGTGAAAAACTTGTTCCCAATGATGGTAAAAAAAGCGCCCGTAATCAGCAAAAAGTAGTTCACCATCGTATGGCGATCGTTCATCGCCTGAGCAGCGGTATCCCGAATATAGTCATACTCCTTGAGCAGCAATTTTGCCAGCTCGAATGAGTTTTCTTGTAGCCGCGGGTTTTTCAGCCGCTTAACGTAGCTGGTTCGAGGAATTCCTTGCTTTCGATAAAGGAAAAACGTCAATAATACCAGCGCTTCAGCCACTACCAGATAGATAGTAATGGCCTGTTGGTTCCAATCTGGCCGAAGAATGAATGCCGTTAATAAAAAAATGCTACTGATGGCGATGACAATGGCCAGAAAAACAGCACGACCGACCGTGCTTTCTAAAGATAAAATCATGGGCACTCCTTAGCCGTTTAATTATTTTTTGATAATTGCGTAGCAAACGGTCTGCTCATTCATCGGAGCAGCGCCAATTTGGAATGAGTGCGTCTTGAATGAATACATTGAAATTTAGATTGCGTTTGTCACCCCCTTTCGATTTTAATCTGACTCGATTCGCAATCGTCAGTTGCTAAAGGCCATGGTTAAAGTGACGGTTGTTCATGCGCGTTATTTGGTAACGGTTACGGTTCGCGAAACCACGCTAACGTAACCGGTGAAAATGTTAATAAGAACATCCAATGCCGACTGCTCGGTTTTAATGGTATAATTTTTAGCACCCTCAGCCATTTGGTCGGTGTTTACCTGATTAATGGGTACCAATCCCCATAGCGCATACCACTGCCGCGCCTCCACTTTCTGGGAGCTTTGGGCACCAGTACCAACTTTGTGGATGTGGGCCGCACAACCCATAAGAAAACAAACGATCACGGCCAGCCCAATCACCAACATCATCCGTCTGTTCATATTAGCCTCCTTCTAGAAATGGATGAATTGAAGACATTTGTCTTATATTCCATGGCCCTTAGCAAAGACGAATTGTTGATCAATTGTCTAACACTGACCGGTCGCTAAGAGCGACCGGTCAGTAGAACCACCACCAGCGACTTATTATTGACCGGTCGCTCTCAGCGACCGGTCAATAGATAGGATGAATTTATCGAATGAACTGCTCCACGAAATAACGTGGGGATAGATACTCACCTGTAGCTCGTTTTATCATCTCGTTCCATGAATACGCTGTCCCGGGAGCGAATACTTTATCGCGGAAATAGTTACCGACAGCTTTTTGATTGACATAAGAAACCGTGGCATCATCAGCCAGCTTCAAAACATTTTTGACGATATGGGCGTGAAATTGCGAGGCCAGTAGCTCACCCAGCAGATAGTTGTGATAATAAACCGGTGATGATGTAAAATGAATTTTGGCAGCCCAATCCGGCTCAGATCGACCGGAGGGACGTTTCAGCAATTGGTATTTTTCTACCAGATCCCACCAGAGCGTATTGAGATCCTGATCCGGGTTTTTATACAATTCTTGTTCAAACCGAAACATCACCTGACTCCAGCGCGCAAAGACCAGTTGCTTCAGGCGCAGCGTCTTCTGAACAACACTGGCGATCTGATTGCGTTCGGTATCGCTAAAGCCCAACATCTGTTGCAACCAGTTAGCATTGCGAGACAGTCGGCCAAAAAACATGGCGGTAGCTTCGGTGGTAAAAATATGAGCCGGCTCACGCAACAAAAAGGGCAAGGTCTTGTCGATGTTTTTATCGTAAACTGCGTGGCCCAGTTCATGCAGAATCGTCTCCATCCAGCCTTCATTATTTCGGAGATTGGCAAGAATTCGGACATCATGCAAACGATCAATACTGATGCAATAGGCATGGGGATTTTTGCCGCTCTTTTCATAGAGATCGCTATTCGCCAATATCTCATCCACGGGCAGATCAATACCATTATAGAATCGTTGCGCTAGTTTTTTCACATCCTGCGCCTCGAAGTAGTTATCCAGATTCACCTGATAGACCATTGGCCCTTCCTGGAAAAATGGATCGTGATAATGCCAGGGCATCATCTCCTCGACTGAAATTCCATATTGTTTGGCGAGAATCTCATCCAGTTCGGCCTTCAATTCCGCAAACGGCTGATCCGTGAGTTGAGCCAATTCATCAAAAATCCGGGTTAGCTCTCCCAGATCTTGCTCGGCCAATTGCAATGACATGAGGTAGAAATTTTCATATCCCAAACGCTGCGCGGCCTGGTTTCTGAGTTTCACCAATTCCAGCAAATCCGCCGCTACTTCCCGGCCAACCTGTTTGCTGGCCAGCCAGGCAGCCTGGCGGTTGGCAGAGTTGGTTTCTTTTTTGAGAATCTCTTTGATCTCATTATCGGTCACTTCCCGTTTGCCGATTTTGCCCCGGAAGACATTGAACTTGTTTTCCACCGCCGAGCTTTTTTCCACAATCTGTTTGAGAAGGTCCGGTGGAATTTGATTGGCCAGGTAGGCATTATAGAGCAAATCCACTTGCCGCCGCAACAGTTCATTTTTCACTGCGCCCGATTGCTTTAGTTGTTTAAGCAGCGCAAAATCGGAGGTATCCGAATAGATCATCCGAATTTTCAATTGCACCTCGGCAAATTTATCAAAATCCTCTTTGCTACCCGTTAACGAGGCATTCCAATAATGCAAATTCATCTGCTTCATCAATGGCTCAATCTGCACCACATGATTGGTCAGAAAGGTACTAAATTTTTGTTCCATTGCGTTCTCTCCACAACCCCAGATGACTCCAAGAATCATAACCACAATTAATAGCACAACAATTCGATACATACTCCCTCCAATAATTCCTATCGGTTATGCCAATTATAACTTGCTGGAAAATAATACAAAATATAATTTACAAATTCAAGTTTTTTTTTCGCCACCTTGCTAATTTCACCTACCAATCCCAATACATCCCTCCATTCTGGCTCCCTATGCGACTACCGCTATTTCCTGCCCACCATCCTTAAAAAAGCGAAATTTCTGATTGACATTAAGATTGGATTTGGCTATATTAAGCGTCACTTTCTGGCCAGGGAAGCTCACTCACTGACCGAGTTAGTCCACAACGACGATTCCTGGCTCGGAGCATCTGGCGTCAGGTCAGAAACGTGAAATTAAACCATCGCAACTTGCACCCATTTGGAGGAAATTGTATGTTCAAGAATCACCCCAAAGGTTTGATTGTCGCCTTCTTTACCAACATGGGCGAACGGTTCGGATTCTATACCATGATGGCGATTCTGGTATTGTTTCTGCAGGCAAAATATGGCTTGTCCGAGGAAAAAGCCGGTGATATTTATAGCTGGTTCTACTTTGGCATCTATGCCTTGGCCCTGGTGGGTGGGCTGATTGCGGATTTCACCAAGAATTACAAGGGAGTGATTTTTGTTGGCATCATCGTTATGTTGCTGGGCTATGTCGTTATTGCCACCCCCGGCATGTCCTTGACTATAACCGTGATCGGATTATTTACCATTGCGTTAGGCAATGGATTATTCAAAGGGAATCTCCAGGCGTTGGTAGGCCAATTATACGATAATGAACAATACGGCAAACTACGGGATTCAGCGTTCATGCTTTTCTACATGGGCATCAATATTGGAGCCTTTTTTGCGCCGAATGCGGCCACAGCGATGCGCAATTGGTTTTTGCGCACCAATGGTTTCCAGCATGATGCCAACCTGCCCGCGCTCTGCCACCAATTCCGCGACGGCGCCCTGCAAAACGTGGCCCAATTTCAGACCCTGGCCAACAACGCCAGTCTTACCGGTCCGGTAACTGATCTCCAGAAGTTTGCGACGGACTACCTGGATGTATTTGCCAGAGGCTACAACTACGCCTTCGGCATAGCAGCCGTTGCCATGATCATTTCGTTAATTAGCTATGTCCTCTTTCATAAGCTACTGCCCAATAAACGAGCCATCGAAAAAGCCAAGCCAGCCAGCGAAAAGATCCAAATGTCATCCAGCGAGGAATGGCAACGAGTTTTTGCCCTCTTACTGGTGTTTGTGGTAGTTATTTTCTTCTGGATGTCATTCCATCAAAATGGCCTAACACTCACATTTTTCGCCAGAGACTATACGGTCAAACAGGTCGGTCCGATTACGAATATCTATTTCGACCTGAAAGCGCTCCTCTCGGTCATTGCCGCCATCATCGGCCTGGTGTTTCTTTTCAATAAAAAGAACAAGCTCAATTTGCGACTGATTGGTGGCTTGATGACGTTAGTAGGTGCGGTTTTGGCCTACTGGTTCTATTCAAGCTATCAACCATTAAATGATATCCAGCCGGAGACCTTTCAGCAGTTCAATCCGCTGTTCATAGTATTTCTAACGCCAGTGTTCATCGCTTTCTTCGCCATGCTGAACAAACGCGGCAAAGAACCTTCTACTCCCAAGAAAATTGGCATCGGCATGATCATTGCGGCTATCGGCTTTCTCGTAATCCTGGTAGGTTCCATTGGCTTACCCTCGCCAGCCTCATTGAAAGGCACCATCTCTCCCGAACGCGCTTCCGCCTATTGGTTGATCACGAATTATTTGATTCTCACCGTAGCGGAACTGTTCCTGAGTCCGATGGGATTGTCGTTCGTCTCAAAAGTCGCACCACCCCGGCTGCAGGGATTGATGCAAGGCGGTTGGCTGGCAGCCACGGCCACGGGTAACAAGCTGTTGTTTGTGGGTAGTTATTTCTGGAGCCGATTGGAATTGTGGCAATTGTGGGCTATATTTATGATTTGTTGCCTGCTCTCTGCCGCTTTTATTTTTTCTATTATGAAATGGCTCGAGAAGGCCACCAAAAGCTAATCATGCGCTTTTCATCGCTTGGTTTTCAATCAGAAGCATTTGGCAAAGCAATTCGTCTTTGTCTAAAATTGTGACCGTCATTCGCCAACCAGTGAGTGACGGTCACGTTTTATTTTGAGCAATCTCTAAATATTGGAATTGGATAAATGAGTCCACTATAAACAGCCCTTGACCGCCCACCAACTGGCAAACTCTAATTTAGGCTAAATGATTTTGTCGAAGTTCAAATTAGCTGATCCGCCAGCCGGCGGATAGCTGAATTGACGGTTTTGAGAGTGCACTCATCAACCAAACCTGATGGAGAGTGAATCAAATAGTGGTTGTTTTCGTCTTGGCATCGACCGAAGTCGCATTCTGCTGTTCTTTGGCAGCTAGAATGGCGTTGAGTTCAGCCACTATTTCATCCAAATTGTCAATTCCCAGCAAACGCGCTTGCAACGCAAGCGTTCCCCAGGCGGGGCTGCCACCTCAAGAGAAGCAGTACAGCCCAATTTCATGCAATGGTTCAATCAATTCCGGATAATTGTAGACAATTTCCGCAATCGTGGTCTTGGGAGTGATTGGCATAATTCCGAATCCTTTCAGCTTTGGCTTTCACATTTTTATTTAGATAGTTTTGATGGCCAGGGCTGAGGAAAGATTCAATATTTTTTTGTAAAATTTCATCGATTTAAATGACGATTGCCATCTGTATGTTAACCGGTCCGGGCATTAGTCAAAATCTGCTGGAGTAATTTTCAATCTGTCACCCACGATGTCATCTCCCGGCGCATCATCTATCCTGGAATACCTTTTTTGACAATGTCTGCCACAACTTCCACGAAAAAGTCTAGTTCCTTCAGCGTGGTATAGACATGCGGCGTCACCCGAATGCCTTTGAATTCTTCGTGGACAATCGGCGTGGTGTAGATTTTGAATGCATTAAATAAATAATCACACACCTTGCCGGGCTCTAAACCTTCGATGGCAAAATTGCCCAATCCGCACGATTGCTCTGGTTGCAGCGATGTGAACATTCTCACGCCGGGCAAAGTGCTAAGCTGCTGCGCCCAGTAGTTTTTCAGATACCGCAATCGCTCTTCCTTGCGCCTGGCGCCAATGCCATTATGGAAATGGATCGCCTCGCCAATTCCGAGTTCAATGGGAAAGGAACGAGTGCCCAGGGCTTCGAATTTGCGGATGTCCGGGCTACGAGGATCCTCAGGCGCCAGCAACGGCCAGAGCCGTTCGATCTTCTCTTTTTTCACCCAGAGCAATCCGGTGCCAAAGGGCGCGCACAGCCATTTGTGCAGACTGGTACCCAAATAGTCGCAGCCGAGATCAGGAATTTTGTAATCCAGATGAGCGAAGGAATGTGCGGCATCGACAATTACTTCGATCCCGTGCTGATGCGCCAGCTCACAGATTTCCCTCACAGGCGTAATCTGACCAGTCAGAAAAACAATATGGCTCACCATGATCACTTTCGTTTTGCGGGTGATCCCCTTTTCGAAAGCCGTCGTAATTTGGTTCAACTGCTCTGGCGGTGTGGGTAACGAAATGGTTTTGACAACCACCCCGTCACGCTGCGCTCGCTGGCGCCAGGCGCGCATCATGCTGGGATAGTCCTGATTGGTTGTCAAAATCTCATCCCCTGGCTTCAAGTCCAGGCCAAAAATCACGGTTTCCAGTGCCTCGGTGGTATTGCGCACAATCGCAATCTCCTCCGGCGAGCAGCCTGCCAGTTCGGCTAATTTGCTGCGGATGGTCTCTCGCCGCGGGCCCAAAACGGTCCACATCGTGTGAGCCGGAGCTTCATTGGAAATTTCATCATATCGTTTAACAGCATCCTGGACGATCTTCGGAGATGGACTCACGCCCCCGTTGTTGAGATTGATGATGCCGCGAGTGGTAGTATAGGCCTGCTGGACGTAATACCAGAAATCTTCATCGCTGGCCACCGCTGCCGGAGACATATCGCTGAAACGGGCCGTAGCCGCTTCGATTCGTTTGATAAAGGTCGAGTCAAATAAAGAAAAGCCGGAAATCATGCCGGCAATGCTGCCAAGCTGTTTGAGAAAAATGCGTCGATCTTTTAGCATCGCAACCATCCCTTCAATTTAGATCCTTGCTTTCAGGCTGGCCTGCTTGCAGCAAGCCCAGCCAATTCACCCTGGCCAATAATGCGGCCACGAATTTTTAGTCTCCGCTGCTTCAAGAATCCCCCTTATTGGCAAAAAATGTTTCGCTCGCGGGATAATTATTCTGCAATCAATTTTTAGTTCATTATTCATCCGCGGAGGGCCAAATATCATCCTTAGGAAAAGAACGCTTCAACCGCCAAGGCTTAAAGATAATTTTGCCAGCAGGTGATGATAATTAAATTGACATTTAGCATTTTTTATGCTATTTTATAAGCAAAATTTTTACATTCAACAGGAGTTTAAACATGCTAAATCTGTCGACCACCAAAAGTTTCCTGAACGATCCTCAAACGAAAGAACGATTCGTCAGCCTCTATGGTAATGAAGATGCTCTTTTGCAACAGCAGATAGTTCGCTATCAAAAAATATTATCATCATATCAGCATCACTTTCCAGATCAATCTGTTGCACTTTTCAGCACGCCGGGCCGCACCGAACTCAGCGGTAACCACACCGACCATAATGCTGGCCGGGTGATTGCTGCGGCAATTCATCTGGATAGCATCGCCGTGGCTGCTAAAACTGACAACCACCGCATCACGATCATCTCCGAGGGCTTCGCAACGCCATTTCAGGTCGATCTGAACGATGCATTGGCGCCAAAGCCAGAGCTTGCCGGTACCACCACGGCGCTGATCCGTGGCATTGTCAGTCGCCTTCATGAATTGGGTTATCACGCCGGTGGCTTCAATGCGTATATCAGCAGCCAGGTCAAAGTTGGCTCCGGCCTCAGCTCATCGGCATCAGTCGAAATCCTGATTGGAACCATCTTGAATCACTTTTATAATCAGCAGCAGATTCCTCCAGAAACCCTGGCATTGGTGGGCCAATTTGCCGAAAATGTTCACTTTCAAAAACCCTGCGGCCTGATGGATCAAATCACCTGTGCCGTTGGGGGCATCGTCTCCATCGATTTTCGAGAGCCGCAGCAGCCAGCGATTCAGAAAATTGACTTTGACTTTAATCGCCAGGATTATTCCCTGGTGATCGTGGATACCGGTGGCAGCCATGCGAATCTGGTGGACGACTATGCTTCGATCCCATCGGAGATGAAGGCTGTCGCCGCTCTGCTCGGCGGCAAGGTTTGCCGCGATATCGATCTGACCAGATTGTTGGCCGAAGTGAAAGCCCTGCGCCCCAAAGTCGGCGATCGAGCGGTGTTGCGAGCCCTGCACTTTCTATTGGAAAATGAACGGGTGCAGCAGCAGGTACGAGCACTGCAACATGATGATTTCGAAACTTTCTTGCATCTGGTGAATGAATCGGGCAATTCTTCATTCAAATGGCTGCAAAACTCCTACACCATCAAAGACGTCCGGGAACAGGGCATTTCGCTGGGACTGGCGATGACAGACTACTTTTTGAACGAATTAGGCCGGGGCGCCTGTCGCGTGCATGGCGGTGGTTTTTCGGGTACAATTCAAGCTTACTTGCCTAAAGGAGCGCTCGCGGATTACATCACATTCATGGAAAAAATCTTTGGCGAGGGCTGTGTGCTCAAATTAAATATCCGCCGCCAGGGCACAACATCAATTACCAAAAATTTGTAAACCGATGCGCGCATCACCACCACATCTGTCCATTTTCCGGAGCTGCCAGCTTTGTCCCCGGGAGTGTCAGGCGAATCGAACGCTGGCTAACCCATCGCCGATGAGTTACTGTGGCGAAGGTGCTCGCCTCCGCGTCGCCGCCATTGAAGCCCATTTCGGCGAAGAGCCTCCTATTTCGGGCACTAACGGTTCGGGTACCGTGTTTTTCAGCGGCTGCAGCTTGAAATGCATTTTCTGCCAAAATTATCAAATCTCACATCAACACCTGGGCGAGTATTTAACAATAGCCCAGGTGGTCAACCAAATCGAACAACTGGCTCAAGAGCGCCATATTCACAACGTAAATTTTGTCACGCCAGATCATTTTTTCCCTCAAACCATGGACATTGTCCGTTCGCTGCACCGCCGAGGGATTTCATTGCCCATTATCTACAATTTATCCGGCTATCAGCGCATCGAGTCGCTGCGCATGATCGCGTCGGTGGCCAATATCTATCTGCCCGATTTCAAATACAGCGATGAGACGCTGGCCAGAACTTTATCCAATGCCAGAAATTATCCGGCCATTGCAATTGAGGCGATTGCCGAAATGCTTCGTCAGCAGGGATTTCTCGACAGCTTTGACAAAGGAGAGGGCTCATCATTACCCATTGCCACCCGCGGGGTGCTGGTGCGGCATCTCATCTTGCCGGGCCAGACACAAAATTCCATCGACGCCTTGACTATGCTCTATACTGAATTTGGCAAAGAGCTGCCGCTGAGCTTGATGTCCCAGTATTATCCCGTCCGGCAGCACCGATTCACTTTTTTAAACCGAACCGTCACCGAGCAAGAATTCCAGGTCGTTTATCAACATGCCCTGGGATTGGGTTTCAAAAATATGTTCGTCCAATTTCCAGATACCAACACCTCGGAACGCCCCTTCCTGCCCGATTTTACTCGCTCCCATCCATTCGCTGGAAATATCACTTAGTCCGTGCTGAACCTAATTTGGCCAGAGACAACTCTGGACGACAATACGGACAAACCGCAATGTATCTTTCAACCGATGAATGTGGCTCGGCTGAGCATTGTAGATCGTACGAATGGGGACATGGGCAATCTGGAATCCCTGTCGCAACGCTTTTACCAGCAACTCCGATTCGGTTTCATAACGATGACTGATCAATTTGAGCCGTTTGAGAATTTCAGTTTTGATAAGCCGGTACCCCGATTGGCTATCCTGCACCCTGGTACCGGTAAGCAGCGAAATGATCAGTGATGTCATTTTATTGCTGAATTGTCGATCCAAAGGCATCTGAGAAAAATCGCCAGTTCTATCGCCCAGAATCAGATCGGCCCTGGTTTTTGAATAACATTCCATAAAGCGAGGAATTTCGGCGGGGTCGTGCTGGCTGTCGCCATCGAGGGTGATAACGGCCTCAAACGAATTGGCGCAAACATACTCAAAACCCAACTTCAACGCCGCGCCTTTGCCCTGATTGGTTGAATTCTGAAGCACCACGACGCCAGCATCTTTTGCGATTTGCGCTGTAGCATCGGTCGAACCATCGTCAATCACCACAATTCGCGAGGGATCGATCCAGCGTTGAACGCCGGCAATGACCTGAGCGATGGTGGCGGCGACATTATAGGCCGGGATAATCGCTGCAATAGATTTCATGCGATGGTAACTGGTATTTGGGCCAAAGCCAGTACCCGCTGGGCGATGGCTTCGGCAGCATTCGGATGGTGAAATGGCTTTAAATTTTGTCGGAACAGTTGCAACTTTGGCTCATCAAAAATCAACGCTTCGATGGTTTGCTGCAGACTCTTGCCAGTTAGATCTTGCTGCAAAATCATCGCAGCAGCCTGGGCTTCAACCAGAACGCGTGCATTTTTCTCCTGATGCCCCTCAGCCGCAGTGGGCAGTGGGACAAAAATCGCCGGGATTCCTAATTGAACCAGTTCAGCAATGGTAATGGCTCCAGCGCGACAGAGGGCCAGATCGGCTGCTGCATAAGCATCAAGCATATTATAAATAAATGGTGCCACAAAAATGCGCTGCGCCGAAGCGCTACAGGCATTTTTTGCGGCATCAAAATCCGCCTCACCGGTCTGCCAGATAATCTGAATTTCGGATGATAGATACGGTAGCGCTTCTTGTAGTGCTTTGTTGAGGGCCGTCGCGCCCTGACTGCCCCCAAAGAGAAACAGGGTTCGCTGGTCTTCGGCTAATCCAAATTGGTGTCGTGCCACTCCGCGCGGCGGCAGCACGGTAGCCAGTCGGATTGGATTGCCGGTGATTTTGAATTTGGTCTGATCTTTAATTTTTCGAAAATAGGCCAGGGCTTCGGCAAACGCGAGATGCACCTCTGTGGCGCGGCCAGCCAGCAGACGAGTCGTAATTCCCGGGTAGCTATTCTGTTCTTGAATCAATGTGGGAGTGCCCAATAAATGTGCGGCATAGACCACCGGTCCGCTGACATAACCGCCTGTGCCCACCACCACTCGGGGCTGATAGCGCTTGAGAAACCACAGCGATTGCAATAGCCCGATGACCAGAGATGAAAAAAAAGTGAGAGTGCGAAGGCCGGGCCGCCGCGGCAAATACTGCACATGAATAGTATGAAGTGGGTATCCTTCCCGCGGCACGATTTTTTCCTCGATCCGCTTTTTGACGCCGACAAAAGTAATCTCCGCCTCCGGCAGCAGTTCTTTTATTTTATTGGCAATGGCGATACCCGGATAGACATGACCGCCGGTACCTCCGCCTGAGATGATCACGCGACAGCTCTTCTGTGGGGCCATGATTTCGACCTTACCTCATGTTTGTGCAGTTATTTTTCCAATTGGGTGATAAACTTATAAAAACCGATCATCAAAATCAAGCGAAATTTTTGAGGCCAAAAGAAATGGCCAGAAACATCTTCCCAAAGGGCAGCAAGCGGAACCACGTCTTGAGCATAAAGTCGATTAAATTGCCGCATAATTCGCTAATCGCTTGTGGTCAGATTGAATTGAGATTCAATAACCTTACTATTGGCGCTTAATTAAAAATTGTCTTGACTTTTTCTTAATAATTAGCTATCATTTAGTGCTAATAATCAAAAAGAAGTTAGTTATGACATTTTTCCAGGAGACTACCGTGACGCATAGTAAGCAATATTTTTCTGTTTCGATTATCTGCTTCTTTCTTCTCCTCTCAATGACCTTTTTATTGGCTCAAGAAAAACCAAACGGCGAATCGGCTAAATCCTTTGTCGCTTATTTGGCCAGCGATGCCCTGGAAGGCCGCGATACAGGCACAGCGGGCTTCGAGCGAGCGGCGCATTGGGTGGCTGAAAAATTTAAAAGCTGGGGGTTGCAACCCGCAGGCGATAATGGTTCTTATTTTCAGCTTTTCCCCTTTTCCTATTCAAAAAATGAATTTGAATTGCCGCAGTTGATGATTGGCAAACGAGCCTTTTTTTCGGAGGATCGAGACTTCAACGTCGTCCGTTTCTCTGGTGGCGGTAAAATTCGGGGCGAAGTGGTTTTTGTCGGTTTTGGTATTAGTGCTCCCCAACAGGGTTTGGATGAATATGCTGGTCTCGATGTAAAAAATAAGATTGTGCTCGTGATGCATGGCAACCCAGAAAAGGACTCCCCAAAATGGGCTGGTTTGCAGACGGACAGCGCGAAAGCCGCCATCGCCCAACAGCGCGGGGCGCTGGGCATGCTGATCTGCGCCAATTTCAGTGAAGAGGATCGCGGGCTGGGATTCTGGTCATTGCGACCCGGCAGTTACCGTGAAAAATTTATTGTCTTTGGCGTGGATGAGCGCGTGGTTAAATTCCTGTTGAAGAAAAAAGACGAAACCAGTCAGGGCTTCAGTCGTCGGCTGCGGGAGGATTTCGATCGTTTAAACAAAGAACTGAAGCCGATTTCGGTAGCCACCGGCAAAAAAGCCACCATGCAGGTGAAAATCGAATATGATCCTCAGCGCCAGGGCAAAAATGTACTGGGGATGATCAAGGGAACTGATCCAGCAGTTGGCGCCGAAGCCATTGTCATCGGGGGTCACCTGGATCATCTGGGCATCGAATATGGCCAGATTTACAATGGCGCTGAGGACAATGCCAGCGGCTCCTCTGTGGTCATGGAAGTGGCACGAGTTATGACGGCCAATAAAATTCAGCCCAAACGCACCATCATCTTCGCCTGTTGGGGCGGCGAAGAACGAGGCTTGCTGGGTTCGAGCTATTATGCCAAGAATCCAACCATTCCTATCGAAAAAACAGTGCTCAATCTTAATCTGGATATGGTGGGTCAGGGCACGAAATTGGGCTTTCCGGGCATCTACTACGCACCTGAAATCTGGGAAATCTTAAAAACGAACCTGCCCCAAGAGACCCTGGATCTGGTCGAACCGAGTCGAGGCGGCCCAGGTGGTAGCGATCATACACCATTCATCACCCGCGGTGTGCCAGCATTTGCGCTGATGACCTCGCCCTGGAGCGCGCACACCGATTACCATCAGCCGGGTGATGACGTGGAGAAGATTAGTGCCGATATTCTGGGCAAGGTTGCCCAATTTGTCTATGATTCGGCGCTGCTGATTGCCAATTACGAAGGGAATTTGATTGTAGAAAATCGATTGCCGCGTTACATTCACAAATCGGCCAACATTGTCAACCTTCATCCCATTCCCTATCAGCCCGGCTTGGCGCAAATGGATTCGCTACAAAATGAATGGATCGATATCCAATTCGTCACTGCGACGCTGGATTCACTGAAAGAACCGTCGGCGCGATTGGCAGCAATGGTCAAATCGCTGGATGCCGCCAGCCAGGAAGAATCCGACATCTCCCGGATGATGGGCGCGATGGCACGGATGTTCAGTTCCCGACGCGACAAAACGACCTCCGTAGTTGGACTGCGTGGCGTTTCGAGCCTTAACGGCGATGTGGCCAATGTACGCATCGCGGGCAAGCTGGGTGCTAAATTTTTCATTTTCGATGGTGTCGATGGTCAGTGGGTGACCGAAGCGGAGGGCTTGACCGAACAGGGCAAAAAAGCCATAAAAGAGCTAAACAACCAGAAGATGCTAATCCTGCTGCGGGATTTGCCAGAGCGGGCCATGATTCAGATTCTGGATGCTTCCAAGCATCCGGTGGTATTGGCCGCGGTCAAAAGTGTGAGCTCGCTATCGGATAGTTTGATTCAGAAGGTCGCTGACAATGGCGGCATGTTTGCGCTGGCTTTTTGTCTTGATCGGGTGGATAAAATGGTCGAGCGCCTTGATGCGCTGAAGGAACGATTGAGCGGGATTCGTGTCGGCCCAACGATGAGTGGGCCGGTTGGAATGCCCTACGATTTGCCTCGATCACAGCCGAGCATGTCGCTAATCGGCCTTTATCCCTGCCCAGATGATCCATTAGATATCTCGAAATTGGATCAGATGTACCATCTGACGATTGCGCTGCACCAGAAGAGCTATGCTGATCAAGATATTAAAAATATTCTGGGCGAAAATTTGCAAAGCATTTTCAATAAGATCAATCCGCGAGAACAACGCCAGATGAGAAGGGCATTTTGATTTTAGATTTTGGTCTAAATTGCCCCACGGATGATAGAACTTCCGCGGATGAATATCAAAATGAAATGCTGGAGTTGGACTATCATCCAGAATCATTTGAACTGAGAGCTCTCGATCCATCACATCCATTGGGTTGTTTCTATCCGATGGGAGCAAACATTGTCAAATCATCCTTAGCCACGGATGATAGAACCTCCGTAGATAAATTTCAAAATAAAAATCTGTGGTTGTTATACCATCCGCGGGCCCAAACGGAATCAACCATTAATGAAATTGCTATCTACTACACCAATTATCGACTAACTTTTCAAAAAACGAGGAGGACTGAATAAATGGGAAGATTTGAAACTTATGCTACCGATGCCATGAAACTTGTTATTGCTTTTATCCCGAAACTGCTTCTGGCAATCGTTGTTTTGCTAATTGGTCTCTGGCTCATTAAAATCGTGGTGAAAGCATTCAGGAAGCTGCTGGAAAATGCCAGCATGGACGTGTCGCTGCAAAATTTTTTGAGCGGCTTGATCAGTGTGCTGCTGAAAGCGTTGTTGCTCATCAGCGTGGCATCCATGATCGGGATTGCCACCACTTCGTTTGTCGCGATTCTGGGTGCGGCTGGTCTGGCTATTGGCCTGGCGCTGCAAGGAAGTCTGGCGAATTTTGCTGGGGGCGTGTTGCTGTTGCTATTCAAACCGTTCAAGGTGGGCGATTTTATCAACGCTCAGGGTCATGCCGGCACCGTTCATGAAATCCAGATTTTTAATACCATTTTGAAAACGCCGGACAATAAGACCATCATCATTCCTAACGGACCGTTATCCAATAGCACTGTCGTCAACATGACCACCGAACCTCAGCGGCGGGTGGATCTGTCGTTTGGGATTAATTATAACAACGATATCCAGAAAGCTAAAGCGATCTTTACCAAAATCGCTGCTAGCGATAATCGCATCCTGAAATCGCCGGCACCCGAATTTCTGGTGTCCGATCTGGCCGAGAGTGCGGTTAATCTCGAGGTTCGGCTATGGTGCAAGACGGATGATTACTGGAACGTCTTCTACGACACGAAGGAAAAGGTGAAATTGGCGTTCGATAAGGAAGGGATTACGGCGCCGATTCCCAGAAGGGTGTTCATTCAGGAGAAATAGCTATTATTAAAGTCGATTAGTAATGCGGCTGATGGAATTTTGGATTTAGGTGTGGGGTTGGTAAGGCAAGATGTAGCTTTAGAATTTCATAAAACCATTTAACTCGTGAATCAAACCAACAACGGAGGAGAGACATGTTCAAGGAGTTCAAAGAATTTGCCATGCGGGGGAACGTCGTCGATATGGCGGTCGGCATCATTATCGGCGCCGCCTTTGGCAAAATCGTCAGTTCATTTGTGAACGATGTATTGATGCCGCCGATTGGAATGCTGCTGGGAGGTGTGGATTTTAGTAATCTAGTGATCAGACTAAAAGAGGGTGTCTTTATCAAGTACGGCGTGTTCATTAATACCGTCATCGATTTCATTATCGTTGCCTTTGCCATTTTTTTGGTGGTGAAGGGCATGAACAGGCTAAAAAAGAAAGAAGTGCCGCCACCTCCAGCCGCACCGACAACCAAAGAATGTCCCGAGTGTCTCTCGGTGATTCCGATCAAAGCGGTGCGTTGCGCCCATTGTGGAATCCAATTGAAATAATTGATAGCATCGGAAGACCGTAATTCCGCTTTTGAGCAGGCATTGGCCAATCAATTTCGCTCCGATCCGTTGTGAAATTAGTCGCCAACGCCTTTTCAAACCAAAATATCATTCAAAGCAAACTTGATGGAGGAATCAATGAGAACCAAATCACTTTTTTTTCCTGTTATATTACTGCTTTTTTTAGCTTCTTTCATTCTGGCCCAGGATAAACCGGCTGAGCCACCCAAATATGGCTGGCAAAAATCCATGGTCGGTGGTCTAAATTTAACGCAGACCAGCTTCGATAACTGGAAACAGGGCGGCGAAAATTCCTACGCCTGGCAGATCAACCTGAATTTCAATTTTACCAACGATCAAGAAAAGACCAATTGGGCCAATTCAGGCAAATTGACCTATGGCGCCAACAAGACCGGCGGTCAGGAGATGCGCAAGTCCATTGATGAAATAAAACTGGAAAGCGTTCTCACCTACAAGCTGGGCGTTTTGATCAATCCATTTGTGGCTGTAACCGGTGAAACGCAATTTGCGCCGGGCTACAATTACGGCACCACGCCCAAGAGCCAGGTATCGGCCTTCATGGACCCGGGCTACATCCGTGAAAGTGCCGGTATTGGTATCAAGCCCAATGAGATCATCAAAACCCGTTTGGGCGCGGCTGTGAAACATACCATTACTGAGAATTATCCTGCGCCCTATGCCGATGATCCCAAAACGCTGACTACTATCGAAAAAATCAAGAATGAGTTCGGTGGCGAATCTGTTACAGATCTGAATTGGAAAGTGGCCGAGAATACGCTGCTCACATCCAAGCTGGAGCTCTTCTCTGCGTTCAAAACCTTCAAAGAAACCGATGTGAACTGGGACAACATTTTGACCACTAAAATCTCCAAATATTTCAATGTCAATTTTAATTTCAAGCTATTTTATGATCGGGACATTTCGAAAATGCGCCAGATCAAACAAGCCATTGCCCTGGGCTTGACATATAGTTTTCTATGATAATTTCAAGATGCGGGTCAAGCGACTGCTTGACCCGCATTCTCATTTAATTGGGGGCTTTGAATGAAAAATTCATTCGTTACTTTGATTTTTTTCATCATTGTTCTATGCGTTTGCTCTGATTCCGGCAAACGGGACGACTTAAAAGTGATGACGTTCAACATCCGTTACGGCACGGCTGAGGACGGAGCGAATTCCTGGGAGTTTCGAAAAACTGCGCTGCTAAAGCTAATCCAAGTTTACCAGCCGGATATTTTGGGCACGCAAGAAGCGCTCGAATTTCAAATTGCCGCCATTCGTGCTGCCTGTCCGCAATATGGGGTCTTTGGCATAGGACGCTACCAGGGGATTGAACTACCGGATCGGCCGCACGAAAGCCTGGACGGCGAATCCTGCCGCATTTTTTATGATAGCACCAAATTTCTACTGCTTCAGCAAGGGACATTTTGGCATAGCGATACCCCCGAAATTGCCGGCAGCATGAACTGGGGCAATACGCTGCCCCGCATTACGACCTGGGGCATTTTGCAATCCAGGAAAACCTCGCAGCAATGGGTGGTCATGAACACCCACTATCATTGGGATGAACCTTATGTAACCAATGCCACAAAATTGATTCTCCAGCGGCAAGCCACCATTGCCGGGAAGCTACCGACAATTTTGATGGGCGATTTCAACCTGTCGCCGGCAGCGACGAGCCATGATTTGCTCTGCGGCCAGACCAAGTGGGACAGCCTGACCGGCCCATTTCGAGATACCTGGCGGGCAAGAAAAAAATCCGAAACCCATGCTGGCACCTATCACGGTTTTAAGGGCGATTCCAGTGGCGATCGAATCGATTGGATTCTGGTGACCAATGAAGTTGGCATCAAAGATATTCGGATTCTTCATGATCGATGGGAAGGGCATTATCCCAGCGACCATTTTCCAGTGCTGGCAGTATTACAGTTGAAATGATCCTTGTTCACTACCAGATATTTTAGGTTTCTGCATCCAAAAAATATTATCAAAAAATTGAATTGGGTATGGACATTGAGGATAAAAACGGAGGCAGATAAATGGCAACGGAGAAGATCAAACCGACAACTCAGGGCATCGAGCAAATCCGTGAGATCATTTTTGGCGAGCAGATCGATAAATTTGAACGAGCTATCGACCAGTTGCAAAAAGAATGTAACGAACTTCGACAGCGGCTGGAGCAGCTTGAAAGCAAAGAGCGTTCTATTGATCAAATGTTAGCCGCTGATCATGAACAGCAGCAAGCCATGGCCGCGAGTCAACAGCAGCTTCGGGAATTCATTGCAACAACCAAGATTGAATTGGAAAAAAAGATTGCCGATTTGTTCGACTCGAAAGTGGATAAGACACAAATTGGACAAGCCTTCATCGAGTGGGGAATGAAGGTGAAGCAATCCACCACTGAAAACGATTGAATTTACCATGACCGCGCCCAAAGATAAATCGCTGGAAGCCTTGCGGCAGATTCTGCTGCGCGAGGATCTGATCAAACTCCAGAAATTGGAACACGAACTTCTCGATCTCAGACAGACAATTTCCGACAAAGAATCGCTCATTGTAGCTCTGGAACCAATCATAGCCAATTTACTGGAACGCAAAATCGCTGTCTCCCGGGAGGAGATGGCCGAAGCCCTGGCCCCGATCATGGGTGAAGCCATTCGGCTGCGGGTGGCTGAAGCCAAAGAGGATGTGATCGACGCGCTCTATCCCGTAATCGGCAAGATCATTCGCAAATCCGTGGCCGAAGCTATGAAAAAGTTCATTGATTCGGTGAATCAGAAAATCGACCAGACACTGCAAAGCCGCGTGTTTCGTCGACGGGTGCAATCGAAACTGACCGGCGTTCCAGAAAATGCCCTCGTCATCAAAGACTCTTTACCGTTCAAAATCGAACAGATATTTTTGATCCATCGGGAAAGCGGAACGCTGATCAGCCATGTATCATCCCAGGATGCGGCAGCGAAGGTCAACGAGGAGCTCATCAGTGGTATGGTAACTGCTATTCGCGATTTTGCGAGCGAGGCCTTCTCCGTAGGGAAGGATCACGATATGGATGCGCTTCAGTTCGACGATAAGAAAATTTTGGTGGAGTTGGGAAATCATTTTTATCTGGCTTTAGTGATCACGGGCTATGAGCCAGCCGGTTTTCAGGACGAGGTGCACCGATTGAGCTCGCGCCTCCACCATCGATTTCATAAATTTTTCCGGACCTTCCAGGGTGAATTGACCAAATCTGGTGAAATCACCAAATGCATAACACGCTTTTTTGATAAACATCATCAGGGAAGGGTGACCGCTGAGGGGACAAGATCGCGACCTTATTTATTGTATCTGCTGATGGCGTTGGTAATTTTTGCTACCACCATTTTTGCGATCCGCAAAATTCCGCCCCTGCTGATGCAACGTCGGCTGCTACAAACGATTGCGGAGCAATTCCAGGCCGTGCCGGAACTGCGCCAGCAGCCGCTGCACTTTCGCCTGTCTGGTGGCCATTTAATCATCTCCGGCAATGTTCCTTCAACGCGACATCTTGCATTAATCGATAGTGTGGCCAAACAAATTCATGGGCTGGATATCGTTCAAAATAGAGTCATGGTACACGATCAGGCTGCATTCCAATCCGAAATAATTCATCGCATCCAGCAGCAACTGCAGCAGGATCATCGCTGGCAACATTTGAGTCTGCGGTTTATAGTGGAGGATGATCATCTGGTCATTGAGGGCGACGTGCCTGATTTAGCTACCAAGCGGGACATCGGCTTCATGGTTAGCGAAATGCCAGGCGTACACATGGTCATCAACAACCTTACCATTACCGCCTCGCCGCCATTAGAGCTGGAGGCGGCGCAACAGCAGATGCCTCAGTATACCATTTATTTCAAGGTGAATGATGCCACCATCCCTGCAGCAGAGCTAGAAAAAATAGCGGCACTGCTTGAATACATCAAACGCTGGGATGATGCAAAACTAATTGTCACTGGTTATTCGGATAATTCAGCAACATCATCTTATAATTTAGCGCTGTCCGAACAACGAGCCAAGGCAGTGGCCGATTATTTAATCGCTCAAAATTTTCCAGCCCATCGAATCATTATTCGCTACTTTGGCGATAGCAATCCTGTGGCCCCGAATGATACCGAAGCCGGGCGCGCTAAAAATCGACGCGTTGAATTTGCGGTTGAACAAGAAAGGCAGTAACGTTGGAGAAACAAATTCTGCACCGAAAGAAGATCTGTTTGCTGGGGGAATTCGGTGTCGGCAAAACCAGTCTGGTGCGCCGATTTGTCTACAACAAATTTGAAGAAAAATATCTCTCCACCATCGGCGTTCATATCTGTCACAAGACAATAATTATTCCAGCGAAAGAACCAGCGGCAGCGGGACATCAGTTAAATCTGATACTCTGGGATCTGGCGCATATTGATAAATTCAATGCCATGATCAAAAACTACTTTCGCGGCGCCAATGGGGCCATTGTCGTTTTCGACCTGACTCGTCTGCAGAATGCTCAGCATACAAACGCATTTTTGGATCCATTCCTGCAGATGAATCCCAATGCCCAATTAATCATTGCTGGCAACAAGGTCGACTTAGTTCAGGACCAATCTGCTTCTCTGGAACAATTGTTGCATATCTGCAAAACGTACAACGCACCCTGCAAGCTGACCAGCGCCAAGACAGGTGAGAATGTAGAACCGCTCTTCAGCGAATTAGCAAGCCAATTATTAAAGGTCGGTTGATTGGTGGTAAATTGGATCGATCAAATATTGGCAGAGAAAAAGATCGCTTATGCCATCTTTAATCAGGATCTCTGCCTGGTAACCAGCAGTGGAAATTTTTGTCAGATTGCTCAGTGTGGCCAGGTCGTCCCCAATGATTCGATCTGGAATATTTTTCCGGAATTGTTCGGCAGCGAGGAGGAGATCGAAGCGGTCCTACATCACCAAAAAAAACGATATGAACTGGACAAAATCAATAAGTACGGGCCTGATGGTTCGCTTCGCTATCACAACCTGACGGTACTGCCGCTGAAATCGGCAACGTTGAGTTTACTATGTGTGTTGTCAGACACCACCGCTGAGACTTCGCTGGAGCAGCAGCTTATCCAGCAAAAGCATGAAATTGAGCTACTGCAAATGAGTCTTGCCAGCCATGGCGATTATGCTGCCTCCGGCATTTTGGGAGAGTCTGAACAGATCAAAAATATCCGCCAATTTATTGCCAAAATCGCGCCAATCCGCAATACCACCATTTTGCTGCAGGGCGAGAGTGGCACCGGCAAAAATTTGGTGGCACGCGCGATCCATCGACACTCCCTGCAACCCACGGCGCCCTTTGTGGAGATCAATTGCGCCTCCATCCCATCGACATTGTTGGAATCTGAGATCTTTGGTTTTGAAAAAGGAGCTTTCACCAATGCCATCACCAGCAAAAAAGGATTGCTGGAAGAAGCCGATGGCGGTACACTTTTCCTCGATGAAATTGGCGAACTTCCATTGCCATTGCAGGCAAAATTTCTCTCATTTTTGGAAACAAAGACATTTCGGCGCCTGGGCAGTACTCAGGAGCGAACGGTTGATATTCGAGTGATTGCCGCCTCCAATAAAGACTTGAAATTAGCGGTCGAAAATCGGGAATTTCGACAGGATCTGTTTTATCGCATTCACGTCGTTTCCTTAAACATGCCACCGCTGCGAGATCTGGGCTCTGACATCATCCTGATTGCCGAACACTTTATTTCCATTTTCGCTTATGATTTTAAAAAGAAAGTGCGGGGATTGACCGTAGCTGCGCAGGAAAAACTGCTGCGGCACACCTGGCCTGGCAATGTCCGGGAATTGCGGAACGTTATTGAACGAGCGGTGATTTTTGCTGAAGGCAACAAAATTACCCCCGAGGACCTAATTTTGGGCGAAGATCGGGAGACAAAGAAGATAGCCGACCATATCCAACTGCCCCAAACTGGACTATCACTTTTTGATCTCGAAAAGAAATTATTAATTGAGGCATTGGTAAACGCAAAAGGGAATCAAACGAGAGCGGCCAGGTTATTAAATTTGAGCCTGGATACATTTCGATATCGACTCAAAAAATATGGCATCACCCCCTCGCAATTGAATGAGTAAGAAATTATCACTGCATCATTTCCATTTTTCTTATTTCATCCAAGCACTTCCCAACAGAGCTCTGTTAAAAATCAAGCTGGGCATTTCACCAATTTGGCCTCAAATTTTGGTCATTTCACCAGATTGCCATCTGTTAAAAGGTTAGAGCATCATCCACTGCTTGCGTCTAATAATAGATTAACTGCAATAATCACAGCCAACTAATATGCGCCGTTTTGCTTGCTTTTGATTGTTACAATTCTGGCATGACCTTTGAATAATGGATTGAGGAATTCCGTGAATGGAACCCGTACCAATTGCAATCAGGCAGTCGGGCGCCATTCCCATGGATTTCACATCATTGAGTTCGTCTGGCTGCCTGATTTATTAATTGTCGAATGCATCAAGAGCAACATTTTTTCCAACCATCAATTCACATCAATTTCAAATCTAAGGAGCAAAAAATGAGATCAGCATGTTTCCTGACAGTGACATTCATCATGGCGCTGTTTCTGACCACTTCGGTCGTTGCACAAACCTGGGATCAAGCCACTGGCATTGGCTTGACCGGCAACGGTATCAAATTTCTTGGCGGCGCGGTGGATCGAGCAGCGCTGGGACTTGGCGGCGGTCTATCACTTAAATTTGGTGCCTCGCCTTATGTCATGTTTGACCTGAATGCCAATTACGGTAGTTTCAAACCAACGCTTGAAGGCTCTTGGTACAAAAAAGATGCAAACGCGCCCTTCCGAACATTCCTTCTGCCGGTCTCGCTGGATATTCGATTTACGCCAGTGCCCGATGGTCATGTGAAGCCCTATTTTACATTCGGCGGCGGTCTGCTTCTCTGGGATTTGCGTAATGTCGCGGGTACGGACAAGAGCTTTTTTGGCGATTTAGAGCCGCGCTGGGGTACTAGTGTCCACCAGGGAACCCAAAAAGAATTCGTATTCAAAGGCGGCCTGGGACTGGAAATCTTCTTCACGCATGCATTGTCAATGGATTTGCAGGCAGGAATGCAATCCTTGCTTAAAAATGACGCCAAAGATAATGTCGGCTACGGCGATGCCAATAACTACGCTGCAACCGGTAAAGTTGGGTTAAATTTCTATCTGGATTACTACAAAGACACGGACAAAGATGGCATCGAGGACAAAAAGGATGCCGATCCTTTGAGACCAGAGGATGTCGACGGCTTCAAGGATGATGATGGCGCACCCGATGACGATAACGACAATGATGGCGTGCCCGATCTGCGAGATAAGGCACCCAATCTCGCTGAAGATATCGATGGTTTTCAAGACGATGACGGCGTGCCTGATCCCGATAATGATGGCGATGGCATTCTGGACAAAGATGACCAGGCGCCCAATGAAGCCGAAGATATCGATGGCTTCCAGGACAAGGACGGTGCTCCCGATGCCGACAACGATGGCGATGGTATTCTGGATAAGGATGACCAATGTCCAGGTACGGATGAGACCGTGGCTAAGGGCATCGATACCAAAGAAACCAAAAACGGCTACCAGGATGACGACGGCTGTCCTGATACTAAACCGGCACCCGTCCAGTTAGAAAAGAAAGGCGCCAAGTTGGTGCTAAAGGGAGTCAACTTTGAAACCGGCAGTGCCACGCTGACCAGCGAATCCTATGCGATTCTGGATGAGGTGATTGCTGGTTTGCGAGACAACAAGGATGTGAGTATCGAAATTCGGGGTTACACCGATAGTCAGGGCGCCGCAGCGGCGAACCAAAAATTATCCGAACGCCGAGCCAATACCGTACTGCAATATTTGATTGCCAATGGTATTGAGCCGACCCGATTGAAAGCTGTGGGTTATGGCGAGAAAGATCCAATAGCTCCTAATAACACACCCGAGGGTCGCGCGCAAAATCGACGCATCGAGTTTGTGCGCACTAAGTAACCTAAGCGTAACTTTTTTCGCTCCCAATTACGCGGAAGGCAACAGTCTTTATGGCTGTTGCCTTTTTTATTTCCATCGTTCCTCGCCAGAGATTTGGCCTAGTAAAATAAAAGTATTGATTTTGTCATTACAAAGTGATAAACTTAGATTGTTTTTTACGGCAATGATTTTGACAACAAAGTTACCATTTGACTTCACATGGCTGACAAAATCCAAATCAGTCAAGGCGCCACCCAAGCCATTGCGCTCTGGCTAAGCCATATTCTTTTGTTTTCAGCCCTACTTGCTGCAAATAGTCAGCAGGGGGAGCCCGCGGACAATAGGCATCGAACTCCGCTGAAACAGCCTCAGTTCGATATCATGGTTGAGACAGGCAATGCCCCACGCCCGGTGCTGGCGGACAGTTTTTTGAGCTCCACTCATCGTTTTAACATCCATTACACCACCGCTGGCGCTAATGCAGTACCCGGCGAAGATATCAATCAAAATATAATCCCTGATTATATCGAAAAAATTGCGGCCGCTTTTGATGAAAGCTATTACGTAGAAATCGAACTGCTCCATTATCGAGAACCGCCGTCATGCAAAAATGGAACGGTTCCCTATGACATTTACGTTCTCGATTTGGGCAACGCCAGCGGTATCACCGTCACCGAACTTTTGGATTCAAGCGCGGTGGAACAAAAAAATGTCTCTAGCTATATTTTATTTGAAAATGATTTTGTTGGACCCGATTTTCATGTTCATGGTGACGAGGCCATTCAGACCACGGCTGCCCATGAATTTTTCCATGCCGTCCAGTTGGGCTATGTATTTCGCAAAAGTGACAGCTTCTTTTTCGAATTAACCGCGGTCTGGATGGCCGATCGAGTTTTTGATGACATTAACAAGCATTTTTATTATCTCGAGTATTTCTTTGCATCACCAGAGATTCCGTTGAATGGCGTGTCGTTTACCATTCCCAATGTTTTTAAGCACATTTACGGTTCATGTATTTTTGCATTTTACCTTGCAGAAAATTTTGGCGTGGATGCAATTCGCTGGATCTGGGAACAGATGTCCGACCTCACGGCGTTAGCCGCCGTGGATCAACTATTTCGAGGCCATGGTAGCGATTTTGAAACAGAATTTGGGCGATTTGCCACCTGGAACTTTTTTACCGGTAGCCGGGCACGTCCAGCCTTTTCGTACGCGGAAAGTCCACTTTATCCGGAAATACACGTGGCAAAGGATACGCTACTGGAATACTACCATCAGCACAGCGGACAGGGTTATTTCCTGACTGCAGCCTATTATCTCTTCCAGCCGATCAGGGGAGGAGATTTTCGGGTATTGCTTTCGGCAGAGCCATCATCTCATTGGCGATTGGGAGTAGCTGCTTACGATGGCCAGACCGTGCAGACATATTTTGCACCGACCCAACAGCCAATTCGCATAAGAAACATTTCAGCAGAGCAAAAGCTGGTCATTATCCCCTGCAATGTGGATTATCAAAAAAATCCAGCACTCATCTATTTCAAAGAAAAGCCCGAAAACTATACTTTCTACATTCAGTGTGAGGGAAAGGAGAGGGCACAAGTTACACTGCCATTTCTGGTAAAAACCATCTATCCGAATCCGTTTTCCTCCGAAGTAACGCTAGTGATTCAGCAACTGGATTCAATGCTCATCTCTATTCGGATTTTTAATATTCAAGGGCAGCAGGTTGATCACCTGCCAGATCTTGGGCCAGATATCCAGCAGTATCAGATTCGCTGGCGGCCGCCGCTGCAGCCATATCCTTTGCCCACAGGCATCTATTTCATGCGATTAGAAGCCGGGGCATTTTCGCAAACTTTAAAATTGGTGCTGTGCCGCTGACGCGATATAGGGATTATTTGGTATCTGCTGCGAAGGATTTTTTCCATCAGCTATGCAAGTAGAATAAATTGCCATCGGCTCAAGGGAAATCGCTCTGCCGATGCGAGGAACAATCTTGCTAGTCATCAAGTTTATTGAGCAATTCCACAAGGTGATTTTAGAGGAAATAGCTAATAACGCCGAAAGTGCGTTCAACCGAAAGGAAATTCATTTTTATTATTCAACAGGAGAAATAGAATGCTCTGGGAGGAGCGGTGGCATCCATTGCGTGAAGAGTGGGTAATCGTGGCGGCGCATCGACAAGGACGACCCTGGAGCGGCGAGACGATTCGGCCTCCACAACGGCAATTGCCAGAATATGTTGCCGATTGTTATCTTTGTCCCGGCAATATTCGAGCCAGTGGCAAATACAACCCCAATTATCAGCAGACATTCATCTTCGACAACGATCATCCCTGTGTCGGGCAAAATGCACCCACGGATTTGGAACCGGCCATTGGCATTTATAAAAATCGGCCAGCTACCGGCATCGCCCGCGTAGTTTGTTACAGTCCGAAGCACAATGTAACGTTAGCGGAGCTAACTATCCCCGACATTGTAACGCTGCTCCAGGTGTGGCAGGAACAGTATATTGAATTGGGAAATATGCCCGATATTAATCACGTTCTGATTTTTGAAAATAAGGGCGAAGTGGTTGGCGTCTCCAATCCGCATCCGCATTGTCAAATTTATGCAACCAACTTTGTGTTTAAATTTATCGAAACCGAGGCAAGGGTTTCTCAACGGCATCTGGCAGAAACTGGTCGGGTGCTTTTTCAGGACATAATCCAGGCTGAACAGGACGATGGCCGGCGAATTCTCTTCGAAAATGATTCCACGATTGCCTTTGTCCCCTACTTTGCCAGATATGCCTACGAGGTCTATGTTGCGCCCAAGGAGACTCATCCCAGTCTTGCTGCGTTATCCACTGATGAATTATTCGATTTAGCGCAGACACTCAAAACGGTTCTAATCAAATTCGACAATCTCTGGCAGATGCCATTTCCGTATGTAATGCCCTTGCATCAAGCACCCACTGACGGTGGTGATTATCGTGGCTTTCATTTTCATATTGAATTTCATCCCCCACTGCGAAAGCCGAATTTATTGAAATATCTGGCCGGTCCAGAAATCGGCGGGGGCAATTTTCTGAGCGACACCTCTCCCGAAGAAAAAGCAGCCGAACTCAGAGCTCAATCCGATGTCCATTACAAGCAATCCACGATTTAATAAAGTCGCAGCCACAGCGAGGTTGAACAACTTTCAATGTGAGCAAAATTGAGAGGCGCCATGTACCGACTCATCCAGGAATCAAATCAGCAATACGACGATATTCGTACTTTCATCAACATTCTAAATAGCTTATCCCAGCATCCTATCGCCGAAGCTCGCACCTTATTCGATCCCAAGCGGGAACTGATCATTGCTCGAGCGCCGGGACGACTGGACGTGATGGGAGGAATTGGCGATTATTCCGGATCGCTGGTATTGCAGATGCCCCTTCGTGAAGCGACGACGGTGGCACTTCAGCGACAATCCG
This sequence comes from Candidatus Zhuqueibacterota bacterium, assembly GCA_034505795.1. Taxonomy (GTDB): domain Bacteria; phylum Zhuqueibacterota; class Zhuqueibacteria; order Thermofontimicrobiales; family Thermofontimicrobiaceae; genus Thermofontimicrobium_A. Next base: position 60,940 of record JAPDQM010000005.1, read on the forward strand.
AGCCAACCATTCAGATGATCAGCTTGCAAGCAGAACAAAATCACCGTGACCCGTATTCTAAAGTGCCGCTATCTGCTCTGGGTGTACAGGATCAGCCAATCAGCTATGAAGCTGCTCGGGCATACTTCAAACAAAATGCTCGTCAACATTGGGCGGCCTACGTCGCAGGTGCTTTTTTGGTCTTAGCGCGGGAGAAAAAATTCCACTTTGCTGAAGGCGCCAGCATCCTTATTCATTCCGATGTGCCAGAAGGAAAAGGCGTTAGTTCTTCGGCAGCACTGGAAGTGTCCACCATGCAAGCTGTCGCTGCCGCATTTAATCTACCGATCGAACCGCGGGAGATGGCACTGCTATGTCAGAAAGTCGAAAACCTGGTCGTCGGTGCGCCATGCGGGGTGATGGATCAAATGACCTCTGTTTGTGGCGAAGAAAATCGACTCATGGCATTGTTGTGCCAGCCAGCAGAGTTGCAGGATTCGATTGCTATCCCCGAGGCGATTTCCATCTGGGGCATTGATTCCGGCGAACGCCATTCAGTTTCGGGTTCAGACTATACCTCTGTACGAGTGGGGACTTTCATGGGGTATCGGATGATTGCCGCACTGGCCGGTTTGAAAATTCTGCCCCAATCAGCCACGCCAACACTCCAGATCGATGATCCATTATGGAAAGGCTATCTGGCAAACATCGCACCCTCGGTATTCGAGCAATACTACGCCGCCCGATTACCAGAAAAGATATCTGGCAGATCGTTCTTAGGGCAATATCACGGTACGACCGATACCGTTACCACCGTCAATCCTAACAACGAATACGCGGTGCTTCGCCCAACTGCCCATCCAATCTATGAACATTTTCGGGTCCGTACGTTTGCCGCACTGTTGGCGGAATCCATGACCAGGCCGAAATTGGAGCTATTGGGTGAATTGATGTATCAAGCTCATGCCAGCTACGTAGCTTGCGGGCTGGGGTCTCCTGGGACCAATCGATTGGTTAAGCTGGTTCGGGACATCGGTCCGGAGCATGGGCTCTATGGGGCAAAAATCACTGGTGGCGGCAGCGGCGGCACAGTGGCTATTCTTGGCGAAAAATCCAGTGCGCATTGGATTGAGAGAATTGCGGAAACCTATGGTCACGAACACGGTCAGTACCCCTACATCTTTAAACAATCGTCGATGGGCGCCAACCGATTTGGGGTGCTCAGGTTGAAGCCATGATCAGACGCGGGCATTCAGACTAATCATCTCCTTTGGGAACGTATCGTCGTTGCTGCTTCACTTCACTTCTTCTTCGTTTCGACTCCAAACGCTGCCATTTGGAATATAACGATGGTTTCTTTTTGCGACGTGGTTTTGGTTGATGAGCCGCCTTTCGGATCAATTCGATCAATCGCTGCAGAGCATCTTCACGATTTTTCAATTGCGATCGAAAACGCCGCGCCGAAATGATCAATTCGCCATTTTCATTCATGCGGCTGCCAGCCAGTTTTAGCAGGCGCTCCCTTACCTCATCGGTCAATGACGGCGAATGGCGAACATCAAACCGCAATTGAACCGCAGTAGCGACTTTGTTGACATTCTGCCCACCCGGCCCGGACGCTCGAACGAATTCTTCCTGGATTTCGTTTTCGCTGATAGAAATGCTGTCTGTGATTTGAATCATAGTTCAATTTAAATTAATTTATTATCTAATCTCTCAGCCAGGCTGCAATGTTCGATATCGGCTAACAGGAATAAGCCATGATTGCTGGCGATTGAATGCTCTCGCTGACCTTCATTGCCATGGCAAATATATCACATCAGATGGTAAATGTCAATAAAATTATCTTTCAGTGGATTTTTATATCGATAGCCCGCAACCATTCAACCACAACATCGCAAAGGTACGAAGATAATCCAGGATGCCAGACAACGCGAAATTGTTTTTCATGCAAGCAACCAATTTCAACAGCAATGAATTAGTTGCCAGAAAACTGAAACGACTTTTTTGGTTAAAAATTCTAATCTGGCATCTGCGTGACAAAAAATCCAAACGAATAGCTGTAATTGTTCTTGCTATTTGAATATAAAAATGGTAATATTATCAGGCCGTCTCTGCGGAGAAAGATAAATATTACGATTATTTTAGGAGAAAGCTATCTTACAACAGATGGATCAAACCAACCTACCCGAATCATTAAGCCAATCAATAAAAAGCCTCTTCGCCGATGAGACAATTCAGATTGCGGTTGCTTCCGATGTGACCAGGCAACTGAGGTACGGCGAGGAATGGCTGATCGCAACTGATCAGCACGTTGCAGTATTTGCCGCCAGCAACGGCACCTTTGATAATCTTTCCGTTTATGCGCTTCGCGACATCGACAAGATCGAGACCATCAGTCTAACCGGCAGCGGCGTGGTTGAAATTTCAGTGGCCAGCCAAGTCCACCGGGCGATCTATTACTCCAATGCGCTGAATCTGGAATTTGCTCGTGCAGCGGAGCAGATCAATGCCTTGCTCAACGGCAAACCCATCGAGACAGTGCGGATGGCAGAACAGGAACGAAAAAGATGTGAGCGTTGCGGCCTGCCCATCCCGACGGATATGAAAAAATGTCCGCGCTGCACTGAGCGCTGGAAAACCCTCAAGCGAATCTTAGCCTTCGTACAGCCATATCGGCTGCAACTGCTGTTGATCTTTTTATTGCTGATCACTGGTACCGGTTTCGGTTTGATTACACCTTATTTGAGCAAGTTGTTCATCGATGTGATTCTCAAACCGAATCCTCAAAGCGGGCTATTTGAACATGCCCATTGGATCCCCCTGGCGGCACTGGCGATGTTAGTGGCCTATGCTGCACAAAGCGGATTCAATAGCCTGCACTTGCGACTAACCGGTGTGGTGGGGAATAAGACGGTCTATAACGTGCGGACCGCAATCTATGAAAAGCTACAGCAGCTTTCACTGGCTTTCTTTGATAAATATCAGACCGGTGCGCTGATGGCTCGCGTCAATCAGGATACGCGGGAACTGCAGCATTTTTTGGTCGATTTCATTCCCCTGACACTCGAAAGCCTATTGATTCTGATCGGCGTTGGCGTCTTGCTGTTCGTATTGAGCTGGCAACTGACGCTATTTGTCCTCATCCCTATTGTCGTCACCATCCTCTTTTTGAAAAAAATATATTTTAAAATTTATGCATACTTCCGGAGGTTCTATCACCGCCGCTCCCGTTTGAGTGCGTTCATCAATGATTCTTTATCCGGCATTCGAGTAATCAAAGCTTTTGGACAAGAAGATGAGGAAATCAAAAAATTCGATGCCAAAAGTCGAGCCTTTCTGGAGGCCGGTATCGATCTCGAAATCAAATGGAGCCTCTATTCCCCGATTTTTCAATTCTTGATCATGCTGGGATCGATTATTATTTGGTTCATTGGCGGCCAATATATTGTTTCTGGTAGCATGAGCTTGGGAGATGTCGTGGCATATTCGGGCTATCTGGCGATGTTCTATCGGCCGGTGCTGTATCTGCTCCGCATGATCCAACTCATCACCAGCTCGCTCAGCGCCGCCGAACGGGTTTTCGACGTCATCGATACTGAAGTGCAAGTAAGAGATATCCCTGATGCCATTTCGGTTCCCGCGATCCAGGGGACCATTGAATTCAGAAATGTCACCTTTGGCTACGATCCCTATAAGCCAGTCATCAAAGATATGAGCTTTACCATTCAGGCCAATGAGATCGTGGGACTCGTGGGCAAAAGTGGCGCTGGCAAAAGCACCATCATCAATCTGGTCTGTCGGCTGTATGATGTCGATAAAGGCGCAATCCTGGTGGATGGCCATGACGTGCGGACGATACGATACCACGATCTGCGGCAGCAGATTGGGGTGGTATTACAGGACACATTTTTATTTAATGGGACGATTTTTGAAAATATTGCTTACGCCAAACCTCATGCCAGCACCGAAGAAGTGATTGAGGCCGCGATGGCGGCTTACGCCCATGAATTTATTTTGACCAAGCCCGATGGCTATGACACCGAAGTCGGCGAGCGAGGCAATAAATTGTCCGGCGGCGAAAAACAACGCATCGCTATTGCTCGCGCCATCCTGCGTGATCCGCGAATTCTCATCCTGGATGAGGCGACTTCCTCATTGGACACCGAAACCGAAAAGAAGATCCAGGATGCGCTGCGCCGACTAACCCGCGGTCGCACCACCATTGCCATTGCCCATCGGCTTTCGACGCTGAGAAATTGCGATCGATTGTTGGTCATCGACGATGGCAAACTGGTTGAGGTGGGCACGCATAGGGAACTAATGAACAAAAAAGGCATTTTTTATAATCTCGTCTCGGTTCAGAAAGAACTATCCAGAATTGTAGCAGTGAGCGGTTAAATGATCCAATTATTGCATCCCAAAGAGCTGACTTTTGAGCGGCTACAAAACGGTCGGCTGCGACTGAAATTACGCAATGGCAAAATTTATGAACCCATCATTTGCGTCGCGCTGTTTCCGCTATCGCAACCCGAATGCTATATTGCTGTATCGCTTCAAGCGGATGGCGCCACCAACGAACTGGGCATTATCCAGCGGCTGGACGATTTCCCAAAAGAACAGCGACTACTGGTTGAGCAAGAGATCCAATTGCGCTATTTCTGTCCCCGCATTTTGAACATTCACAAAATCACTTCCAAATATGGGGTAGACCAATGGCATGTGGTCACCGATCGAGGCGAAAAGCGCTTCGTGGTTCAAGATGCAAAAGAAAATGTCACCATCCGCGACAATGGGCTGATTGTAATTATCGATACTGATGGTTGCCGCTATCAGATTCGGGATTACGGTCAATTGCCCTCTCAGGCGAAAATGGAGTTGGAGCAGGCTTTGCTGTGACCAATTGCGATCATGGTTAACGGATTCGTCAAATTCAATCTTGATAATTTCAAAAATTTGTCTTATATTTTCCTGAGCAGAACAAGCGAATTGGTGGTTTGAGTCATGATGAGATCCAAAACATCTTGATCGTCAATATCGTTTGTTGTCCTCAATGGAGAACGTACTGCCATTAGCTCAGGGTCGAACAAGGCTATCAAATAGTATCATAAAACTACTTTCAGTCGATTCCGGGCAGCGTTCGATAGAGAAAGTAAAAGATTAAATCTGGAAAAATAACAAGAAAGATGTCCGGCACGGCCGCCGGCCACTTCCAAACGGCACGAATTAACAAAGTACCAGTGCCACTACAAACCCATTGTTTAGGAATCAAATAGCGTTGTACTTTTGCACGAGAATGGCGGTTTAGGCCAACGTCATCGGCGATGTTCCTTGTTGAATAAAAGTGATTCAGAAAGCCATAATATCGCTTAAACTTATAATCGAGAACCAAACGCAATGGAGGTCATCTGAAACAAATCCTTGGTACCAGTAACAGAATTCTCGAAATCCATCTCTCAACTTTGCATGTCTCTGAATTTGAAATCACTCTGGAGGACCGTCAGAAGTATCTGGGCGGCAAGGGTTTGGGATTAAAACTGCTCTTTGAAAGACTGAAGCCGGGTGTCGATCCGCTGGGAGAAGAAAACATCATTGCGTTGATGTTAGGTGTGTTGATGGGCACCGGGGCGCCGTGCAGCGGCCGGTTTGCGGCAGTCACCCAATCGCCACTCACCGGCATTATGGTCTCATCATCCTGCGGTGGGCCGTTTGGCATGGCCTTGAAAACCGCCGGTTACGATGGATTATTAATTTCTGGCAAATCAGCTCAGCCTATTTACCTGGAAATCGATGCCAAAAGCGTCAAATTCCAGGATGCAGCTCATTTATGGGGCAAAGACACCCAGGAGACGCAGGCGATGCTGGTCAAAATGAAACATGATGGCGCTTTGGTGATCGGGCCGGCTGGCGAGAACAAGGTGCTGTATGCGAATGTTCGCTCGGGCGACCGCTTTTTGGGACGAGGGGGTATTGGCGCCGTTTTTGGTGCCAAGAACTTAAAAGCCATTGTCGCCCATGGAGGCACGTTTGAAATTGTGCCGAAAGACCCCGAGACATTCAAAAGGGTTCACCAGAAAGCGACCCGGCAAATCAACAACAATCTGATCACCGGCAAGCTCTATCGCTTTTTCGGCACTGCGGCTAATTTCAAATTTTGCCAGCGCGGGAATATTGTACCGGTCGAAAATTTTACATCTGGCAATCACCAACTGGTGGATCAGGTCACTGGCGAAACCATGGCCGCCAAATATCATACCAAGCCAAGTACCTGCATCCCCTGTTCCATCCTTTGCGGCCACAAGGGAACGGACGGCGATGGTAAGATTACCAAAATTCCCGAATATGAAACCACTGCCATGCTCGGACCGAACCTGGGGATATTTGATACGGATTGGATTTGCCGATGGAACGATCAGTGTAGTAAGCTGGGCCTCGACACCATTTCCACCGGCGCCACTCTGGCTTATGCCATGGAAGCCAGCGAAAAAGGTCTGCTCAAAACCGATCTCAAGTTTGGGTCGCCGCATGCAATCTCAACCACCCTGGACGATATCGCCTATCGCCGGCACCTGGGTGACGAACTGGCCAATGGCACTCGCTGGTTAGCCCAAAAATATGGTGGCAAAGAATTCGCCATGAATGTCAAAGGCATGGAACTGCCAGCATACGATCCACGGGGTTCATGGGGGCAGGGACTTTCCTACGCTGTCGCCAACCGTGGCCCCGATCATTTGTCAGCGACCACCTTTGCGTTGGAAGTATTTCTGAACTATTTGAATCCATACTCCACCAGGGCACGTGCCAGGTTCGTAATGATATTCGAAGCGATCTACAATGCGGTCAATTCGCTACATATCTGCCTCTTTACATCCTGGGCGTTTTTAATGGAGCCACCGATTATCAAATACACGCCGGTGCCGATATTGCGACTCGTTATGCAAAATTTGCCCCGATTGGCCAGCCACTTTTTAAATCTTCGGGTGTTTAGCGGCTTGTATCAGTCCGTTACCGGCATCAAGATGACTCCCCGAAAATTGCTTAGAATTGGCCATCGCATTCATGTGCTGGAGCGGTACATGAATACCCGGCTGGGTATTACCCGCCAGGATGATACATTACCTGCTCGCTTTTTGAAAGAGCGCAGAAGAAATGACCCGCAGCAACGAACGGTGCCGTTGGGCAAAATGTTGGCCTCATACTACCGAATTCGAGGATACGACCAAAATGGCATTCCCATGCTAAAAACGCTCAAAAAATATGGGATTGAGCCAAAGTGAACATATTTGCTATTCGGAATTTATTCGTTGACTTTTATAAATCGTAGCTATAAGTACATGCTAACTTAGTTTGGTGATCAATCAGGAGGGACAATGTTTCAAAGTATTCCGCACATGTTATTTAAGACTATCGAAAAATATCCCGACAAAGACGCACTTCGGTTTCGGCGGGGAGGCAAATTGCGGCGCTTTACCTATCGTGAATTTGGCGATGTGATCATGACGCTGACGCATGGATTAGCGGCCGTGGGAGTGGCGCCCGGGGATAAAATTGCCATTCTATCCAACAACCGTCCCGAATGGACCATGGCGGATTTCGCCGGACTGTCGTTGCGTGGGGTAGTGGTGCCCATATATCAAACCCTACCACCCAATCAAATTGCCTACATCTTGAACGATTCAGAAGCGAGAGCGATTTTTGTCGAGGATGAATCCCAATATGATAAAATTGCTCAGATCAGAAAAAAGGTCCGCGGGCTCAAATATGTTTTTTCGTTTCAGCCAATTCCCGGTGCCGAGGGAGAGGTACTATCGTTTGATGATGTCCTGGCGCAGGGCAAGGCGCATCAGGCGCAGCAACCGAATTTCTATTATGAATCCATCGAGCGCATCCAACCACAAGAGATTTGCAGCATGGTCTACACCTCCGGCACTACTGGCGATCCCAAAGGCGTGATGTTGCATCATCATGGCTTTATCACCGACATTGTAAATGCCGATGCCGTTTTGAATATCGAGCCGACCGATGTGTTCCTCTCGTTTCTACCGCTGAGCCACCTCTATGAGCGGCTGGCCGGCCACTGGACGCCAATGTACAAAGGCGCCACGATCCATTATTCCCAGAGCATCGACACAGTTATCGACGACATTGCCGAGGCCAAACCCAGCGTAATCGTCAGTGTACCCCGGCTTTACGAGAAAATCGCCGCCAGGGTATTGGAACAAGTGGAGCATGGCTCCGCCCTTAAGCAAAAAATTTTCTATTGGGCACTGGCCGTGGGACGCAAATATCACGACCAGCGCATCGATGGCCACATTTCCTTCAAAATCCGGCAGCAATACAAGCTAGCCAACAAGCTCGTTTTCCAAAAAATCAAAGATAAGATGGGCGGTCGGTTGCGATTTCCGATTGCTGGCGGGGCGCCATTAGCAGTGGAAACGCTGAAGTTCTTCGAATCGCTGGATATGCAGATCATCGAAGGTTATGGCATGACTGAAACCCATTTGATTATCACGCTCACGCCCGCCGGCAAATCTCGTTACGGTTCTTGCGGCAAGCCGATCAATCAGGTTCAAGTCAAAATCGCCAGTGACGGCGAGGTCTTAATCAAAGGGCCGACGGTGATGGCAGGCTATTACAAAAAGCCGGCATTGACCCAGGAGACAATTGATAAAGACGGTTGGCTGCACACGGGCGACATTGGTTACCTGGACGAGGACAATTATTTGTATTTGACCGATCGCAAAAAGAACATTCTGATCACGTCTGGCGGGAAAAATATCGCCTCTGCACCCATAGAAAATGCTTTGAAGGCCAGCAAATACATCGATGAAGTCTGCCTGATTGGCAACAATCGTAAGTTCGTCAGTGCGCTGATCGTGCCCAATTATGAAAATTTGAGAAAGTGGGCGCAGCAGCATGGCCTCGAGGTTACAGAAAATAGCGCCCTGGTGGAACAGGCAGCGGTCAAAGATTTTGTGTGGCAGGAGGTAGAGCGCCTGCAGACCGATTTCGCCCGGTTCGAGCAGGTCAAAAAGATCGCCCTTTTGCCAGAACCTTTTACTATTGAAAAGGGCGAACTGACGCCCAGCTTAAAAGTGAAGCGGAACGTGGTTGAGCAAAACTATAAAGATCTGATCGATAAAATTTATCTGAGCGAGCACGTGGTTTGATTTTAGATTTTAGATTTTAGATTATCGATTTTTGAAGTTGTGATCCTCAGTTCTCTAACTCAGCCGTAGCGGCAGCCGGTGTTTTGGAGGCGATTTTGCTTGGCTATCGGATGGCATCGGCATTTTGGCATTTCAGCCGCCCAACTTAGCCAAAGACAAACCGGGCGGATATAGTGCGAACAGGCCTCCATCGAAATTCAGGAGAAGCATTCATGATCCATCTAACAATTGATTTTCAAACAAACGACATCATCAACGGCTTTCTGATTAAGCAAATTACCCCACTGCCGGATCTCAATATGATTGCGATCGAGATGCTGCATGTAAAAACCGGCGCCAAGCTACTGCATCTTTATACCGATGATACCGAAAATCTGTTCTCGATCAGTTTCCCCACGCCGCCGCTGGATAATACAGGCGTGCCCCACATTCTGGAACATGCTGTCCTGGCCGGCTCACGCAAATTCCCGGTGCGAGAACCATTCTTCGAAATGGTGAAAATGAGCATGGCCACGTTCATCAATGCCATGACCGGCTGGGACTGTACTTATTATCCAGTGGCCAGCAATGTGAAACAGGATCTTTTCAATCTGGCTGAGGTTTATTTCGATGCAGTCTTTTATCCGCTATTGACCGAGGTGACCTTCAAGCGAGAAGCCCATCATCTGATGCCAGCGCAGCCCCAAAAGCCGCTGGGAAAAATAACCATCAATGGTATTGTGTACAATGAGATGAAAGGCGTATTTTCTGATCCTGAATCTATTTTGTATCGCACCATGGAGCGCGGTCTCTTTCCAGATACAGTTTATGGCAGGGAATCGGGCGGCGACCCCGATTTTATTCCCGAATTGACCTACGAGCAGTTGCGACAATTTCATCAGACCTATTACCATCCCAGCAACAGCTATTTCTTTTTTTATGGCGACATTCCAACCCGAGATTATCTGCAATTTTTAAAGGAGCGATTGGCCGCGTTCAACCAACAACAGGTGCAGCCAGAGATACGTCCGCAGCCTCGCTGGCAGCAACCTCGCCAAATAACCGAATCATATCCCATCGGCGCTGATGAGCCGGCCCAGGAAAAAACCTATCTGGCGATCAATTGGTTGGTGGGCCGGGGTACCGATCCTCTGGACGTCGCCAGCCTCTATATTTTGAGCTTGATCCTGCTGGGCAACGAAGGCGCGCCGCTCAAAAAAGCGATTATCGATTCCCACTTGGGACAGGACCTCATTTACTCCGGATTTCATTCGGTCGGCCTGGAAACGACGTTTCGGGTGGCTCTAAAAGGTTCTGAACCTGACCGCTATGATGCGTTTGAAAAATTGGTGTTGGACACACTAACACAAATTGCCGCCAGGCCAATCGAACAGGAACGCATCGATGCCGCCTTCCAACAAGCCAGCTATCACTATCAAGAAATTTTGCCAGAATATCCATTGGACATGATGGAACGCGTGCTTGAGGGCTGGATTTATGGCATCGAGCCTTTGACTTTTGTGCGGATGAAAGAACATCTCGCCCAATGCCGGCTGCAGGCGCAATCCAATCCGCTATATTTCAACCAACTGATTCGCGAGCGGTTGCTGGACAATTCCCACCGCCTGTCGCTGGTACTGTCTCCAGATGCACAGTTGCAATCCAGGCGTGATGCGGGACTGGCCCAAAAACTCCAGCAACTGCGCCGAAAATTTTCTGATAATCAGATGCAGCAAATCGCGGCAACTGCCGCTGAGATCGAACGGATTTCGGGCGAGCCCAATTCACCAGAAGCACTGGCCACTTTGCCGCAACTCAAGCTGAGCGATCTGCCGCAGCAACCAAGGCATATTCCGACGATCATTGAGAAATTGGCCGGGGGCGTGGATTTTCTGCACAACGATGTTTTTTCAAATGGAGTCAATTACCTTTATTTGCATTTCGATCTGAAGGGGTTGCCGCGGCATCTCTGGGCATTCATTCCCCGATACGCCGAGGCCATTCATAAAATGGGCGCCATGGGCCAGAATTACGAGCAGATCGCCACTCGTATGGCCGCCAGCACCGGTGGCATTCGCTGCTGGCCCTCGTTCACGAAACATGCGGTTAACCCAGAACGTTCGGTTTGGGGGCTGCGCTTTACACTCAAAACCCTGGATGAGCAGGTAGAACCAGCCATGGAGTTGCTGCACGATCTGCTGTTTGGAGTGGACCCGCGCGACAGCAACCGTTTGCACGATGTCTTGCGTCAGGCAGTTACCCGATATCGAACGGACCTGGTGCACGACGGCGCAGATACGGCTGGCCGGCACGCAGCGCGCGGATTTACGCCCGAAGCATATCTTTCGGAACTGGTGCATGGACTTCCCCAGTTAACACTGACAGAAAAAATGGATCGCTACTTTGAGACCAGTCAGCATGAATTGATGCGTTGCATTGAGGAAATTCGCCAGTTTATTCTCAACCCGGCTCGACTGACCGTGAGTTTTACCGGCTCGGAACGCGCAGGACTTGTCATCCGTCGGCACATTTCCGACTGGATACAGCGGATGCCGTCCAAAGCCATCACCGAGGCGCCGGTTGATTTTTCACCTTATGATATGCCGCGGTTCGAGGGACTGGCAGGTCCCATGCAAGTGGCTTTTTGTGTGCAGATATTGCCAGCGCCACACGTATCGCAGCCGGAGATGGCGGGCTTAAAATTGGGCACTCGAATTATCTCGCTGGAATACATTCTCAACGAAATCCGATTTAAAGGCAACGCCTATGGCGCCTGGTGCAGCTATAATGGACTGGATCAGGAAATCGAATTTGCCTCGTATCGCGATCCGCATATTGTGCGCACCCTGAAGGTCTTCGATGATATCCTGAAGTATTTGCACCATGCCAATTGGACCTCCGCCGATATCGATCGTGCGATTATCAGCACCGCCAAGCGATTTCTTGAGCCTATTCGGCCCAAAGAAGCGACTGAACACGCCCTCCATCGCCATCTAACCGGCCAGACGGCTGCAATTCGCGAACAACATTACACGCAAATTCTTTCGGCTACATTAAACGCGGTAAAGCGCACCACCCTGGAAGTGCTGTCTGAAAGCTTCAAGCGACGAGCTGTCTGTGTTGTTTCCAGCCGGGAGAAATTGGAGGAAGCGAATCGCCGCCTCCGCCAGCGTCCTTTGATAATTGAAGATATATTGAAACCGATAGCATAGTACTACTTAGCTGATTCGTGTCATTCCGAACGAATCCGCCAGTCGGCCGAGGAGTGAGGAATCTATATATTTTAAGATTATTCGGTTTGATAGAAAGATTTCTCTGCGCCATCTGGCGGATCGAAATGACCCAGTATTTGCTGATGCATTTTAATAATTAGACTAAGTAGTGATAGATAAGGAATCCTGAGATGAGTATTCTCACAGCAGATATTTTGAAATTGTTGCTCTCCATTCTTATTGGTGGACTCATCGGCACTGAGCGAGAATTTCGCGATAAGGCGGCCGGCTTTCGGACAATTATTTTTATCTGCGCAGGGGCCACGCTATTTACGATTCTTTCGGAAAAATTGGGCGGTCAGGCGGATGCTGCGCGCATCAGCGCCAATATCGTTACCGGCATCGGGTTCCTCGGTGCTGGGGCTATTTTGCGATCTGGAGGCCGCATAGTCGGCCTTACGACTGCCTCCACCATCTGGCTGACTGCGGCTATCGGCATGGCTATTGGGGCTGGCCATTTTGGCCTGGCGCTGGTGATGACAGGTCTGATGTTGATCGTGCTCTGGTTCTTTCCCCATATTGAGGAATGGATTGATAAAATTCACGACGTTCGATCGTATGAAATTAATTGCGCCACCGGCGTTGATAAGATCGAACATTTTAAGACCATTTTCAATCAACATCATTTGCGGGTCAAAATGAGCAAGCATTGCAAGATTGAAAACAATCTGATGGTTTGCACGTTTTTGATTACCGGCGCGCCCAAGAACCATGAACAGGCAATTTCGGCGCTCATGGCTGATGAAAATGTCCGATCGTTCAATTTTTGATCAGCCCAATGTTGGTTTATCAAAAGGCTTATGCCCTAATTGGTGTACGAAAACTGCGCTCAAAATCGAATTATGTTAATTTTTTTATTCAACATTTTTTAATCATGCGACCACTATTGAAATTAAGCATTAAGGGAAGGCAGTGATCATGACAGTTCATCGGCCAATGTTTCTCCTCTTTCTGTTGGTTTTGCTCTGCTGTCAATCTCGATCGCATCAAGTGGATCAGCTTTTTCAAATCTATAACCAGCCAAACGCCCCTGGCGCGGCCATAATGGTGATTAAAAATGGGAAACCCATCCTTAAAAAAACCTATGGCCTGGCGAATATTGAAACGGCCACGCCTGTAACCAGCAACACCAACTTTCGCCTGGCTTCGGTGACCAAGCAGTTTACCGCCCTGTGCATTCTGATGTTGATCGAAAAGCAGCTCCTTTCGCTGGATCAGACGCTCACGGATATCTTTCCGGATTTCCCGGCTTATGGCCAGAAAATTACCGTGCGTCATCTTTTGACCCACACGTCGGGTCTGATCGATTATGAAGACCTGATACCAGATTCGGCTACGGTGCAGGTGCTCGATCGCGATGTCTTGAGGATGATGAAGGCGCAGGATTCGACCTATTTTGAGCCGGGCACTCAATATCGCTATAGCAATTCAGGGTATGCCGTGCTGGCGATGATTGTTGAAAAAGTGTCGGGACAATCGTTTGCCACTTTTTTAAAAAGCCGGATTTTTGATCCCCTGGGCATGAGCGGCACGGTAGCGTTCGAAAATGGCGTTTCTGAAGTAACCCATCGGGCCTATGGCTATGCCAGCGAAAATGGTGCATTTGTGTTTCGCGACCAGAGCCTCACCAGCGCCGTGTTGGGCGACGGGGGCATCTATTCTTCCATTGAAGATCTTTTTAAATGGGACCAGGCACTTTATACCCATCGATTGGTCGATACGACGACACTGGCCTTAGCATTTACCCCAGCCGTTTTGTCGGATGGTACTCCATTGGACTATGGCTTCGGCTGGCGGATCGATAGTTACCGCGGACACCGGCGGTTGCATCATACTGGCCAGACTTGCGGCTTCACCACGATCATTCAGCGCTATCCGGAAATTCACTTTTCAATTATTATCTTGACCAATCGCCATGAACCCATGCTGACAGATCTGGCCAATGCAGTAGCCGATCTTTATATTTCGCAGCAGTAGGATTGGAAAAAAAATTATGTCGGAACGGAAGCCCTTTTTTGCATATTTTATCGAGCAACTAAAACGGAGACGCCTATGAAAGACACAGTTGCTATCATCCTCGGTGGCGGCCGTGGCACGCGACTTTTTCCCCTGACGTTGGAACGCGCCAAACCGGCCGTTGGTTTCGCTGGCAAATATCGCTTGATCGACATCCCCATTTCCAACTGCATCAACTCCGGCATCAAACGGATGTTTGTGCTCACCCAATTCCTCTCGGCCAGTCTCCATCGTCACATCATGCAAACCTATCAGTTCGATGTTTTCTCCGATGGGTTCATCGATATTCTGGCTGCCGAGCAGACGGCGGAGAGCTCGAGTTGGTTTCAGGGCACTGCCGATGCGGTGCGTGCGACGCTGCGGCATACACTTTACTACGGCGCAGAACAGATCCTGATCCTGTCTGGCGATCATCTGTATCGTATGAATTACGCCAAATTGATTGCCTATCATCGCCAGCAGAAAGCTGACATTACTGTCGCCGTCTATCCTGTTCTGAGAGAGGAAGCGCCTGAATTGGGTCTGCTGAAAGCCAAAATAACCGGCGAGGTTACAGATTTTTCTGAAAAGCCAAAAGAGCCAGAGCTCATTAACCAATTTCGCGCGCCCAGAGGCCTTTTTAGCCGTCGGCGTCTCAAAGTGGTTGGCGAGCGCTATCTTGCATCTATGGGAATTTATGTATTTCAGCCCAAGGTGCTGAAGAATGTGCTGGCTGATTTTTCAAAAACCGATTTTGGTAAGCATATCATCCCCACCGCCATTGGGAATTATCGGGTATTTGCCTATCCGTTTGCCGATTATTGGAAAGACATCGGCACGATTCGCTCATTTTTCGATGCCAATATTTCCCTCACGCAGCCCGATCCGCCGTTTAAGCTCTATTCGCGTCAATGGCCGTTTTATACTCGCACTCGGTCTCTGCCGCCAAGTCGTATCATGCGCTCGGAGATTCGGGACAGCTTATTGAGTGATGGCTCCGAGATCGTTGGCGCTCGTGTGGTGCACTCGATCATTGGGGTACGGAGCAATGTGCGCGAAGGGACATTTATGGATGAAGTGGTCATGCTCGGCGCGGATTTTTTTGATAGTGACGACATGTTGCGTGACCGACAGCCGAAAGATGAGGCCCTGCCCGCGCTAGGCATTGGCCGCAACTGTGTCATCGAACGTGCGATCATCGATAAAAATGCCCGGATCGGTGATAATGTGATTATCAAAAACAAATCTGACGTTAAGAATTTGGAAGGCAAAAATTATTGGATTCAAGACGGTATCACGGTCATTCCCAAAAATGCGATCATTCCTTCCGGCTTTGAAATTTAACTGCTGATCGTGCGTGGGTTTTGGGGAATGCATTTTCAATTGAGGCAATTATGCAAGCTATCATTCAATTTCTTATCGATAATCCCATAGTATTATTGTTTACCATCATTGGCCTGGGCTACCTGTTGGGTAGCATCAAAATCGGCGGCCTCAGTTTGGGTGCGGCCGCCGTGCTATTCGTTGGTATTGCTTTTGGCGCCGTTGATAATCGGTTCGATCTGCCCGAATATATTTATATCATCGGGCTGGTGCTATTTGTATATGCCATTGGTCTTCATGCTGGACCAGGCTTTTTTGCTTCGTTCCAGAAGCGGGGCTTGCGGATAAATCTCATGGTCATTTTCATTCTCATCTTTGGTGCGATATTGACCGTGATCATCTGGAAAATTCTCGGCGTATCGGTTCCCAGCATGGTTGGTCTTTATTGTGGCGCATTGACCAATACCCCGGCGCTGGCGGCAACCGTGGAAACTATCAAAAATATGGCTGGCAACCTGCCCTCCGAAACTCTTCGTTTCTACATGAATAGTCCAGTGGTTACCTATGGTCTGGCTTATCCCTTCGGAGTATTGGGGGTCATCCTCTGGTTTTTTCTGTTTTCCCGCTACATGAAAGTCGATTTTACCAAAGATGCCCTTTCGTCGGAATCCGATACCATCTTCACCCGCACTTTTCGGGTGACGAATCCCGGCGTGATTGGCAAAACGGTGACCGAAGCCTTGAGTTTGTATGAGCGACCTGGATTTGTTCTGAGTAGAATTCAAAAACGAACCGAGATTTCCATTGTCGCACCGGATACGATTCTGGAACAGGATGATCTTATCGTAGCCGTTGGCAATGCAGCCGCGCTGGAACGAGCGCGAGTGCTTTTTGGAGAACTCGCCAAGAAGCATCTGGATATTGCTGAGGAGCCAGGTCAATATAGTTATCGCCGTATCTTTGTTTCCAGCCACGACGTTGTGGGCAAACGGATCGGTGAGCTTCAGCTTCAAAAGAAATTCAATGCCACGATCACCCGCCTGCGCCGCGGGGATGTCGACTTTGTGCCATCTGCGGATACCGTCTTAGAGCTGGGCGATCGCATTCGAGTTGTGACCCTGCGCCAAAACCTGGATCAAGTAAGCAAGTTTTTCGGTGATTCCATTCGAGCAGCATCCGAGACCGATTTTCTCTCGCTCTCGCTGGGCATTGTGTTGGGGGTTTTCGTTGGCACCATTCCCTTTCCGCTGCCCCAGGGCATGACTTTTAAACTGGGTTTTGCTGGGGGACCGCTCATCGTCGCCCTCATTTTAGGCCGCCTGGAGCGCTCGGGCCCCATTACCTGGAGTCTGCCTTACAGCGCCAATCTGCTCTTGCGACAGATTGGATTGATCTTTTTCCTGGCGGCCATTGGTACCAAAGCCGGCCACGGCTTTGCCGTTACGTTTCAGTCGGGTGGCTGGGGATTCATTATCGCCGGCGCTATCATCACCTCGGCGGTTACGTTGCTCACGCTATTTATCGGCTATAAATATTTTCAACTGCCCATGTCAGCGGTGATGGGCATCATGTCCGGGCTCCAAACCCAGCCCGCCTGCCTGGCGTATGCCAATCAGCAGGTGCAGAATGAATTGCCCAACGTCTGGTACGCCACCGTCTATCCAGCCGCGATGGTGGCCAAAATTATTTTAGCCCAGGTGATTATATCGATGTTTATGTTGCTGTAAAACTACAAGACAGGATGGCATCCTGTCCTCCTGTCCTACAAAACTTTTAATTCAATAATCGCTGGAAGCAATAGTCTAAAAAGAATTAAAAGGAGCAATCAGTGCCAAGAGTTTTTATCAGCCATTCCTGGAATGACAACAATATTGCTCGCAAAATAGCCGAATATATTAAACGCGATGGTGCCGAAATCTGGATCGATTATGCCAGAATTGAGGGTGGCGATAAGCTTCCCAAAATAATCAGTGACGCATTAAAACGGTGCGATGTTTTGCTGTTGATCTGGTCGCGTGCTGCCAATGAATCGTATTGGGTAGAAGAAGAATGGACAAATGCCCATGCACTTCGCAAAAAAATTATTCCCTGTCTTCTGGATAATACCGAATTACCAGCTATTCTTGCTAATCGTTTATACATTGATTTCACAAACTTCAATCAAGGCTACCATGAGCTCTGTCGAGCACTCAAATTAAAAACAACAAAGCCAAGTCCTACAATTCCAATATTCCGATCAATTCCCAAAGAACTCTCTCCAACCGATGTAAAAGCCTTGCTGCAGAAATATGATTTTTATTGTAAGGAATCTTATTGGAATAAAGAATTTTGCAATCCCAATGGCCGTGGCTTTGCCAATCAATTCGAGTTGCAAACGATACGGGGTGATAAAGTGGTTATTGATCACGCCTCGGGTTTGATGTGGCAACAGGGCGGTTCTGCTGAATGCATGACTTATGAAAATGCTAAAAAATGGATAGCGGATCTGAATCAAAAAGGTTATGCAGGTTATAACGATTGGCGCTTGCCCACGCTGGAAGAAGCCATGAGCCTGATGGAGCCGAAAGAACTGAATGGCGACCTCTATATCGATCCGAAGTTCGATGCAACACAAAAGTGGATTTGGACGTCTGATTGGTTACTGGGCGAGTCGCGGGCGGCGTGGGTAGTCCTCTTCTTCAATGGTGGTTGCCATTGGAACAGCTTCGACTACAACACCTTTGTGCGTGCGGTTCGTTCCGGACAATCATCCATAGAATGATTTGGTTATTTGATTATTTGGCTATTTGATTATTTCGGGGTGGGGGGCGCGCGCGATTTTTTTG
>JAPDQM010000006.1:0-76261 GCA_034505795.1 Candidatus Zhuqueibacterota bacterium
TGACTCCATGTCAGCGCTGGTAGGAAAAGCAATAGGATCAGGCACATCACACGCTGTTTCACAGGCGCCTCCAAAGTTGATAGTATAGCATTGTCGTTGATCAAATTAGCCATCAGCCGTTCAAAAACCGCTACAGCCATCAGCCAGCCAAACAGCGGGCAAAAGGCCGAGCACGCACGGTCGAGCTGAACTCATATTTACGCTGTCCTTTTGTAAGTATAATAACCATTCTGACCCGCGTTCCGTTCCCTGCCTGGAAGTGGTTGATCACCTTTCGAAAACCACCAATCTGGATTCGATCAAGAACCAGCCAGCCACAGGCTAGTTGCGATCCGGTTATTTAGGAACGTAGCAGCCTCTCCTCTATTAGCAAATGGCACGATCAATTTTCTAACTCAATTTTTGCTGGTATTCCAGCGGGCGAATTTTTGATTGCAACTTATGATTAAATTTAGTAAGTTCAATCAAACGAATCCGATTGGTCGATAAAATGGCAGCTATGAAATATGCAGAAGTCGCGGTGCCTGTTCCGGTATACCAGACCTATACCTATGAAGTGCCGCCGTCATTGATGGGCATCATTGTCCCGGGGCATCGGGTGATCGTCCCCCTGGGCCAACGAAAAATAACAGGCTATGTTTTGGCATTGAAGTCCGAATGCCAATTGAGCGAGCTAAAGCCAATCTATGATGTTTTAGATGAGCAGCCAGCCCTGGTCTCGGATTTATTATCACTGGCGGATTGGATTGCCGATTACTATCTCTGCCCCCCCGGCGAAGTCATCAAAGCCATGCTGCCGGGCGGGATCAATGTGGAGTCCCATACCTATATTCAGCTCTTAAAAACTGCTGCAGAGGTCAATGCGTATCAGACGAAAATAGCCGCGCCAACCCAACTCAAGATTCTCGATTTCCTGCTCCATCAACCCAGGGTCACCATTCAGCAGCTCCGAAAACAGATCCGACGCTCATCGCTGTCGATCTCGCTTTTAAAGTTGCAGGAGGCAGGGTTCATTTCAAAAGAGGTGGTGCTACGAAAGGCCGAGACCCGGCCGAAATACGAGACCTATTTAACGCTCACCTCCCAGTTGGATGACGCTGCGGCCTACCAAAACGCAATAAATTTGCTGGAAAAATCAGCCCCAGCGCAGGCATCCTGTTTAAAGGTCATCCATCTTCACCGCTGCATTTCGCAGCGAGAGCTTCTTAAGCAGACTGGCAGCAGCAGTCAGGCGGTTGCCGCATTAGTGCAGAAGGGATTGGTAGCAAAACAGCAGCGTGAAGTTTATCGCTCCTATTACGGCACAGCGTCACTACCACCGACCGAGAAATTATTGTTGAACGAACACCAATTACGCGCGCTCCGTGCCATTGAAGATCAGATTAATAAAAATACGTTTAGAGTTTTTTTGATCCACGGCGTAACAGGCAGTGGCAAAACCCAGGTTTATATCGAATCGATCAAGCGGGTTCTGGCCAGAGGCAAAACGGCCATCGTCCTGGTGCCTGAAATAGCGCTGACCCCACAAACCGTCAATCGCTTTACTGCCAATTTCCCGGGTCAGGTGGCCGTGCTTCACAGTCGCATGTCACCAGGCGAACGATACGACTCGTGGCGCCGTATCCGCCAGGGTCAATTTCAGATCGCCATCGGTCCTCGATCGGCGATTTTTGCGCCGCTGGAAAATCTTGGCCTCATTGTGGTTGATGAGGAACAGGAAAATTCCTACAAGCAGATGGACAACCGACCGCTGTACCATGCCCGCGATGTCGCGGTCTATCGTGGTTTGCTCAATCATGCGGTAGTGATATTGGGTTCAGCAACTCCCTCGTTGGAATCATATTACAACGCGAAAATTCAAAAGTACCAGCTTCTGGAACTGCCAGCAAGAATTGACAATATCCCCATGCCACGCGTTCAGATCGTAGACATGTTGACGCAGCGAAAACGCTATCCCCGTCAGAATGTATCTATTTTTTCAAGACCGCTGCAGGAGAAAATCAATGAGAAGCTAAGCTTGAAACAGCAGATCATTTTGCTACAAAACCGTCGTGGATTTTCGACCTATATCAAATGCCAGGATTGTGGCTATATCGAAGGTTGCGACAATTGCAACATTACCATGACCTATCACTTGACGGATCATACGGTGCGGTGTCATTACTGCAATTTGACGCGACGTGCACCGGAACGTTGCCCTCGCTGTGGCGGGATCGAAATTCAATTTCAGGGAATTGGGACGCAGAAAGTGGAGCAGGAAATCAATCGCTTGTTTCCCCAGGCGCGGGTCGTCCGCATGGATTTGGACACCACATCCCGCAAATGGTCACATGATCGCATTTTATCAGACTTTGGCCAGGGCAAATATGATATTTTGCTGGGCACGCAAATGGTCGCCAAAGGGCTCGATTTTGAAAACGTCACCCTGGTCGGCGTGATTTCGGCAGACACCAGCTTGCTGTTTCCCGATTTTCGATCGTCAGAGCGCACCTTCCAATTGCTCACTCAGGTGGCCGGTCGAGCCGGGAGAAAAAATTTAATTGGCGAGGTTTATATCCAGACCTATTCACCGGATAATTTTAGCCTAAAATTCGCTCGCGAACATAATTTCAAAGGCTATTTCGCACATGAACTGCCACTTCGTCGGGAATTGAACTATCCGCCATTTGGACGCCTGGCGTATCTGTTATTTCGGGGCGATGAGGAATTGCACGTCCAATCCGCCGCCGAAGATTTTCATCGGTGTTTGGAGCTGCCGCCAGAGCTGGGTCAGGTGCTGGGGCCAGTCGCCGCGCCCTTGTCTCGCATCCAGAAAAAGTATCGTTGGCAAATCATCATTAAAAGCGACAAACGAATAGACCCCGCAGGCAAAATACTACGCCGGCAGTTGCTGGCGGCCATCGATCAGTTCAAAAGCCAACGTCAGCATCGCAGGATCAAATTGAGCATCGACATCGATCCGATCTCGTTGCTGTGAAAGTTACTTTCTTGAAAAAAACCAAAATATCCTTGCATTCTATCATTTTAACGATTATATTTAGCTCAGATTCGTTGATGAATTGGGAAGTTGAGGGAGGATTTTTGATTGCGATATGCCATCATTTCTGATATCCATAGCAACCTGACTGCACTACAGGAAGTTTTGAAGGTTATAGCGGTTGAACAGATTGATCGGGTGATCTGTCTGGGTGATATCGTAGGCTATGGCCCAGACCCAAATGCCTGTGTAGAGTTGGTCCAGCAGCATTGTGCGGTAATAATTACGGGGAATCACGACTTTGCCTGTATTGAAAGCTCTGAATTGTTCTATTTTAATCATTTTGCCAAGCAAGCCATCGAATGGACCGTTACGAAAATTGCCGACGAACATTTGATTTTTATTTCTAATCTGCCATTCGAGGCCAAAATCGAAACCATTCGTTTCGTTCACGCCAATCCGTATGAACCGCGCTCCTGGGATTATATTCTATCGTTAGACGAGGCTATTTATAACTTTTCCAAGTTCGATGAGCAGGTTTGTTTTATTGGCCATTCTCATCAGCCGATCATTTATATCGAGAATAAGCTCGGGCGCTATGCGATCAAACATGCGCGTCAATTGCAACTGGAGCCGGAGAGTCGCTATATTATCAATGTTGGCAGTGTGGGGCAGCCACGCGACGGCAATCGTGATTCGGCGTTTGGCATATTCGATTCATCAACGGGTATGTTTGAATTACGGCGGGTACGTTACAATATCCAGGCAACCTATGATAAAATGATCGCTGCGGGGCTACCAGGCTTCTTGGGCGAGCGATTATTTCAAGGTCGATAAATTTTTTAAAAAATTTTGAAGCATAAAAGACGGGGAGCGTTCATTATGGATTTGGGACATGGAGATAATGGGCAGACGGTGGTCTTGACCGGCGAGATATATAAGTCAATTTCCGAGATACTGTCTGAATTGGCTTCCAAAACCCGAGCTCGCACCATCATTTTTTCCGATATGAATGGGCATGCCATCACCCAGCGCGGCAGTGTCACCGACGTCAACATTTCGAATATGTCGGCATTGGCTGCTGGTGGCTTTTCAGCCACCACTGAAATCGCCAAACTTATTGGCGAGAAAAAGCAATTCAAATTCATCTTTCATGAAGGTGAAAATAATAATGTGTATTTATCCAATGTTGGTGACAATTTTCTGCTCATCCTCATTTTCAACTCTCAAACTGCTCTGGGCATGATTCGCATTTATACCAAGCGCGCCATCGACGCGTTATCGTCGCTGCTCACCAATGTCAAAGAAGAGGATCAGAAAGTTTCCCAATTGGTCAACTTTGATTTTAACCAGTATCTGAATGCCGAATTGGACAAAGCCTTTAATTTTTGATCCGGAGGCGAGACCAGTCCGCTCTCTCGTCGACCCAACGATCGCGAGCTGACATGTTGCGATCCGGTCGAATCGATGGTCCATCCGAACTATGAGTTCTGCGGCTGCGCTGGTAAAATCGCAGCGGGAAGATTAGCATGCGCAGAAATGATTTTAAGCATGTTCTGCTGACTGGCAGCAATCGGGCAATAAAAACAAAGCAACTTCCGCTGGCAATCAAGAACAACGCGAGATTACGACGAAAGTTAGTACTGGCTGATATTTCACTGGAGTAATAAAAAACCGCGTTATGCTTGTTAATTGGGCGCAACAAGAAATATCCTTGAAAATCGTCTATTACGGGCCAGGCCTCAGCGGCAAAACCACCAATTTGCGTTATATTTATGATCATCTCAATCCATCGCTGCGGGGTGACCTGATCACTCTGAACACTCGGGAAGATCGCACGTTGTTTTTCGATTTTCTGCAGTTGGACCTGGGAACGATTTTGGGACGGAAGCCACGTTTCAATTTGTATACGGTGCCTGGCCAGGTGGTCTATGCCTACAGCCGCAAAGTGATCTTATCGGGAGTGGATGGGATTGTCTATGTGGCGGATGCCCAACTGGGACGGATGGACGACAATTGCCACATGCTGCTGGACCTGGAAGAGAACTTAATTTCAATTGGGCGGACCCTGAAAAATGTTCCCATGGTGCTGCAATTAAATAAATGGGACTTGCCCAATATTGCGGCCTATGAAATTTTGCAGCAACGACTGAATATTTTTGGTGCCCCCTGTTTCACCAGTGTTGCCACCAAGGGGATCGGCGTGTTTGAATCATTGAAAGCCATTATCAATCTTATTCTCAAACA
Organism: Candidatus Zhuqueibacterota bacterium; assembly: GCA_034505795.1. GTDB lineage: Bacteria > Zhuqueibacterota > Zhuqueibacteria > Thermofontimicrobiales > Thermofontimicrobiaceae > Thermofontimicrobium_A. The sequence continues at coordinate 5,225 of JAPDQM010000006.1, forward strand.
GTATCAGGACCGACATCAACCTGCCATGCGCCAGGAGAGGGAATACGCTTCCAGCAAAATCATTTCCTGATGTCAATGCATGGCTGTAATCGACAGCCGAAGAAAACAGCTCGCTACCACATTATTTTTTATTTGAAGAGGGATTACCGATGACGCAAAATGAATTAGCTCCGCAAGAACAGATCGAAAATTTCATGAAAGAAGTCATTGCGCTGGGCAATTATGAAATGGCCTATTTATTGTCACAAGAAGGATTGTTATTGGCCCAGGGCCAGGCGGCCGCAGTCGTGCCAGAAGATCGACTGATTGAACTGTCAATTCATTTTCAAGAGGTTCAGCAGATGGCCGACGTCATGGCTGGAATTTCTGAAATCAAAGAGCTGGTCATTGAAGGCTATAATCGCCGGAAAATCATCTTCCGCTTCTTCCATGCCTTTGGTCAGGCAGTGGTGTTGGCGCTTATCATCGCCCCACAAAAATCGTACAAAGGCTTAACCAACAAGCTCGTCCGCCTGATTCAAAAAATATCGGACGAGTAATTGTTGTCGTAATGCTCCAGAATGTAAGAACCGCATGAATTGAAATTTTCAATCAGGCGGTTTTTTTATTTGATTCTCATCATATTTTTTTGTAATTTTAATTGATCAATAGAGTCCTGAAAAATAGAAAAAAATGTCATTTCGACCCGCCATTTGGCGGGGAGAAATCTGTTTAATGAATTGAACTTATGAGATATACAGATTGCTCACTCCTCCGCCAACTGGCGGATCCGTTCGAAATGACACCAAAATCTTAATTTTGCAGAAATCTAATTGATCAAAAGATGGGAGGAAAAATAACAGCACCCTGGACTTGAAAAATGATGTTTCCATTCTGAAAGAACCATTTTGAAATGAATGATCTGCCCCAGAAGCCCAAACTTATTGCTACCATTTCCTGGATTATCTATGACTTTGCCAATACGATCTACTCCATGAATGTCGTTACGATGTATTTTTCCACCTGGATTGTGGTCGATCTCTCGTTTGGTGATTCCTACGTTAGCTTTGCCAACTCCATATCAATGTTGCTGGTGGCCATTACCCTGCCCATCCTGGGCGAGATTTCGGACCGTTTTCAGCGGAGAATGCCCCTGCTTATTGCCTACACCCTGTCGTGCATCCTGTTCACCGCGCTCATTGGCATCTGCGGTCAATTTATTGTCAACAAGCAGACCATGGTTATCGTGGCCATTGTTGCGTTTATCCTGGCAAATTACTCCTATCAGGGCGGCCTGGTTTTTTATAATGCTCTTCTGCCCGTGGTTGCAACGGAAAGAAGCATGGGTCGAGTTTCAGGCTATGGCGTAGCCATTGGCTATCTGGGATCCATTGTTGGGTTAATACTGGTGTTGCCCTTTGTCGAAGGCCAATTGTTTGGTTTGTCTGTTCCGTACATTACTAAGGGCGGGAGCGTCGCCTCTTTTGTTCCCACAGCCATCTTCTTTTTGATTTTCGCCTTGCCCACATTCTTTTATGTGAAAGATGCCCAGCCGATCCGCAGGCCAATCCGACAAGCGCTGGACATCAAGCATTCATTCAAAAAAGTTTGGGATGGCCTTTCCAACACTCGAAAATATCCAGGAGTCACCCGCTTTTTGGTCTCCAAATTTTTCTATGAGGAAGCCATCGAGACCATTATCATTTTCATGGCTGTTTATGCACAGAAGGTGATGCATTTTTCGAAAGAGGGTACTACCAAATTTTTCATCATGGTGATTCCCTCAGCGATCATCGGCTCGGCGTTGTTCGGTATTCTCACCGATCATTTCGGGCCTAAAAAGACGCTCACTATCGTCCTGAGCGGCTGGATCGCCTGCTTATTACTGGTTATCATCACGCTCAAGCTGTGGATTTTCTGGCTGACTGGCGCACTGGTCGGTGTGTTTATGGGGGCAACCTGGACCTCAGCCCGGCCGTTGTTAATCTCGCTGGTACCAAACGAGATGTTGGGCGAATTTTTTGGTCTCTATTCCTTTTCAGGCAAAATTGCCGCCATCGTCGGCCCGCTGGTTTGGGCAGCCACTGTGAGCCTCTTTGCTGGCTACGGCAATATCATCAAATACAAAGCTGCCATTGTTTCGTTAACCTTGCTGATTCTCATCGGCCTGATCATATTCCAAAAAGTTCCGGATCGGAAACGAACATCCATTTCAACATCAAACTAAATTCAACCGTGACAAATATCATCTCACCTGCCGGGGGCATCTCTCACAATCTTATCCGCCTTATTTTTCGTTGTCATTCAACTCAAACGCCTCGGCATTAAAAATTGGAAACTCAGGGGATTTCAAAATGAAATACATTTTTATGGTTCGATTACTTTCACGTAATCATCTCTGATTCACGCGAACCCTGCCCCACTGCTCTGATCAAATGCTGCTCTTGAGGCGGACCTGTTCCTCAACTGAGACAGTGTCTCTCTGCCGCATCACATTTTGTAATGTTTTGGGATTGCTCTTTCAAATAAGTAACTGAACATCCTGTTATAAATAAATTGATTAGCCAGTGCATTCAATAATGGCATAAAAATTGTATGATTTATTAGCAGCAAGCGAGATTATTTGAATCAACAACAAGCAATACCAGGAAAGGGCAGACTATGAAATCGAAATTATCCAGTGCATTGATCATGATGTTGATCGTCACCGTCGCTGTTAGCGCCGCCATCGCTGCGCCTCGCAATGAACTTACGATGCGCTTCATCAAAGTGCTAAATATCAGCTCTAATGCCAATGTGATGGACAAGATGCCCGGCGGCACGCAGATTACCCCTTTATTCATTCGTTCAACCGATAAAGGCGATATCGATTTGACCATGCTCATTGCCTACGACGAGCGCATTGCCCAAATTGCTCGCCAAATCATCAGCAATTCGGTCACGCCGCTGATCTTTTCGGTTTCGACCATGCCTTTCGTCTCCATGCGTTTTCAGCCCGAGCAGTTGATCTTTCAACAGAACGGCAAAAAGTGGTCGCCCAGCAATTTAGCCGGAACCAACGATATGTTTCCGCTGGACGATAATATTCCTTTCGGCGGCCAAATCAACGATTCGCAACTGCATCAAGGTGTTATCCTGTTACCGGCCTGGTTCGATATCAACAAACCAATTGAGATCAACTACAACAATTTTAGAAAGCTCTGCCAGTTAAAATAAATTGCCCCCTGAATGATGTACCATTGAGTGAGCGATGTTTTCACCGGGTTATTTCTGACGAAAACATCGCTTTTTTATTTGGTGCAATTGAACCTCGCGGGACAATCAACCTCCATGCTCCGTACCCAATCGTTCAATCAGCAGTCTTCTATTCAACCCGTTTGTTTGTCGTCTGAAGGTTATTAGGCGATTGGCCCTGCTGAATTCATAGTAGGCCATTTCAATGGCTCATGCGCAAAATGCATCAAAAGATCAATACGAGCAATCACCACTCTCATTACTCGCTGATAAGGCAGGTGACGGCAAATGGTTCACGCTTCTTCGAGCAAACTCATAACGAACCTCCTGAGGCGTGATCCGACTTCCACTCTCCAGCCCTTGTGCAGATGAAAATGCGCGCAGTAGTACATCTGGTAATCACCCTGTTTAATAAATTGAAACAGACAAAATTTATTTTTGAACTTCAAAATAATTTTTGTATATTCCCTTTCGTTTCAGTGAATTCATCCAACAACAAGCAATTTAATTAGTCCTGAATATGATCGACGACATCAGTTACTTTCGGCGAAATGTAGTTCGTAAAATCGTAATCTTCTTCTTGTGGTTGTCTGGCGTTACTACTGCGTTCACCGTTATTGCCTGGCTTCGCCTTTTTAAAATTGCATTGGGACACACGATTTTAGTGAACCAATCGGTGGTAACAATGCTCTTGGCTGGGATCGCTCTGAGCAGTTATCTTGTTAGTCGCAAGATCGACAAGCTGCGGAATGATATCCAAATTTTCAGCCGATCCGAGTTGGCCATTGGGATATCATCTGTGGTATTGTTACTGGCGCTCCCTTTGCTTCCGTTATTGCTGCGGGCCGTCGCTGCCCACGCGGCACACCCAGATTCGGCCTTCATAGCAATTGTCAAAATTTGGGCAATCGCTCTATTTATTCTACCAGCATCGTTTTTCATTGGTGCCCCCCTGCCGCCCTTATCTCGCTTCTTCATCCAATCAGCCGATCGGGTGGGGTCGGAGATTGGGAAAATCTACGGCGCTAAAATTCTTGGCGCAGCCATGGGATGTTTTCTAAGCTGCTTTTTCTTCATGCCTTTTTTAGGTATCAGACAGACTTTAGCACTAGCGGCAGGACTGAATTTATTAACCGGTGGATTATTGCGATTCCTATGGAAGCAGACCGAAGCCACGTTGCGTGTCGAAAATGATTTTTACGACCAGCAACTCAAGCATTTGACAGTCACACCGCAGCCGCAGCCTTCGTTTTTGCTCAAAGCCGTTAGCGGCAGTTGGGCGATCTGCGGCGTGATTGCTGGTGGTTTATTTGTCATCTGGACCAGAAGTTTGTTTTTCCTCACCGGATCAGATTGCTATGCGATGCACATCATCGCCACTGTTTTTTTGTTGGGCCTTTCGCTTGGGGCATCGCTTTTTCCTCGAATGATACACGTCCGCTGGAACCCCATCTCCATCCTGATCATTCTTTTTCTGCTCATTGCTTGCTGGGGCACTATCTCGATCGCCTTGCTGCCCCATCTGGCGCCGTTGCAGGCGGGAAACGATTCAGCGGCTGCCGATGTGCGACCTTGGAACTGGCAGATTCTGACTTATGTGATGAATACCATGGTTTGTCTGTTGGTACCATCTTTTTTGATGGGTGCCATTTTTCCGTTAATAGGACGGATAATCATTTCCGATTTCGATGAGCGAGGTCTACTTATTGGGCGATTGTATGCAACCCTGGCCATTGGCTTGTTGTTGGGATTCAGTGGCGCCACGCTTTTTATGCTGGGCCATATTGGAATACATAAAAGCCTGGTGTTTTTTATCCTCCTAAGCCTCTTAGCAAATCTGGTAATGTTATTCCTGGTATCCGCGCTGCATTATCTGCCCAATAAAAAGACCGCGCTTCTTTTTGCGGCGACAGTTGGCGTAATTATCATCACCTTTACCATCCCCTCCTCGCTTTTTCTTCGGTTATTCACAAGTGACAAGCCGACTCACAAATTGGTTTATTTGAGGCATGGCATCCATAGCACGATCACCGCTTATCAAAATCCAGCCGCAACCACCCTGGATCTGGCTTCCAACGGCACGATATTAGCCAGCACTGCTACCGAATGGCTCGCCTGTCTGCGTACTCTGGGCCATTTGCCGTTGTTGCTGCATGCACAACCGAATTCTGTGCTTACCTTAGGATTTAAAAACGGTGAGGTTTTGAAAAGCATCCTGCTACATCCAATTCAACGAGTAGACTGTGCCGACAACGCTGATGAAGTTATGGCAGCCGTTTCGCAACTAACGACAATTGGAGATATATTGGACGCAGAGCCGCGTTATCATCTCATAAAAATGGATGGGAAAGAATACAATACCATTACCTCACAAAAATATGATGTGATTATCAACGATCTGCTTCATCCGTCGGTTCACGGCCATGCGCGATTTTACAGCCGAAATTTTTTCAATGTTTGCAAAAAGAACCTCGCCAGCGGGGGCATCATGGCGACAGGCTTGCCCATCACCAGGATTTCACTGGAAGATTTTCGGATTATGTTACATACCTTCCAGACGGTTTTTCCCAATTGCAGCCTCTGGTACGTTAACAATGCGGTCACACCTTACGCCTTGCTCATTGGCCGGGCGAGTGGGGATTTTCAGCTTAATTTCCGCCAACTGGACGAACGGCTAAAAGATCAGCTACTGCCGACCAATTTGAATCGCATCGGATTAGATAATATCTATGAAATTCTGGATTGTTTTGTCATGGGCCCCAAAGTCATCGCCCAGCTCACCAAAGAAGTGCGGGTAAATACCGATAATTTTCCGCACCTTGAATTTTCAACCCCACGCACCTCCGATGCTCCGGCCAATTCCAATCAAATTTTACAATTATTGGCCAGCTATCGTGAGTCCATCTATCCGTATTTGATTAATATTCACCCGCAATATAGCGAACGAGAATTTACCAAAGCCATCATCGAAAATTATTACCAAAGCACCGAACAGGTCTTTGTTGCCCTAAGTTTTGAGCTCTTCGGGGAAACCGACAAAGCCCTCAAGGTTTATCGTCAGGTGATTCAACGCAATCGGTTCGATCGTGGGGCCCAGCGATTTTTAGACTCCTATTATGATCCACAGCTTATTTCGACACCACACACACCAGCCGAGTTGGTTGAAAATGCAAAGGTTTACTACCAAAAAATGGAATATGAGGAAGCGATTCATGCCTTAAATCAGGCCCTGGCACAAAAACCGGATTATGCGCCCGCTTTTTTCGCATTGGGCATCAATTATGAGATATTGGGGGAATGGGATATGGCAAGGCGGATGTACCAAAAAACATTGTCGCTAATACCCGACCTTCCGCAAGCCCGTGAACGTCTGGATTCATTGGCCGTGAAGATCAAAAAATATCAAACACAATTTCAGCCGCCCGCTAAAACCAATTAATCAGCGCACGATTTGGGCGGCAGGTTTCTATGATTCAATTCAATGCCTTCCCGACAATTTTAACCAGGCCTGGGGCGCCTATTTCGCCCTCGATCTGAATGTCGACATTCAAAAATTGTTTCACCACTTCCGCATTGGTGAGCTGATGATTGGTGACAATTGAAGTTGAATACGTCGCAACTCCCGGAATCAGTGATAGCGGCAACATCAACTGATCGGCCAAAAATCGATCCACGCAAGCAGTTGATTGAAGAAAAGTCAACAGTTCGTCTACTGCCTCATCCGCCACTTTTTCGGCGCGCTTGCCGATTGCGCCCAATGCGGTAAAGCACGCCTGTGAATGCTCAAATTCTGCCAACAGCAGCAGCATCGTGCCTTTAAAACGAGAGGGCATTTTCTCGATCGCGATTAGGGCATCCAGGCCCGATCGTTCCAACCGTTTCAGCGCCTGGGCGCGTTGGCGTTCGGCGATGGTCAAATCCAAATTGGCTACGGCCGAAATTCCAGAAATCCCTTTCAACCGCCCTCGCTGAATGAGATGAAGCGATTGCAATTTGCCTGCGGGCCTAATTTCCGCTCGCATTACGCCATCGCCTTGCGGATAAAAACCCGCTCGCTCCAGGTGCAAGCGAATGGGCAGGCCAAGATCAGCCATAAATTTCGCCCAATGTAGGGAAAGAAAATGAAAGGTAGGACTCCACTCCACATGCGTGCCACCGGTGATGGTCAACATCGAAGGCTGCGGCTGTTGGGCCAGCGGCAAATACACGGTCTGCAATACCAGCGAAGTTGCGCCGGCGGTGCCAATATCGATATGAAATTCGCCGGCAGTAACTGCGCCGGGCTGGAATAGCAGATGCATGGAACCGATTTTATCTCCCTTCGCTTGTGCATGACCCACCAACATTGCGGCTTCCACACATTTGAGATGTTGTGCCATCAACCCGGGTCGCTGGCGTCGGCCGCGAATATTATGGATTTCAAATGGCTGACCGGTGAGCAACGACAACGCCAGCGCCGTTCGCAGGACCTGACCGCCCCCCTCACCAGCAGCACCATCAATTTGAATCATGCTTGTAGTTTCCAAACGAATGATATCACCCACTGACCTTTCTTCAACCCCACTTCCCTTCGGATCACATAGCCGGGCTTATGGATTGGTAGGAAATATTTTTTGAACTTCAGCCAACATAAACTGATGAATCAGCCCATTGGTGGCGATGATGCTACCCGATAGCAGTCGATTTTCATGACCTTCAAAATCGGTAATTTTGCCACCCGCCTCCCGCACGATGATCGAAGCAGCAGCAATATCCCAGAGACTCAGTCGCAGCTCAAAGAAGCCGTCAAAGCGGCCACAGGCGACATAGGTCAAATCCAGCGCTGCGGAGCCGGTCCGCCGAATCCCGCTAACCGCCATAAATATTGCTGATAACACCGACCAATACCTATCTATAAGCTGTTTTTCTTTGAAAGGAAAACCGGTTGCAATCAAGCAATGGCTTAACCGGGCGTGTTTGGAGACCGCAATGCGTTTACCATTGCAATACGCGCCGCCCCCCTTCTCGGCCCAAAAGAGTTCATCGCGATAAGGATCATAGACCACTCCCAGAATAACCTCAGCCTCTTTTTCCAGCGCAATGGACACGCCGCTGTGCGGGAAATGGTGGATGAAATTGGTAGTTCCATCCAGCGGATCAATAATCCAGCGGAACGAATTTTTCTGAGAGGAATTGCCTGATTCTTCGGCCAAAATCTCATGATCCGGGTAATGTTGCCGAATCAAATCGATTATCAATTTTTCACAGGCTTTATCCACCGCAGTGACATAATCAAATGGACGTTTATCCTGGATATCGTCAGGCGTAATCGTGCCAAGACTTTCCCGAACCAGTTTTCCAGCGGTTTGTGCGGCAAGGATCGCCACTTCCTTTGGAGTCATATTTTCTCAATTCGCTTTAATATCGCAAATTAATGGCCCTGTTCAGTGCTCCCTTTAACAGCGATCTTTAGGAGCAGGTTTCTAAGCGGGGCGAGATTTAAGATTTTTATCAACAATCAAGGCGGACTCCGGCGATTTCATGGCCAGGAGTTTTTTCCCTTTGCGCCGGCGATCGAATCCGAATTCAGCCAGAAACCGCTTCTTCACTCGCTCCTTCAACAGCCATTGTTTTTTGTAATTATTTTCACAATAAATTTTTCCGCCAGCGGTCATATCGTGGCCACCGGCTGTTCCCAGACGGGCAACTACTTTTTTAACCAATTGCCCGGCATCGCACTCCGGCTGATTGGTTCGAACCGAAATAAACATGTGATTCCCATGAAATCCAATGACCACTGCCCAGTGCACCTGCTGCAACCGCAGAAACGTATCGGCCATTTCCGCAATCATATCGGGGCTGTCCACTTTGCCGGGCGTAGAAATCACCACATCATCAAAAACGGCTGTCCGACGGATCGCCCGACTCATGTCTTGAAAATACTCTGGCGCCACACTGGCCCGCTGTATTTTTGCCAACGCTTGAAAGTCAATGAGCTGATACAGGGTGAAATAGGCCTTCTGATCCGCCCGTTTAGCCTCTCGTCCCAGATCCTGCGTCTCGGCCTTTATTGCGTAAAACAAGGCCGTGGCCAATTTGGTGCTAATTCTCAAACCGGCCGACAACAAATAATCCACCATCATAGTCGCCGTGCTGCCATATTCTTCTCGAATATCACTAAATCCCGCTCGAGTGCCGTCGCGGTTGGTTTGATGATGATCAATTTCAACATCAATGGAAATTTCGGATGGCAGCGGATTATTGCCCATCCCTTGATGCGTGTCCACCAGTGCAATCAAATCAAAGTCGTGCGGATCAATTTGCTCCAGCAACATCAAATTTAAATTCAAATACTCCAGCAGGGCGCGATTTTCAGCCCGTCCCACAATTCCATCAAATGCCAGAACGGATTTGATGCCAGCGACTTCTGCCATGAAGTATTGCAGCGCAAGACTGCTGGCAATCGTATCCGGATCAGGATTGGTGTGGCTCACGATAAGCGCAGTTTTCTTTCCTTCCAGTACGCGCAGCAACTGCTGCATGCGTCGTTTGCGACTTTTGGTAGTAGTGCTCCCCATAAAAATAGATCAATTTGGTTTTAATCACACTATTTCATGCTTCCAGATGCTGCTGTAATTGAACCATTCAATAGCGTTAGATCAAATGACAGGCCACGGCGTGATTCTCTCCCACTACCCGATACTCTGGTTGAGCCTTATCGCAAATATCCATTCGGTAGTGGCAACGCGTATGGAAACGACATCCCGGCGGCGGCGAAATAGGTGATGGAATATCCCCGGGCAGCAAGATTCGCTGTCGCTTGGCATTCGGGTCCGGGATTGGGATGGCCGATAATAATGCCTGCGTATACGGATGAAGCGGATGCTGATAGATTTCCTTAGCCTCGGCCATCTCGACAATTCTACCCAAGTACATCACTGCCACTCGATCCGAGATATGTTCAACAACCCGCAAATCATGCGCAATGATCAAGTAGGTCAAATGAAACTCGGTCTGCAATTCCAGCAGCAGATTTAGCACCTGAGCCTGGATCGAAACATCCAGAGCCGAAACAGGTTCATCACCAATTATCAATTTGGGCTTTAGGGCCAGTGCCCGAGCAATCCCTATTCGCTGCCGTTGTCCACCGCTAAATTCATGCGGATAGCGTTGGCTATGCTCCGGCCGTAATCCCACGCGTGCCAATAGTTCCTGCACCCGTTCTTTTTTCTCCTTCCCGGTGGCAATTTTATGATATGATAGCGCTTCGCCGACAATTTCCATAATTGTCATGCGGGGATTTAGCGAAGAATAGGGATCCTGAAAAATAATTTGCATTTGCCGACGCAATTGCCGCAGTGCAGCACGGTCTACGCTATAAATATTTTTGCCATCAAAAATCACCTCGCCGGCCGTTGGCTCGATCAAACGCAATAGCAGTCGGGCCACTGTCGATTTGCCACAGCCCGATTCACCCACCAATCCCAGCGTCTCGCCGGTTTTCAACGCAAAGCTAACATCATCCACCGCATAGACATAACCAGTGATGCGGCTCATGATGCCAGATCGTAACGGAAAATATTTTTTTAATTGCTGCACTTGCAGCAAAACAGAATCAGTTGGTGACATATTAAGCGATCAGTGTTAATCAAATATCAATTTGAATGCCTATAATATACAACTTTTTGGCACAAAAGCAAGCGAATGTCGCGCAAATCAGCAGACAAGCATTGGTCATAAATAAAAATCCCCTGGAGAGCGTTGGTCTTCCAGGGGACTCAGCAAAGTGAAAACGAAATTTGTGTAAGCGAAGCTGCCTTCACGGGATGTCAGACGACTTTATTTCCATTAAAATCGAGACAGTTTGATCCTCCAAAATTTGCCGGGAGACAACACGTCCCCCGCGAATTTCACCGCTGATGCTGCCAAAATCCGGCGTTGTTGGATCGTGACGCCATTTTTTAATGTACATCGCCCAGCGGTAGGCATCGGCAATCGCGGCCTGCTCCGCCTGCTTTTCGGCTACCGCTTCCGCTTGCGGTTGCTGCGACCGTTTGCCAATCCCGGGAGCAACAATCGTCTCCCAGGTCGTGTCATAGCAAGTGGCCACCAGTTGTTGTCGCGCGTTGATATCATCTGGATTGGCCTTCACGACATCCAGCAGCGCGGCGATCACCACGCGCAGTGAATCGTAATTGTAAGCTTTTGGCTTGATGATGAGCGTCGATTGATCCACCTGAACATCTTCGTTTTGTTTCAACGCGCCAGTTTGAGATTCTTCCTTTTTGCTGCACCCCACCATCAGGATGATTCCCAATATCATCACCATCAATAATAAATAGAAAGCTCTCATAAGCGATGACCTTTATGTTGTTATAATCCAATTTTCACCGATACTCGATGGGAATTGCCCAAATCGGAAGCGAATGGCACATAGGCATAATCCAGCCCATATCGTTCAACCCGGAGGCCAATGCCCACCTGCATCCCCTTATCATTGAATCCCGTTTGATAGCCGGTTCGCAGGGACAGATATTTCATCAAATTATATTCCAGCCCGAAATTTAAATGGGATGAACTGTCTACGATCTTCACCCAATCCATGGCGGCGATCAGATTCCCACCAGGAACAGCAAGGAAATAGCCCAGGCCCAGGCGAATGGTTTGCGGCAAGCGGGGTTTCTCATTTTTCATTGCCGTGACATAACCCCAGTTTTGCAGCGCCAGGCCGGCTTTCAAACCTGCGATGGGCAGTTGATATTGCAGCCCGATATCTGCGGCGATACCGTTGCTGCTTTCAATGTAGATTTTTTGATAAAGATATTTGAGCGTCACACCATAGGTTACCCGACTGCCCCAATTTCTGGCAAAGGATAGACCAAACAGAATATCGTGCGTACTCAGGGTGGCCAATGGCTCGGTCGAAGCCTGTGTGCGCCGCTCGATGCCAGTGATAGTATTCGACATAAAACTGAGCCCCAGCGCATTGGTGCCGAACCGAAAACCGACAGCGACAAATTCATTGGCTATGCCCTGGAGCCATTTGTTATGAGTGAAGTGCAACTCGGTTCCATTCATTTGCGCCAGGCCGGCGGGATTCCAGTAGGTCCCACTGGCATCGGCTACAATAGCAGTCATGGCCTCACCCATGCCAGCGCTGCGACTGCCCGCGCCCAATTTTAAAAAAGCAAATCCCGATTGGGCTGGATTATCCCCGGCCACGCCATTCCCGATGATTATTAGCAGCAAAACCGCTACCAAACGATACTGAAATAGACTCTTCATACGTTTTCCCACAAAATAACAGCTAACCAACAGCCAATCTCCTGAAAGATTTACTAAAATTGAAAATGCCATGAGAAAATATGCTCACTGGCCACGTCGTACTTTTCGGTTATAAAAGCATACTGAATCTGCACTGGTCGTGCAAATAGTTGAAATTGATAGCCACCGCCCAGCGTTGGTGAACCATTATTCACTCCTGCCCGGATGGCAAATTTATTCTGAAACAGGGCTTCAGTGCCGACAAAATATTTCCAATCTTGTTGATTATTTTTCTCGACATCAACTGCCAGAAGCAACCAGGGATAAGGATAGCGGCAGGCGATTCCCGCCCGATAAGTTGTTGGAAAACGATCGATTTTGTCAATATCCTTTTCCCAAACTTTGTCTGTTTTCCAATTGTATTTGGCATTGATCTCCTTAACTACCAACCCCAGGGACAGATATGGCAGCGGCTTCACCAGAACGCCGAGATCCACGCCCAGCCCGGTATCGGAAATCGTGGCATCTTTATCACCCATATTGGGGAAACGGTTATAGAGCACTTTAGCGGTAAAGCCCACGGCCAGAATATCCAGCGGCATCACCCCAAAGGAAAGGGCAAAGGCATTCTCTGCGTTGGAAAAATTTTGGTAATGATTGCCAGCAAAATCCCGGCCATCGATCTCATCGACTCCGGCATGAATCCAGCTTAAGGCGAGACCACCATTCAAGGCAACCTCCCTGGAACCCTCCTCTACTTTGGGCCGAATGCCGGTGGCAAAACCGATATAGTTGAAATTTCGATCCAGCGATAAGAAGCGATATTCCAGTGCGATCTGGCGTTTGGAGATGAATGGGACACCGCCAGCATTGTAGTAAGCAGCTTCGGGTCCTTCCGCCACGGCAGTAAACGCGCCGCCCATGGCATTAGCTCGAGCACCCAGCCCCATCCGTAAAAATGCGCCGGCCAGGATGCCATCGTCAGCAGAAACCTGGCTGAAGCCCAAGCCTGACGCAGTTAATATCAATGACAACAGAATTTTCCAGTTTTTCATAATAATTCCTTATTTGACTTTCTATCGAAACGAAGCTGCCTCAGTCAATAATAATAATTTTCCCCCAATGTTTTCCTTCGCCGGCTAGATCCAGTTGATAAAAATAAACCCCGTTGGCTAACAATTTTCCATCGGCCGTTTTCCCGTTCCAGGCGATCGACCAATCGCCAGCCGGATAGGTTTTGCCTTCGTCAACTGTGGTTACCAGATCCATCGCAAAATCGAATATGCGAACCTTAGCCCGGGTGACCGCAGTCGTTTTAAATTGAAAACGGATGAAACCATCTCCGCCAAATTGATTGTGGCGCAAGGGTGAGAAGGGATTGGGATAGGCATACACTCTGGGCTCGCCGGCAACTCCGGGTTCTACAAAGGCCCTCAGAATCGCCCAATGCACTCCGTTATCCGAACTGGTAGCCAAACCATCGGCTGTACCTACCCATAGCCGCTTCGAGGGCGTAATACCGACCGAATAGTACTCAATCGAATAGATTTTTTCCCTGCGATCAGGATCGATGATTGGTGGAAAAACATCCCAGGTCTCACCAGCATCCGGCGATTTCCAGAGACCGCTATCGGTACAGGCGTACACCGCATCCCCGTCGAACGCAAAGTTCCAGGCGAATTTTCCCTGCAGCGCATTTTTCCAGGTTCGTCCACCATCCTCGGTCCAGGAGGTGGCACGAAACTCATCGCTGCCCTCAGCGTTAGCCGTACCCGCCCAAATGATCTGACGGTCGCCAATCTGCTGACACGCCAGCGATACCACGAAATTGCCGGAGATCGGCTGTGCCTGATTTTGATGCGTGAACTGGGTCGTCCAGGTTTTGCCAGCATCATAGGATACATTGATGCCCTCGGCGGTACCTACCCATAATGTGTCACCCACAGCCAATAATGAAAACACGCGATGATTCAGGTACTGATCTGGATTAAAATTGTAATCATCTGGTGGGCGCACAATCCAGGTCTGTCCCATATCCGAGGATTTCATCAGACCACCGCCAAAACTGGCAATCCACACCGTCGAGTCGATAATGGCAATATCATAAGTCACATTTTGGACCACCGTCCAATCGCCATTGGGCTGCGGCTGCGGTACATGCGTCCAATTCTGGCCGCCATCAGTGGAATAGCTCAGACCACCCCCGGCTGGCAAATGGCTGCCATCGGCAACCAAGCTATCGAATGCTGTGGCCACCCAGATGATCGAACCGGCCATAGCCATAGCCGAGACACCGCCCCGGCCCAGGCCATTTTTTTCGGTGTAGGTAACCCATGTTTGCCCACCATCAGTGGACTTCGAAAGTCCTTCGCCCGTTCCAATCCAGATGGTTTGTTCATCCTGGATGATAATATCCGTAACGCTATTGCTTTTTAGACCAGCGAGCGGCTCGGAATCGAATGTGTAGGTTCGCTTTGGCAACCATTGCCCCTGGCTGGAAGTGATGAAAACGGTCGAAATTATCAAGAGAAGTATTATCTTTTTCATGCTATCTGATCACCGTGATTATGTGAATAATTTTGTTGCTGAGTAGCTCTGAATAATCTTTGGCCTGAAATTCAAAACGATAGTTGCCAGGTGAATTCTGAGAAGTGATAAAAATTTGCAGCGAGTATACAAAATCGCCTGCGGTAGCATCGCCACTGGTACCATCGTCGTACATTTTAAACGGATTGCCACTGGATGCGGAGCCGTCGGGCCGATAACTATCAAAGTAAACCTCATGAATATCACGATTGTCGTCGGCATCGGTCACCCTGGCCGTCAATAAAAACGACTTGCTGCCTGCAGCGGGCAATTGAATCGTATCAGGCGCACTCACGCTGATGATTTGTGGCGCAACTCCTGCCCGAACTTTGGCCCAGGGCAAAATCTCATATAGACTGTTGCTCGGTTTGTTGCGGCTATCGTATGCTTGCACCATCAGATGATACGAGCCAAATTTCCACATGGCGAACCGGGTAGTTGTGGCCATAGAATAGATGCCATCGCCAGCAAGGCTATCCCCATCGGCGCCAGCATCGTTCAACGTGCCCGTCTCAGCTAATTCCGAGATACTGGGGCCCCAGATCTCATACACCACCCTGGCGATATAATCCAAACTGTCTGGGTCCGAAGCCCGGGCCGCAATGAAAAACGGCACCACTTCATCCACATAGACCGAATCCGGCAGACGATATTCAAGCAAAATCGGCGCTCGATTCATTGCACCAATTCGGGCAAAAAATTGTTTATCTAATAAATTGCTTCTCAAGCCCGCTCGATCCACTGCCTGCACCCGAAAACGGTAACTTCCTTCAGCTATCGTTAATTTCAACCGCTGCGAATACTTTCCATCGCCGGCAATATTGTCGCCATGACTTTCATAGTTCCCGTCATCCAACATGATGCCTGAGGCCAAAACTTGCCCGCTGGCATTAGCAATCTGATACGCCACGCTATCAACGTCATCCAATCCATTCTCATCCGCGCATTTGACACTAACTACCTGGCTTTGGTTGGTTTGAGTAAAAATGGTATCGGGGACGCTGAGATTGGAGAGCACCGGGGCCAGATTAGCTGGCTGGATTGGGTTTTCCTTATCACAGGAACAGTGGAACAAAGCGATTAAAATAAGCAGGACTGATTCGACTCGTACCAATTTTGAATTTCCTTTAAAAAAGTAAAAAGCCGAGTTTCTCACCATCGATTTCTCGGCTAAATTGATCAGCGAATAGAAGCGAGGGCATCTTTTTTATGATCGCCTGCTCTTAAAAGTTCCCCGCTTCGGCCAGGCCAGTGATGAAATTTTGACAACAAAATGTAATAATTTAGTGACAGATAACATCTGAGCGATACCGCTTGCTGCCCCAATGATCAACTGCCTGAATGTTTTATTTTGGCGCAGCCATCAATTAGGCAGTTTTTTTTGAAATATCATCCAAAGAGCTGAGATAACAAATCATCATGAAGCAAATCATTCATATTTTCCAAAATCATATCCGCTTCACTCAACTGAGCGTTATCGTGAATGGTGGTTTTTAGCGCCACACAAAACATTCCCGCCTCCTTCGCGGCGCGAATCCCCAGCGGCGCATTTTCAATCACCAGGCAATTCGAAGGCGGAACATGCAACTTTTCCGCTGCCGCCAGATAGGGGTCCGGATGCGGCTTGGTTCTAGCCACATCATTGCCAGCAATGATGACGTCAAATTGGGTCAAGAATTCTTTACCAGTCACTGTCTCGACATTCTGCCGAAGAGCTCCGGTGACCAGTGCGATTTTGATGGCATTCTCTTTCAAGTAGTCGATCAACCGCCGCGCCGCAGGATAGACCATGGCCTGGGTGATTTGATTGTAAATGGCACGTTTCTGGCGAACCATCTCCCTTAAGGCATATTCGCTCAGCGATACACCTTTTTGCTGCGCCAATTGGCGCCCGATTTCTTCCGCCAATTGTCCCTCCAGCAAGCAGACATCGTCAGCCAGGATTTCCACCCCATGTGCGGCAAAAACCTGCTGCCATGCTTGCACATGATAGGTCAATGTGTTGGCTATGACGCCATCAAAATCAAATAGCACCGCTTTAATTATCAATTCAATTTCCTTCACTAACACATCTTTTTGAAACCGCTAATTTCGAAAATTTTTTAAATTGCTCTAACTTCCAATTGGTAAAGAATCCTTTGATCCACGAAAAAATTCGTTAATTATAAATCTAAAATCCAGCCTTGAGCGGTTCAAAATTCATAAAATCGGCGTGATGCACAATCACAGCTTCCGGACAGCGATACCCACCATCGCCTTCTTTGGCGTGAACCGCAATGATATGCACTACTTTGTCAGGTAGACCATGTTTCATCGCCAGGCCAGCGCCGCTAAACGGGTGACGGAGCAGTTTGCCCGTATCGCTCTTCTTAACGCCATCAGGCGAATTCTTATATTCTAATATCTTTCCGACATCATGCAGCAATGCCCCAGCAATCAGCATATCATCATCGATCTGATAGCTCTGGTTATTGAATTCTCTCAATTTTTTTCCAGATTCAATCGCCACCTGAGTGACCCCCCGGGTATGATCGATAATATTGATCGGACAATTTGAGATCAGCAGCGTAAATGGAATTTTCTTCAAATCTGACACCTGCCAGCCGCCGCGCTCAATGGCTTCCTGCCAGACCGCAAGAGTCTTTTCACGTAGCTCACCATTTTTTATGAGATTGAATTCCGGGAAAATGTTAAGAAGATCTTGTTTCATGCACTCTGCTCCTAATTTCGCTGTGCTATTTTAAACCACCTGCCCCAAAATTCACTAACGGACAGATGCAAAGATGGACAGGAATTAGCAAAATTCACTAACGTCATTTAAGAGTTAGCAATTTATCGAAATCAATTTTGGTGATTATAGGCTTAAAACCTATTCTCTGGTTCTTTTTTCCATCATAATTTTAAACTGCCGCCTGGCAAAGGTCAAGACATCATTCCGTTTCCCAATAATCTGAATATCTTGCTGGTTGCGTTGCATCATGGCGCGCAGCGATTGGGCTGGCTGTGCCGAATCGAATGCGCCACTGATTAAAAATCCAAAACTACCGATGCCATTCTCTTCTCCTTTGAACGGTAAAGGATCTGAACCAGCGATAATTGGAAATCCTTTTCTTCTGGCTTGTTTCACCAGTTTCGGTTCCGGCCAGAGCCTGTGACGCAAGGTCGTTTCGCCAATAAAAATTTCGGTTACTGATCGCTGCTGAATTTGCCGTGCAATCACCTGGCCACGCTTGAAAAACCACTTGCCCGGGGCCCAATTAAGCGCTGGAATGCCTCCGGACTCTTGCACCGCATGAATGATCTGGTCGATGGATTTTTGCTTATCAGGGATGTCTAAATTGGAGATCAACGATAGCACTTCGAGACCTTCGCGGGTCACTAACTGCCGACCGGCAAATATGTACAACAATACCCTGCTATCTCTTTCCACTGTAATGGTCACATCATCAGGGCCTTTTTTAAATCTGATACCATTGCTGCTAAATTGGCCCGGATTATGGTAAATTTTTTCAAAAAAATTGGCGTCCGATCGTTCAACCAGCAACCAGACAGGAATAACCTCCGGGTTGATCTTGCTGGCTTCGGTTCTCAAATTACGCACGCCACAATCAACTGCTGTTGGTAAATCATACACCGAATACAAATGAACATGCCCATCAATGGCCAACGTTGCCTTACCCATGCTGCTTTCTCCTTCTACTGTTCACATTGATGAAAAACTACTTTTCATATCGTATTAAAAACTCAACCATCCAGCTAATATTATCTATCCTCATTCACTGATAACTGATAACTGATAACTGATTACTGATTACTGATTACTGATCACTGATTACTGATTACTGATTACTGATTACTGTTAACTGGTCATCCCAAAAAACCCTACCGAATCAAAGCAATCATATCCCGCACAGCTTTTTCCATGCCCACCAACACCGCCCTCGACACAATTGAATGACCGATGTTCAACTCCTCAACCTGCTTGATGCGGGCAATGTCGACCACATTCTGATAGTTCAAGCCATGTCCTGCGCTAACCCCCAGACCCAGCTTGGAGGCAGCCATGGCCATAGACCGCAAGCGTTCCAGCTCTTCCACGACTTGATTGAGATCCTGGGCATTGGCATAGCCGCCCGTGTGGAGTTCGACATAATCCGCGCCCAATTTGGCCACGGCTTTGATTTGATGGATATCGGGATCGACAAAAAAGCTCACCACGATATTATTGGCTCGCAAGGTCGAGGTAACCTCTTCAAAAAAATCAAAATTGGAAGTTACATCCAGCCCTCCTTCGGTGGTCAACTCCTGCCGACGTTCGGGCACCAGCGTCACCATGTCGGGCAATACCGAGATGGCCTTTTTGATCATCTCCTCGGTAGCCGCCATCTCCAGGTTCAGGTGCGTTTTTACCACCTGCCGCAACAGCGTCAGGTCGCGATCCTTAATGTGCCGCCGATCTTCGCGTAGATGACAAACAATGCCATCGGCGCCGGCCAGTTCCGCCAGCACCGCAGCAGCAATTGGATCAGGCTCCCGGCCTCGCCGTGCTTCTCGGATGGTGGCCACATGATCCACATTCACTCCTAATCGAACCATACTTTCCTCCGCCAAAATTGGATGAAATCGATCACTATCTCTGTTAGCTGAATAGAAATCGTCAGCGCTTGATCCCAGCCGGCCGGAAAATTACTGGACAATCTCTGTCAGCGGAACTATTTCGAAACCTTGTTTCTCCAGCCGCGGGAGCTCTTTCAACAGCGCCCGTGCCGTTTGCTTGTAAGGATGGCCGATCACAATGGCACGGCCCCGCTTGCTGGCCAGCCGGGCTACCGCAGCTAATTTTTGCTGAATATAATCCTCTTTTTCGCTTCTATTTCGTTCCAGAAAACCATCATTGCTTAGAAATCGTAACTGCTGTTGATGGGCAATTTGCGGCGCCACACTCTCTGCGGTGGTTCGGCTATCAATGAACAACTTATTTCGAGATTTGAGCGTACTCAACACCGCTTTCATCACCCTGATATCGGCCGTAGCCTGGGACCCCATGTGATTATTAACCCCTACCGCATCCGGCAGCAAATCCAATGCCCCGCGCACACGGGCCTCGATCTCTTCATCCGACAGATCGGTATAAATGGTATAATCAGAGTCCTCGACTTTTTCCTCCACGGCCTCCATTGGCAGATGGACCAGATATTTTTTCCCCACCTCTCTGGCAGCCGCGGCGATTTCCGTCGAATATTTCTGTCCAGGAATAATCGATAAGGTTACGGGATATTTCATTTCCAAAAATTGCCTGGCCGTCTTGTTATTGGCATATCCAAAATCATCAATGATAATAGCGATCTTGCCGACTCGGCGTTTGAGCGATGGATTGGCGCTAAACACGAGTGTCGCCATTACCTCCCGACCTTTGCCGATAGCAATGGTAGACCGATTGGTCTTTAGATCCTCCTCAGATTTGATTATCTTCAGATCCAGTTCCTCCACTCGCTGAATGATCTCCCAGATGACCGTTACCGCTGGCAGATCGGCTGGCAACTGGACCCGAATCAGATTACCACTGCGGACAATCCAGGAACTGGAAATGTTGAATTCGTCAAAGACCTGAGCCAGGACCCGATCCAGGGCTTCACTTTTAGGCAAGGAACTAAGCTTAACCTTCTTTTCCGCTGAATCCACGCGGGTGGTATCGATGGGTAACAGTTCCACTTTAGGCTGGGCTTTTTTGGGAGCGACCGGCTTGCGCTTGCTCGGCGGTTGCATGATAAAAAGTCGATAAATAATAAAACCGCAAATGCCCAATAAAATGATCAGCCGCAACGCTTTGGACAGCGTGGCGAAATATTTTTTATCGCCGCGTGGTCGTTGACGCCGTAGCGTTTCTCGGGCGCTTTTTCTTTTGATGGGCCGGGGGCGATAAGATTTTCTGCGTGCCATGATCTATTCAGTCTCTTCAAAAAAATTTCAATTGATAAAATTGGCTTTGATAGTACTCCAGGACGGGATGCGAACGGTGGTATCGCTCTTCGTCTCATAATCGATCCAGCGGCGAATGACCCAATAGCCATTGCGTCGGATGAACCAAAAATCAGCCTGTCCTTTTCCAATTCTGGGAATGCTGGCGCCCATAATATGATTTAATTTCAGTGCATATTCTGCTCGAATAAGTGCGGAGTCCGGAAACTCACTCCGCTGGACTCTTGAAAAAGCGAGCGATCGTACCGAATCATCTGGCACCGCTGAGAAGGCTTTGTTAATATAAGATTGTTCGTGCAATAAGTTCCAATTTTCAAAAATTCCAGCATTAGTAGAAGCCTCAAACTCGCCAGGAATAAACCGAAACAGCGCCATGGAGTCGACCAGACATTTCATGTAATTTTCGACATTTTTTTCTTTGATGGCATTCTTCATGTTTTCCAGAACAATGATCGGATCCGTCGGCAATTGCCAGGATGTCCTGCCTTCAGTTGGTGGCTCAGGTTCTCGAGTGGCAAATGGATTTTTGCAGAATAATAACAAGAAACCAGCCATCATAATCAAAATCCAGCAATAGTATTTTGACTGACTATTTTTCATGTTAACATCATCTCACGTTACTTTATGCCACAATTACCAATCCATCAGCAAAACATTCAGCATCTTCCCAATTAAGCGCTATAATATAAATCAATTCAAGTTCTTTCGCAAGAGTAAAATGTCAAGCCTCTAAAACATTGGGAGATCATCTCAACTTCTGGTCATTGGGAGCTCATGCCAGTACTTACTGTCGATAGCATCCCATTCGCCAATACATCAAGAACTGTCCCCATGGGATATCGAAATAAAGGAGTAGGGCAGGATAACATCTTTCCCTACTCCGCAGTATGACCTATTCTTCTGCTTTTGCCGATCTCGAGTAGTAATATAAAAAGATGCACAACAACGTAAACATCATCCCGCTGATGATCATCCCAATATGCCAGCCGTCGATTTCCAGTTCGCCGATGCCCGTATGCAATCGTTCACCGAAGAAATAGGCTAAGATCGCACTCACTACGCCCATCAGGGCACCGCCGGCAATGAATCCCGAGGCGATGAGGGTGCCTTTATCATGGCGAGCCTTGCTCAATCGTTCATCTTTGCTACTTTTGCTCACCAGATGAGCGATGATGCCACCGATGAGCAACGGAGTGTTCAATTCGATGGGCAGATACATGCCCAGAGCGAACGCCAGCGGCGCTACTCCAATCAGCTCCATGGTCAACGCCATGAATATGCCGGCCAGATATAGCCCCCAGGGTACCGCAGACGTGGCAAATAGCACCTGCAAAATTGCAGCCATGGCATTGCCCTGTGGTGCGGCCATTGGATTGGGATGGGCTGGTGTTTTGACAAAGCCGTAGACATTTTCCAGCAATAAGATCACGCCACCGACAAATAGCGAGGCAACCAATATGCCCAAAAATTTGAATCGTTCCTGATTCATCGGCGTCGATCCCAACCAGTAGCCAACCTTTAAGTCAGTGATAAACGAGCCTGCCGAAGAAAGCGCCGTGCAGACCACGGTTCCGATGACCAGCGCCGAAACCATGCCTGCCGGGCCATGCAAGCCCAGCTTCACGAGAATGACACTGCTGAGGATTAGCGTCATCAGCGTCATTCCCGAAACTGGATTCACGCCAACGATGGCAGTCGCCCGGGCCGCAACAGTGGTGAATAGGAAGCTAATAATAACGGTAATCAACACCGCACTGACAACAATGTACCATTTATCGACGACCGAGATGCGGAAAAAAAGCAAGATGGCAATGGAAGTCAGCACAATAACCAGAATGACCAACGCCATGGGGATATCTTTGTCCGTTCGTTCCAACTGTGGTTGTGCCGAGGATTTCCGAAAAATCTGCTTGAAGCCCAGCGAGAAAGCTGAAACGATAATTTTGATATTCTTAATAATCCCGATAATTCCGGCACAGGCAATGCCGCCAATGCCGATATGACGAATATAATTGCTAAAAATTTGCTCAACCGTCATTTCATTGATGGGAATCTCACCAGGCAAAACCGCCACGCCAAGATGGCTGCCCAGATACCAGACTGCTGGAATCAGTACCAACCACGAAACCATGCTGCCAGCGACAATAATCGAGGAATATTTCAATCCGATGATATACCCCAGACCCATCACTGCTGCGCCAGCATTCACTTTAACAATCAATTTGGCCTTATCAGCAATGGCCGCCCCCCAGGGAATAATTCGAGTGGTAACGACCTCGCTCCAGAGTTGAAACGTTGCAATCAGAAAATCATAGATCCCGCCGATGATGGCCGCAATCACCAGCGTTTTCGCCTGCTCGCCCCCGCGTTCGCCTGTCACCAGCACCTCATTAATGGCTGTGGCTTCCGGGAACGGCAGCAGCCCATGCTGTTCCGCCACAAAATAGCGCCGCAAAGGAATTAAAAAGACAATTCCCAGAAAACCGCCAAATAGCGACGCCAGAAAGATCTGCCAAAAATTGGTCGTCAGCCCGGGAATTATATAGAGCGCCGGAATTGTAAAAATGGCACCGGCAACGACCATGCCCGATGCGGCGCCGATGGATTGGATGATCACATTTTCCAGGATCGTGTTTTTTCGAGCATAAAAACTGCTCAGTCCAACCGCAATAATCGCAATGGGGATCGCCGCCTCGAAGACCTGGCCAATTTTGAGCCCCAGATAGGCTGCCGAAGCCGTAAAAATCGCGGCCAGCACCAAGCCCCAGGCGATGGCACGCACCGAGATTTCAGGACCAGTAAAAGAGGCAGGTGTAAACGGAAGATACTTTTCGCCCTCTTTCAGGGGCCGATAGGCATTTTCAGCCAGACCCGCAGTGGATTGTTGCATAGCACCTCCAGATTAGGTTAGAGAATCGCTCTGCTGACAACAAAGAATTTTACCTGGTTCTTAGATTGTTACGATCTGCAATATATTAAAATTTATTGTGAATGGCAAGCACAAATTCGCCTGGTCGTTTCATAGTTGCTTCATTT
Organism: Candidatus Zhuqueibacterota bacterium; assembly: GCA_034505795.1. Lineage (GTDB taxonomy): Bacteria > Zhuqueibacterota > Zhuqueibacteria > Thermofontimicrobiales > Thermofontimicrobiaceae > Thermofontimicrobium_A. Next base: position 29,282 of record JAPDQM010000006.1, read on the forward strand.
CTGCTATTAGCGGCTAAAAATTGTTATCAAAAATTCTGAAGAACCGTATCAACATCCGGAAAGCAAAATCAGGAATGACAATCAGCAACCGCATAAAAAAATATGCCAGGCAACGGCGAAGCCCAGCCTGGCATTTGTCATTCATATATGGAAATTGATGGTGGGGTAGAAAATGTTAAATCGCCTGAGCAACGGCGGCTCATTTGTCCCTTATAGCTTTGATCCGTTCGATCTGCTGTTTGGCATCAGTCGCGTATTGCCCATTGATTTCGATCACCTTTTGAAATTCTTGCACTGAGCTTTCGACATCATTCAGCTTAAGAAAGGCATTACCGAGAAACCAATAGCATTTTTCCAATAATATCTCTTTCCCCTGTTTTTGGGACAAATTGGCTGCGGTTTTCAAATGTTCAACCGCATTTTTAAATTCATTCGTGTGGAGCAACGATAACCCCGTATAGAAATGCCCATAGGGATCATCGTCTCTCTGCCGGGTGTAGTCCAATAATTTCGCAACTGCCTCAGCATATTTCCGCTGCTCATAAAGCTTGATGCCATGATTCAATAACTCATCCGTCGCAGAATAACCGTGTACCAAACCTCTGAAATGTAGCGGCGCATACGAGGCATTATTGATAATCGCCAGGTCCGAATAATGCTTGGGCGAAGGCAGCAAAACAAACAACAACACGACTGCCACGACAGTTGCTGGCACCAAAATTCTCACCGCCGGTATTCTGATCCATTCAACTATTGCACGACTCGTCGCTTGAATGAGCACGCGAATTCGGTGTTCGATCGCATACCACCTTCTTTTGATAGTTAAAGACATTCGTTCGATAAATCCTGGTTTTGTCGTCAGGATTTCATTAAAACACTCCGGATTTTCTTCCATCATATTGATTATGGGGCCGAGCACATACAGCTCTTCGAAACACGCCTCACACTCCAGCAGATGCGCCTCAACAGCTATCTTTTCCTGCTCCTCAAGAAGATTAAATTGATAGAGACTGACCAGTTTTTTTAATTTAGGATTGGTGCATTTCATTCTATAGAATTCCTTTTCGTTTCAGTATTTTTTTTAGTTTCTGCCGTCCTCTAAACACGCTAACATCCAGAGCCGTACGAGTCAATTCCAATTCTTGCTGGATCTGGTCGCGCGAAGCGCCTTCCAGAATCCGTTTGAAGATCTTTTTTTCGGTTTTATTCAGATGCTTCAGGGCCAATTTAATTTCGTCCAGCAAATCACACGAGATGACATTCTCCTCCGCTGATTCTGTGCTGTCATAAATATCAATCAGCGTATCTTTGTTGTCATCGAGGATCCCTTTGCGTCGGGTATCGCGACGGTAATCACCATAGGCAACCTTATCCAAAACTCCGTACGCCCAGGGCAAAATACCCTTTTCAAAATTGATCTGTTTGTATTTGCTGTGTATTATCAGCATGGCATCATGAACCAGATCTTCATTGCTCCTCGCATTCTTCATTGCGGGTCTTCCTCCATTTTGTATGTAGTCGCTGAACAAGCTTCTTTCGAATCACCGAAAAGAGCACATTCTCTGCCTCCTTATGCTTTTCCCGTCGCGCGATATCCGCCAGCGAGTTGGTGATGAAATTGTCGAGAATCTGCCGCAATACATTCACTGCCAGAGACAGAGAACATCCTGGGTGACTGAAAGGATAGCGTTGTCTGAATTCGTCGATCGCCAATTGGCACACTTCATCGCTCTTTTCTATGATATTGATTCTCTCGGCGATTAGTGGATACGACCGAACTTCACGTGCGATAATATCCCTGAATCTTACAGCCAATTTGATAAAAAATTTTTCTGCCGCCTGACGATCACCCCTACGCGCGGCGGCAATTAATTCTTCCAGAGGAGATTCTTTAGTAGTTGCCAATTTTTGGGCCATAGCAATTCTGCAATGGATAATTTTACGGGATCAAAGAGGCAGCCCTGAGGTGGGTATTTATCATTTTTAAAAATTTGAAGCGATACCATGTAACTGAGCATCAACTGAATACCGCCAATAGAATCATGAATTCGCGGCTGGCGGCTGTGCCAGGGCCGATTTCAAGGCTGACTGCCACGATGGCGATAGACCAACATGAACCAACTGCGATCAGATTGTCTGATTCGTTGATGAATGAACCAAACCTCGCTGTTAAATTCGCCTATCGTTTATTCATCAGAACCATTAGCTGACGCTTGAATCCATGATTTTCAGCCGTAATTTGAAAAAAAATTATTAAAAAATCAAGCAGAATATTAAAAAAAATGACCAGGTAGTTTATCACGACGGGCGAATCGAAAGCGTCAAGCTGCGAATTGGAACACGCGGTCGATTTTTAGCAAAATAAAATTAAAAGAAATGGAGTAGCTAATTTTCCGGCAAGGCCCAATCTGGCAAAAAACAATTAAGCAATAGCTAACAGGAAATGCAGCAGGATGGAGATTGTATCCCCCTTCAGGCAAAGGTGGTTTATCGTGATTCGCCTGTCTATAAGATCACTTTATTATCACGACACAAAGCTTCTACAAATCACGGCCATTCTTTATGGCAGATGCGCTGGCAATATGTTCTCGCTTCAAGCAATGGCATCCAGTTCCACCGCAACTGGCTATTTGCCAGCCTTCTGTTTCTCTTTTCCCGACAGCGAATCGAGCTTGGGAATCTGGAACTGTTGACCGAGCTTGTTTAATGACTCCATGTCAATTTTGCCTACGATATTTACAAATGTCGCCTCCCCGCTGGTATCAATAGACATGACCAGCAGACCGGCTACCTGCTTGCCTTCACCTTTAATGAAAAATTCCAAATGTTCATTCGGATCTCGCACGCGGATAACTTTTTCCCATTTATCACGCGCCAATTTATCGGAGGTTCGCTGAATAAATTTTTTCAGACCCTCAGCACCCTTTTGATCTACGGAAAATTGATCAACACGAATCAATACCAAATTGCTAATCAACTTAACCAACGGGGGATCATCATCCTTGCAAGATGAAGCGATCAGTGACAATAGCGGCTTGGTGATAAAAATCTCGACCGTCGTATTGGAATTTTTGAATTCATTTAGCTTAGAAAGATCCACAAAACCAGGGTAGCGACTATAATCCTCTTCCTGGCTTAATGCCAGCAAGGGAATTGCCATCAGCCATGCTAAAAATGTGTAAGCTTTCATCGTTTTTCTCCATTGAATAAGGGTTTCAGAGCAGTGCTCAACGATGAGCGCAGCGGCTTGATGACCTGCTGAGGGAATATTTGATCTTCAAGCGCCTTCTGCGTTTGTATCTGGACCTGGCGTAACCATGAAATGGTAAACCTTACTTGATCTTTTGCTTGTTGTATTTCAGCATCCGTGTAGTGTTTCGCCTCTGGCGGCGGAAGCCCATGCTTGGGCGAGACTACAATCATGGCGCCAATGATGACTATCAGCGCAACAGTAGCCCAACGCCAGCGATAACGAACGGCCATCCCTGGCCGACGAGAACCAAATGAATGCTTTGTTGACGACTTGGGGTCGATTTGCAGAATTTCAAGGACTCTCAAAATTACATCATCCGGGCAGGGCTGAATGCCCAACTGCTGTAATGACTGATGAATCATCTGGTGGGACCTGACTTCCGACCGACAAGCCGAGCAGCCGGCCAGGTGTCGTCTGAGAGCCACCTTCGTCCAAATTGGCAGCTTGCCAGTTAGATAATCTTCCAACAATTCATTACATTGCTGACAGGTCATCTTAGATTCTTCCTTACGAATACAAAGCCTTTAAATATCGACACAACAATTTTCGGCCTCGATGGACATATACCTTGACTGAATTGAGGGGAATGTCGAGCGAGGCGGCAATTTCTTCATATTTCAAGTTATGAATTTCGCGCATGATAATCACATGTCTGAGCAGCGGCGGCAATCGTTGAATCGCTTTCATAATATGCTCCCGCAGATCAAGATTGATCACCACGGTCTCGGGATTCAGTTCTTTATCAGCCGGCACCGCTTCTGAGCTATCACCATCAGCGTCATCCGATGGCCATGGTAGCGCTTGATTATTTTGCTGCCGATAAAAATCGATGCAAGCATTTTGCGTAACCTTGAACACCCAACTTTTCAAAGCTGCAGCCGGAATTTTTTCAAAATGGTGCCACAATTTTATTAGGACTTCCTGGGTGATGTCAGCCGCATCTGCCGCATTGCCCATGAAATAATAGGCGTGGCTATAGATCACATCCTTGAAATGCGCGACATGTATTTTAAATTGGCTCTGGTTCATTTTCATTCCATAAGCAAAACGTTTGAGCGGAACAAAATGTTACAGATGTAGGATGAATTTGTTGTGGGCAAATATGCAAGGCTGACCAGGCTGTAATACCGCTCGAATGGCCATTCACGCGAAATGAATCGAAAAATTAGGTTACTCAATAACACGATCGAAAGATATCAAGTCAGCAACCGGGGGCAAGTGGCGTTAAAGTTGCTTGCCTGGCGAATGTTGGAACCAGGCAGGCGCATGACCCATTATTTGCCACCATCTTCCCGCGGCACCGATAGATAGGCATAGGCATTAAAATCAGCTATCGCCTGCTCGGCCGAGGGCGAGACATTGATTATTTTCACATCCCCATTTTTAGAGCGCACCTTAGCCGTGGCTTCGATCAGCGTGGCGATGAAAGTGGGGCTGGGATCATCGATGTAGGTCATATCCAAAATAATTTTATAAAACGAGTGCTGAAAACATTGGTTGAAGGCGGCGGTTAGATAAACCGTCGCCAGTTTTGGACTAACCGCCTCTGTAAATTTGACCTTGATAATGTCCCGATTTTGGCCCACTTTCTGCAAAATCAGTTTTCGACTTTCCGTCATAGGATTGCTTTCGTTAACAATTTCGATTAGATTCACAGCTTACTGCAGCGCACGATCGATCACGAAACTGAGGATGAGCAGCAAACCGGTGAACAGATGGTTCATTATCGTGCTGGCATTAGCCGGCGCCAATTTCAAGCTGTCGTTATAATTCACTTGAGCGATGCGGATCGACTTAAATGCAATCGGCAAGGTAATCAGTGCCAACAAGGAGAATGGCGGTAATGTATCCGTTACCACGCCGACCACAACAATGGCATAGGTTAATAGCATCATCAGAATGTAGCCCTTAACCGCTCGTTCTTTGCCCAACCGAACGACCAAATGATTTTTGCCAACTGCCTGGTCGGCTTTGGCATCCTGAAATTCGTTAATGTAGAGCACCGCACTGATCAGCAGCGCTACCGGCAAGGACGCAATGATCGGCAACCATGAAAATTTTCCGGTTTGGACATAAAATGCACCAAAGGTCATCAACACGCCAAAATTAATGCCAATCAACGCTTCACCAATGCCCCGACCCACCAGATTGATCTTTGGAAATACATACAAAATGGCCGAAAGGACACCAAAAACGCCAATTACCAGCACCACCCACCCCATTTTATATGATAAGTACAATCCAATCAGGCTACCTAACGTCAGACAGATGATGGCTTCCACAAGCACTTCGGTGGGCGTGAGCAATTTTTGCTGAATCAAACGGCTGCCGCCGGTAAATGGCCGAACATACTCATGGTTGATTACGTCGTTTTGCGAGAGATGATCAAAATAATCATTGATCACATTGGCGCCAGCATGGAGCAAAATACCGCCTATTAGCGCCAACAAAAAATATCCGGCATGAAACGACTGCGTCATGTCATAAGCAATAACCGTACCCAGGATAATGGGTACAATAGCAGCAGTGAAGAATGGAGCACGTAGTTCTAGAAGATAGAGCTTCAGTTTCCTCATAGTTGATCCCTTCTGATTTTGATTATTCAAATAAAATTGCCCAGGCAATATTCAGCAACTTGAATCGAGTTCGCAAGAGGGGCCATTTTATTTCGCGCTTTTCATTGATAGTGGCCATGCTATGCTGAGCCATGTCCAATTCCAATTCCTTCAACTGGGGCCAGCAATCGGCATCGGGCCCATGGGCGCAAACCTCATCAATACGTCGTAACATGGCCTGCGCCTGCTGGATTCGGTTAATAATTGTGTCGTATTCCACCTGCTGGATCAGACCATGTTTCAGTTTGATGGCGGATAAGCGGCTGGCTGCTTGATAGGTGACAGCCACGATCTGGTCGCGTGTGAGCCAGTTGGTTTCGTAGCTCAGAAAATACTTCCAGCTTGGCTTCAACAAAGCCTGGCGATAGTCCTCCAGCGAGTGATAAAAAATTTTATAACCAAACCGCTTCGGATTTTCGAAGGCAATACTTCCCGGATCGAGAAACGGTGCCAACGGCGAAATGAACGGCACCACACGCGGACCGAATTTCTCCAACAAATAATCACTGTATTCGACCGTTTCCAACACCGATTGCTCGGTCTGATGTGGTAGGCCGATCATAAAAAAGATATCAAACTTGCGGCAGCCCCGTTCCAGCGCCCATTGGATATTCGCCTCAATAGCTTCATTAGAGTAATGCTTGCCAGATTTTCGGCGCACCAGGGGATCATGGGATTCGGGTGAGAACTCCAGATTGAAATGAGAAACGGCTGCCGCGAGCTTATCATAAAATGTTTCCGTTGCTGGAACAAAAATTTCAAAAACCAGTTCGTTCTTGACCTTAATTTTAGCCAGTCCCGAGATGACACGATCTGCATAATCCGAACCGGGTTGGTTCAAATCGCCAATGACAAAAATAGGACCGCTGGTGAACCGACTGATGTCATGGATATCCTGCACGATCAACTCAGGCGCACGATAGGATGGCTGGCTGCGCTCGCAATAATGTTTCATGCCATATTGCGATCCACCACAAATAACACAATTATGGGTGCAACCGCGACAGGTCATCACTGCCGTGATGGGATAGCGCCACCAATCGTAAATCGCCGTCATGCTCCGGCTATCCAGATATTTGACTGCCAATTTGAACAGGTTTTTATAATTGTTAGTAAATTCGTTCAACTGATCGGGTTGATATTGGATCGGATTCGAATGTACCTGCCCCCCTCGGTCGCGCCAGGTTAGATTGGAGACAGTCGAATAATCGCCCCGCTCTTTCAGTGCAGCCAGAAGCTGTCGTAAGGGCTCTTCGGTGGAATCCCCCCGAACGATAAAATCAACTTGTGGATAACGGATGAGCTGATCGTGGAAATAGGTCGCAGAATAGCCGCCAAAGATCACCGGTATCTCTGGATGATATTTTTTGCAGAGGCGAGCAATTTCCAGACTCCCCTGTGCATGCACGAGCCAATGCAAATCAATTCCGAACGCCACCGGCCGCAGCCGCGCGATCATCTTCTCGGCATCAAACTTATGGTCGTGCAACATACGATAGGCTAAATTGATGATCCGCACACCAATCCCATTTTTCTCTAAATGCTCAGCAATAGATGAAAAACCGACGGGATACATTTCAAATATTGGAGTAGATGGCACCACATCGCTGATAGGACCCAGTAAATTGGGTCGCTGCCGAAAATCATAGATCGCTGGAGCATGGAGCAGAATTAGATCAGGTTTGCCAAACATGCGTTTCTTTCGTTGTTATGTTTCGGGTGAAACGTCTGTTGCATGGGCCGCAGCCATCAATTCCGCCAGTTGGCGGTTCTGGAACTGCTGAATTGCCAGGCTGAGTTTGTATTCCAGCGCCAGCCATTGTGTCTCCAGTTTTAGCCGTCGCTGTTCCACCCAAACTTCATCCCGCCCAATGACTGCCGCATAACTATCCCTGTTATCCGGCGTCAGAACTGCATTTCCCCTTCGATATCGTCGCATAATTTCCCCCAGGTATATAGCTGATGCTGTTACATGAAGTTTTAAATATAAACGCCTGAAATGAAAAATTCAATCTTTTTTTTTAGTTTTTTCTACCTTACCTTACTCATGACCGGTCTGGTCCCAATTGGCGCCAATACTATGGCCGTCATTGCATGGATCAGCCGCATTGCCGTCACAGCGTACCGGTTAATTTTTATGCTTGACTTTTTAAATTGTTCTGTATATATTTCCACAGCGCAATCAGCCGCAGCACCGGAGCAATCAAAAAAAAGCATCAAAATTATGCAAGAGGCTTACTGATTGAAAGCGTTTGCGATAGCATTCATCTTGTCCATCATTAGCATCGTATTCCTGAGGTTTCTATCTGAGCCCATAGGCCAGATCCCCGCTCTCGGCTATTTTTTAGACCCCGCTATCGGCTTCTGGCAGGTCGCCAGGATGGATAATCCATCGCTCGCTGATACCACTATTGGCAGATTTGCCATTTCGCCGATTACCATTCTGTTAGATAAAAGAAGCGTTCCGCATATTTTTGCCAGTTCTGACCGTGATGCCTACGCCGCGCTCGGTTATCTCCACGCTCGAGATCGGCTGTGGCAAATGGACATTCAACATCGTTATGCAGCAGGGAGACTGGCCGAGGTAATGGGCCGCGAAGCCCTGCCGATCGATATCGAACAACGGCAGTTGGGCTTGGCCGTTACCGCACATACGATTGCTGCCCAACTCGACACCTCCTGCCAGGAATTTCAAGTTATTTCTGCTTATGCTCGAGGAGTCAACCGGTTCATCGAGCAGCTAACCTATAAGAATTATCCCTACGAATTCAAACTGCTGCAGCACAAGCCTGAGCCCTGGACCGTTGAAAAAACGATTCTGGTAAGCGTGTTGATGGGTTACCTCAGTCGCAGTTTCGATGATGTTGATTTTGCCCGATTGCAGCAACTATTTTCCGATGATGATCTGGCGGAGTTATATCCGTCGTTCGCCAAGATTCCATTTCCGATTATTCCAGAACAAAATCAGACTCCATCAAGACGCCTTGCTTCCCCTACCTCTCAAGGGACCAACCGCTACTCCGCAAGTCTAACCGATTACGATGTTGGTGTCGTACCTTGCCGATCCCAGGTAGAAGCATTTGGCAGCAACAACTGGGTAGTAGCTGGCGCCAAAACTGTTACCGGTAAACCCATGCTGGCCAACGATCCTCATCTGACCCTTGAATTGCCATCGATATGGTACGAAGCGCATCTGAATTGCCCCGAGATGAATGTTTATGGCGTGACATTGATCGGCGCGCCACTCGTGATCATCGGCTTCAATGAACATCTTGCCTGGGGCATGACCAATTGCGGGTGGGATGTGACCGATTTGTATCGGGAAACATTCGACAGCGAGCGCCATGATCATTATTGGTTCAATGGCAACTGGCAACCTGTGACTAAAATCGCCCAGACGATTCAGATCAAAAACAGCCCCGACACCACCATTTTTCTGGAATATACCCATCGTGGTCCGGTTATCCAACTCGGCAATGACTTTTTTAGCGTGCGCTGGACCGGCCACGACACACAATTCGACGGGATAACAGCCTACTGGCTCAATCGAGCTCAAGATTATGATGACTTTCGTCGCGCATTGGAGCGCTACAATTGCCCCGCCCAAAATTTTATCTATGCCGATGTCGATGGCAATATCGCCATCGTTGCCGCTGGTAAAAATCCCATTCGTCGCTCCGGCCTGGGCAGAGCTGTTGCTGACGGCCGTGATGATCGAGCGGATTGGATTGGCTTCACGCCATTCGAGCAATTACCCGCCTGTCTCAATCCAAAGCAGGGCTATCTGGCCTCAACCAATCAGCAGCCGCTGAATGAACCCTCACCCTATTACGGCTGGAACTGGCCTTCGGATTACCGCGCCCGGCGGATAAACGAATTGTTAGCTGAACATGATTCCATCGATGTCGCCGCTATGATGAAATTTCAAACCGACGCCTATTCCATTAGCGCTCGCGTTTTCGTGCCCCATATTCTGGCCGCGTTTGATTCTGCAGCCGATTCCATATTCAGCGTGCCAGTAGATTCGATGCTATTTTATCTCCGCCATTGGAATTATGAAATGCGCAAAAGCGAGGTTGGGGCAACCATCTTCCATGAATTCATGCGTCATTTCGAGCGAAATACCTGGCAGGATCACTTTCCGCCCGCAAATAGTGGTAGTTTCCTATGGCCGAGCATTAATATTTTAGAAAAAATTACGCTCTCTGCACCAAATTCCAGATGGTTCGATAATACCCGAACCCCGGAAATCGAAGATCGTGATGCCATCATTCAGCAGAGTCTTCGAGAAACCGGTGTTGAGTTGAGCCGTGAATTGGGGGCTAACGTTTATGAATGGCGCTGGGAACGCTTTCATCGGACGCATATCCAACATTTAACCAAATTAGCGCCACTTGGCATTGATCCTTTTCCCAATAATGGTGGTAATGGAACGCTGAATGTCGGTCCGGGCAGGGTCAATCGCCACGGCCCTTCCTGGCGGATGATCGTCTCTCTGGAGCAGCCAATTCGCGGCTGGGGAGTTTATCCTGGCGGACAAAGCGGCAACCCTGCCAGCCCTCACTATTGCGACTTTTTGGCCGCCTGGCAAGCGGAGATGTATTTTGAACTGCTGTTCCCTAAAACCATGGCCGACCTGGTTGATAGCCTGGTGGCATCGAAAATGATCATCTTGCCTGAGGAGCACAAATGAAAAACTATCTCCTGGGAACAGCTCTGATTTTTGCCCTGGCATTGGTCTTTGAATCAATGGGTTGGTGGCAGGCCATGATTGTGGCCGGTATGGCCGGCAGTCTTTTTGTTTCACGTTCTTTCACCGTTTTTTGCGCCGGTTTCCTGGGCGTCGCTGCTGCCTGGCTCGTGCAATTGATCATCGCCCAGCTCGGGCATCCAATCGTTCCTATTATGACCATCACCGGTCAAATTTTTCGGCTGCCTAAGAATTGGTCGTTTTTATTGCTATTGCTCACATTACTGCTGGGTGGACTCCTGGGAGGTTTGGGCGGTGTGACTGGCTTGTGGTGGCGAAAAACGTTAATGAAATAACAACCTCAAATAGACAAGGAGGCAACAGATGGAAAAAATTAAAGAACTCTTCGTTATTCTGGAAGATCGACCCAAGGCCTTGGGCGAAATGCTATCAATCCTGGCCAAAGAAAATATCAAAATCGAAACCATGGCAGTCTTTGTCGACAGCGCAAAATTGATTGTCAAGAATATCGATAAAGCCCAGCGAGTATTGAAACAGCATAACTATGCCACCGAAATTCGGGACGTAATCCGGACACATATTGAAAATAAAATTAGTGAAATCGCCTACATCATGGAACGGATTGGACATGTGGGGATCAACATCACCTACGCCTATGGCGCCAGCCATGCCGCTGGAAAAGAAATCACCCTGATCATGGATGTATCCGATGTCGAAACCGCTCTTTCGCTGTTCAAAGAATAAGTTGCCAGATGGGCACGGCCAATCGACCTACGTCATCAGCCATCAGGCCGGCAGCTCGTCTATCATCCAAAAATCTGGTAAGGAGCTATCACATGCATCGGCTCATTGTTCCAGCGTTGGTAATACTGGGGATCATTTCACTTGTCCTGTGCGGTCAGCATCAAAGCCAGCCTGGGGCTAAATCGTGTGCTCAACTGCGGCCATTGGCAGATACCATTGGCTTTTCATTCACCCGAGAGCAGATCGCTGCCGTGGTCCAGCTTGCCGAGGAGTTGGAACAACCGGCGCTGCAGCAGCAGCGCCAGCAATTTAGCGTACGACCCTGGATTGCAGGCATCTGTCCTCACGATGATCATTTGCTGGCTGGCAGGGTCTATGTGCACCTGTTTCATAACATGCGCGCCAAGCGATATCTCATTTTCGGCGTGGCTCACAAAGCGCGGGATTGGGGTGCCCAAAACGTGCTGATCTTTGATAATTTTGACTGCTGGCGCGCACCATACGGTCCAATAAAAATATCGACGCTCCGCCAGGAGTTGATCCAATCTCTGCCACCATCGGACTTCGTAGTAAACAATGAGTGGCAATCCATCGAACATTCGGTGGAAGGGATTGTGCCGTTTATCCAGCATTATCAGCGCCAGGCCGAAATCGTCTCGATTCTGGTGCCGTACATGCATTGGTCGCGAATTGATACGTTATCTGAGCACCTGGCCACTGCGCTGGCCGCAATTATCCGGCGGCAGCAATGGAAGCTGGGAGATGATATTGCTTTTATCTGCTCCAACGATGGCGATCATTACGGCGATCAAGATTGGGGCGGCAGAAATCTGGCGCCGTTCGGTGCAGACGCCATCGGTTATCTGAAAGCCACCCAGCAGGACAGCAGTTTGATCCGAAACTATCTCACAAACGATTTGACCGCCGCTAAGCTGCAAGATTTTTGTTTTCACGTTTGGGGTGAAAAAGACATTAAAGATTACAAAATTCGCTGGTGCGGTCGTTTCGCCATACCGTTGGGATTGAATACGCTTCGAGCGCTGATGGTGCAGCTCAATCATTCGCCGCTGCGGGGTTATCTTTTGCGCTACGATACGAGTTATCAGCTCGGAAAATTGCCGCTGGATATTGGTATTGGCACTACTGCTCCTAACAATATCCACCATTGGGTAGGATACAGCGCCATCGGTTACTTTTAGAAAATTATTGCTAGAACAATCATTAACCCAAACGGATGCAAATCCAATTATCCGGGAAAAGGGTCCATCTCGGAGAATAAATGAGTGATGAAACATGCAACAAAAAATGTCAGGCTGTGGCTGCTGTTGACCATGCTTTGCCTGACCAATTGCGAGGTCACTGTTAATCGATCGTTCTGTATCGAAGATGGCAAAAAGAATCGCAACGTGAACAAAAAAGTAACAGTTTGCCTTGCGGATGGCGGCATGGTCAAAGGTCAAATACAAGGAGCAGATACAATTCAAGAATAACGTCTAAAATAAACTGTTTGATCATGGAGTTTGAGAATGAGACGAGGTTCAATTGGCAGACAGGGCTGGTTGTTATTGCTGATTTTTGTGTTAATGATTCAGCCCGGACAAGCTCAACCGAAATATTTCAATACCCCCGCATTTGATCCCAATGCGATTCGATTGACGATTTTGCAGCCATCTATCAGCAACCTGCGGGCGCTGGCCGAACTCCGGCATCACGGACTGCTGAAGGTGGACAGTCTGGTGGTAATTGGGGTTTTTCATCAAAAGCAAGAATTGGATTATCTGTCGGCGATGGAATACGCCCGCGATAATAACTTTGATTGGATCAAGTTCCACCAGATTAGTGGCGATTTGTCGCTGGCCACTCTTTTCCATGAAAATGGCTGTTCCGATGATTTTCGGATGATTTTTCAAAACTCCGATGGCATCATTTTCTTTGGCGGAGCAGATGCGCCGCCATATATCTACCGCAACAAAACCAACCTGCTCACGGTCATTGAAACGCCGTATCGCAGCTATCTGGAAACATCGTTCATTTTTCATCTATTGGGTGGCTCCCAGAATCCAACTTATCAGGCATTGCTCAATGCCAAACCCGAGTTTCCTATCCTTGGGATTTGCCTCGGCTGCCAGAGCCTGAATATTGGCACGGGCGGGACGCTCATTCAAGACATCTGGTCGGAAATCTACGGGAAAAAATATTTTGATGATGTCCTCAAATTGGACAAGACCCGATGGCATAACAATCCCTATGACCAGCTTTACCCCCAGGAAAATCTAATCCATTACAACCTACACCCTATCCGGCTGCTCAAATCAGGTAAGCTCGTCCGTGTGCTCAATTTTTCAGACCGGGATCATCCCTACGTCACCAGTTCCCATCACCAGATGGCGGGCAAATTGGGCCGGGGTTTGCGGGTCATTGCCACCTCCATGGATGGCAAGGTCGTTGAAGCTCTGGAGCATCGGCAGTTCCCCAATGTGCTGGGGGTGCAATTTCATCCTGAATTCCCCATTCTCTGGGATCGCACTCAAAAATTTCGTTTCACGCCCACTGACACCAGCGAAATCGCTCTGATGGAAATTCTCGAAGCCAATCCGCCCAGTTGGCAATTTCACCAGCAAATCTGGAGTTGGTTTAGCGACAAGTTGAAAGCCTCTCATTTTCGGCAAAATGCTGGGCCAGCAGATCCACCCGGCAATTGATTTCGCATAATTCAGCGGGATTCATTTCTTGTGAGGTAGGTGCCCAATAGCAAATAGCAATCATAATCTCCCTGATGCTTAGCTTTTTTAAGGAGATTTACTATTTGGAAGTTGCCTTCGGCTGATGCGACTCACACAGATTATCGCCGACAGCAATTGTTAGCGATCTGCATCATCCAGGTGAACTGTATTTTATCAAAAATATTTCCCCCGGAACTGTTAACTTCAATGCTTGAGGAGAACGGTAAGAATTTATGGCTGAAAAGTACATCGTTTCCCATGATATGGGGACAAGCAGTGACAAAGCAATTCTGGTAACGACCTATGGCGAAATAGTTGATATTGCCAAACAACCTTATCCCATCTATCATCCGCAGCCAACTTTTGCTGAGCAAGATCCCTTTGACTTGTGGAATGCTGTCTGCCAGACGACACAAGCGGTGCTGCATCAGACCGGGGTTCACGCTGAGCATGTGGTCGGAATAACTTTTTCTTCGCAAATGCAAAATTTGATACCTGTGACTCGCGATGGCACGCCGCTGATGCGCTCGATGAGTTGGCTGGATGGCCGTAGCGCCGATGTGATCCGGGAGCAACTGTGGACGCCGCCTCGAGTGATGGGCTACAATATCTTTCGTCTGCTCAGATTTTTGACTGTTACAGGCGGCTGTCCCGGGCATACCGGCAAAGATCAAATTGGCAAAATGCTCTGGCTGGAAAAACACCAACCCGAACTATTTCAAAAAATTTATAAATTTCTGGATGCCAAGGATTTTATTATTTATCAACTCACCGGCAACATGGTCACTTCGGTTGACCTGGCCGTCATCTGGTGGCTATTGGACACCCGCAAAAACCGCAATCAGTGGCATCCGGGGCTGTGTCGGCTGGCCCATGTCCAGTTAGCCCAGCTTCCCGAGGTAAAACCCAGTGCCGCCGTGGTTGGCCAACTAACACCTGCGGCCGCAGAGAAAACCGGCTTGCTCCCAGGGACACCGGTCATCAATGGCGCCGGCGATTTGAGTGCGGCCGCCCTGGGATCCGGAGCAATCAATGACGGCGAACTGCACATCAATATCGGTACGAGTGGCTGGGTGGCAGGACATTTTTCCAAACGCAAAATTGATATTCCTCATTACACGGGCTGCATCGGGAGCGCCTATCCAGAGAAATATTATCTGGGCATGGCCCATCAGGAGACCGCGGGCATCTGTCTGGAGTGGCTAAAAGATAGCGTGCTGTACCACAAAGACCAACTCATTGAAGAGCGAAAGGTAGCAGAAATCTATCAGGTACTGGATCAATTGGCCGAACAAGCCGGGCCGGGCGCTAAAGGTCTGGTCTTCACTCCCTGGATGTTCGGCGAACGCTGCCCCCTGGATGATGACCATGTCCGAGCCGGGCTGTTCAACGTCAGCCTCAACCACTCTCGGGAACATATCATCCGCGCCGTTTTCGAGGGGATTGCATTAAACACCCGCTGGGCCATGGAAACGCTGGAGCATCTTTACTCGCCAGTTTCGGAATTAAATATCATCGGCGGTGGCGCCAAAAGCAATGTCTGGTGCCAGATCATGGCGGACATCACCAATCGCACCATCCATCGCGTAAAAAATCCGCAGCAGGCGGGCGCCAGAGGGGTGGCCCTTCTGGCCAGCATGACGTTGGGCTATATCCCCTCGTTCGAAGACATCAAAAAATATATCGAGATCGACCGAACATTTGAACCGACCCCTGAACATCGGCAGCTTTATGAGCGGCTGTTCCGTGAATTCAAAAATATCTATAAACAAAATAGAAAATGGTACGCGCGCATGAATCGGGTGAAGGACAATCATTGAACCAGCCCATGCTAACGGCTTCGAAAAGTCCAGGAATCAGCGATGGCATGCGCCTTTTTCATCCGAAATAAAATTTCACTAGATCCGACGTTGAGGTACAAGAATGATTTTCAACCGAACACTGAAGTTGAAACGGATGATCGCCCTGGTTGCTATGTTAGGCCAATCATCCATCCTGACCATGAGTTGTCTATTTGCCACCGAAAAACCGGTGCTTCATGGTCAGCATTGGATGGCGATTACCGGCAAGCCTCTGGCGGCCACCGCAGGGGCGAAGATTTTTTTGCAGAATGGAAACGCCGTGGATGCGGCCTGCGCCATGCTGGCTGCAGTTTGCACGATGTACGATATGCTCAGTTGGGGCGGCGAAACCCAGGCCTTGATTTACAGTCCGCAAACCGGCAAGGTCATTGGTATCAATGCCCTGGGGGTTGCGCCCACTGGTGCCACGCCTGAATTTTTTGCCAACCAGGGGATAAATTATCCACCAGAATATGGCCCGTTGGCAGCCGTCACACCGGGTACTCCCGGCGGGATGATGGTGATGCTGGCCGAATTTGGTACGATGAGCTTGAAACAGGTGCTGGCACCAGCCATGGAATTGGCGGCAGGATACCCAATCGAAGCTGAATTGTCAAAAAGCATCGAAGCGAATAAAGAATACATCAAGGCTTGGCCCTATTCGAAGCAAGTGCTATTGCCGCATCTGGGCGAGCAATACGAGGCGCCGCAGCCCGGAGAAATTTTTCGACAACCTGATCTGCTGCAAACGCTGCAAAAACTGATCGCTGCCGAAAAGCAGGCGCTGGCCCAGGGCAAAAGTCGCCGGGAAGCCATCTATGCAGCTTATGATCGCTGCTACAAGGGTGATATCGCGGTCGAATTTGTGCGAGGATGTCAGGAACAGGGCGGACTAATCACGCTGGCGGATTTGGCCAACTGGAAAGTGTATTTGGAAGAACCGGTCTCGACCACATACAAGGGGCTGGAGGTCTATAAATTGACCACCTGGGTTCAGGGGCCGGTCATGCTCCAAGCCCTCAACCTGCTGGAAAATTTCGATCTGAAGGCCATGGGTTATAACAGCGCCCGTTATATCCACACCCTCTATCAGGTGATGAATCTCGCCTTTGCCGATCGTGATTTTTACTATGGCGATCCGTATGTCCCACCGGAGGAGCCAATCCGTGGCCTGTTATCGAAGGACTATGCCCGTGGCCGAGGGCAATTGATCCAATGGGATAGGAACGATCCCGCGATCAAGCCCGGCGATCCATATCCCTTCCAGGGCCAGACCAATCCCTTTCTGGCGCTGCTTAAGGATTGGTCTCATTCGATCCCCACAAGCGACCGAACACTATCCCCCTATGAACAACAACGGATAGAGGAGCTATTTTCCCGAGGGACTACTTCCATTCAAGCAGCTGACAAGGCTGGCTGGGTAGTTTCTGTGACCCCCAGCGGCGGCTGGATGCCTACCTGCATTGCCGGTCGAACGGGATTTGGAATGAGCCAGCGGATGCAGAGCTTTGTGCTCTCCCCCAAAGAGAATCCATTCAATGTTGTCGCCCCAGGGAAACGACCTCGTGCCACATTGACGCCGACCCTGGTGTTAAAAAATGGACGGCCATTTCTCTCGTTCAGCATCCAGGGCGGTGATACGCAGGATCAGAATTGCTTGCAGTTTTTTTTGAACATGACCGAATTCGGCATGAATGTCCAGGAAGCATGCGAAGCGGCCAATTTCATCAGTTATCAAATGCATAGTTCATTTGGTAAACATGAATCAGCGCCTGGCAAGCTGACGCTCAACGAGGCCATTCCACCCTGGGTTCGCCAGGAACTGGTGGCAATGGGCTACCGTCTGGATTTCAAACCTAAAACATCCGGGCCCATGAATGCCATCTTTTTTGATTGGAACCACGGCACCTTCTGGGGCGGCTCCAGTAATTATGGCGAAGATTATGGAATTGCCTGGTAACAATAAGTTGTTGGTCATAACAGAATCCAGAAGGGCTTGACTCTAAAAGGACAGTATTAGCAGGATTGCCAGGATATTGCTTTATGGTTTTAAATCGCTAAGCAACTCGGACAATATTGATACAGTTCATCCTATGCGTCCAGTCAATCGATGAGGCTGAAAACAACGATGCATAATAAAAATTATTTCACCAAAATGAACGTCATCGCATTATGGATTGGAGTACTTGTGCTGGGACATCTTATGAATGCATGTGGTCAAAATTACTCGTCGAAGGCTAATCCCGAAGCCATTGTGTGTAATGGGAAGGCCCGGTTTACGATATTGACGCCGGAGCTCATTCGATTGGAGTGGGCAGAATCTGGCCAATTTGAAGATCGAGCATCGCTGGTTTTTCTTCATCGGCGGTTACCTGTACCCAAATTTCAAACGAAGATTGAGAATGGGTGGTTGATCATCAAAACGGATCGATTGGCGCTCCGATATCGAGAAAATGGCGGAAAATTTACCGCAGAAAATTTATCCATTTCATTGGAGTTGAATGGGCAGACGGTAACCTGGCATCCAGGCCTGGAAGATACCGCTAATTTACGAGGCACCACCCGAACGCTGGACGGCATTAAAGGGGCCGCCTCGCTGGAACCCGGTTTGATTTCACGCAGCGGCTGGGCCGTGGTCGATGATTCGGGTCGCCCGTTGTTCGATGATAGCGATTGGCCCTGGGTCATCCCTCGGCCATCAGATGAGCATCAGGATTGGTATTTCTTCGGATATGGTCATAATTTTAAGAAAGCCTTATTTGATTTCACTCAAGTGGCCGGCAAGATTCCCTTGCCCCCGCGCTTTGCGTTTGGACTGTGGTGGTCGCGCTATTGGGCCTACACCGATCAGGAATTCAAACAACTCGTGCAGGAGTTTGAGATGCACGATGTGCCGCTGGATGTATTGGTGATTGATATGGATTGGCATCAGACATTTGGGCTGCGCTGGTGGCAAAAGCGCTACGATCAGGCTGGGCAACGATTAGGCTGGTCGGGCTACACCTGGGATAGAAACCTGTTCCCGGATCCGGAAGGGTTTTTGCAATGGTGCCATCGCCAAGGGTTAAAAACAACGCTTAATTTACACCCTGCCTCGGGGGTTCAGCCGCATGAGGCGCGATATCCTGAGATGGCGCAAGCCATGGGCATCGATCCGGCAACCCAGAAATATGTGCCGTTCGATATCATCGACAAAAAGTTTGCTGAAAATTATCTAAAAATTTTGCATCATCCCCTGGAAGCCCAGGGTGTCGATTTTTGGTGGCTCGATTGGCAGCAGCAACCAACCACTCGTATTGCGGGTGTCAATCCCACCTGGTGGCTCAATTACGTTCATTTTACCGATATGGAACGTCGCGGCAAGCGACCGCTGATCTTTCATCGCTGGGGAGGGTTAGGCAACCATCGGTATCAAATCGGTTTTTCTGGTGATGCCATTTCGGTCTGGGAGTCACTGGCTTTTCAGCCCTATTTTACCGCCACCGCTGCCAACGTCGGTTACGGCTATTGGAGTCATGATATTGGTGGCCACATGCCCGGCGAGGTGTCGCCTGAATTGTACACTCGCTGGATTCAGTTCGGCGTTTTCAGCCCCATTCTGCGAACTCATACCACCAAAAATCCACTGGCCGAACGCCGCATCTGGGCTTATCCTGTGGACTATTTTCTGATCATGCGCGAGGCCATCCTGCTGCGATATGCGCTATTGCCCTACATTTACACTGCAGCTCGTCAGGCATACGATTTAGGGCTCTCGATTTGCCGGCCCTTGTATTATGATTATCCTGAACACGACGCTGCTTACCAATTCAAAAGTCAATACCTGTTTGGCAAAGATATGCTTATAGCCCCGATCACTGCTCCCCTGTCGTCCGATTCCATGTTAGTCACCAAATCGATCTGGCTACCGCCGGGCGAATGGATCGAATGGTTCACCGGTGAGCGACTAACCGGCCCGCGACGTTACCGACGGCAATTTGCACTGGATGAGATACCCATCTATGTTAAGGCGGGCGCCATTATCCCGTTGCAGACCTGTAAAAAGGCGGCAATTGAAACAATGGTGGATCCATTGGTCATAACTATTTTTAGCGGTCAATCGGGTTTCACGCGAATCTATGAAGATGAGGGGAATACGCTGGGGTATAAAAACGATATTTGCACGTGGACACCGATCCGATTTTCCTGGCCCCAGCCAGAGTTGCTGCGATTGGAGATTTTGCCCGTTGAAGGACAATTTCCGAATATGCCCTCGCAGCGCTCCTATGAAATTCGAATACCTGGGGTTCTGCCGCCAACAGCCATTATTTGCAATGGTCAGCCGATTGGCTATGACGGCAACGAGTCGGCTGCGAATGGTTGGCGCTATGATGGCAACAAATTGCAGCTCCATATTTTCCTGCCACCATTGCGGGTAGCTGAAAAAGCAGCAATTGAGATCACATTTGCAGCGGTTACGCCTGAGCAGGCGAAGCTAATCCGGGGAGTGCCTGGCAAATTGGCTCGCCTGCGTCGCATCATGCCGCTGCTCAATAGTCTTTGGCCGCAGGAGTGGTCCCCAGATATTTTAATCGAAGCTACTCAGACCGGCAATCGAATCAGCATTCATCCGGAACAAGCGTTGACCGAATTGCAGCATTTACAAGAAATCATGCCAGAAGTTGTGAAACAAATTGAAGCATTGAAAAAGGTGAATCCCGAGGTCGTGGAGCGCGCGTTAGCGCATCTTTGCTATCGACCATAGGCGATGAGTCGAAAATCGACCTATCAATTGAACTTGGCTGCGTCACCCCAGCATTTCGGCCCAGCGCTCCTGAAATGCATGGAGAATCTAATTCGCAAATGAAAGAGATAAAGTCATGTTGGCAGCAGCGCATCAATCACGAAAATTACTGTCTGGTCACACGGGTTGGCAATTGAGATACAGAGGATATCATTATGCATAAGCTGGACCGCTTTTTCAAACCACAACGAATTGCCCTGTTGGGGGTCACGCCCAATCCCAAAAGCGTGGGCGGCAAAGTACTGAGCAACCTGGTCGGCGGTGGATTTCGTGGCGTGGTTTACCCGGTGAATCCGACCAGCGAAGCGGTGCTCGGCATTCCCTGTTATCCCGACGTCAAATCCCTGCCGAAAACGCCCGATCTGGCGCTAATTTGTTCACCAGCAGAACAGGTACCCGCCCTGGTCCGTCAGTGCGGGGAAGCCGGCATTCTGGGCATTATCATTCTTTCGGCAGGCTTCAGAGAGATCGGCGAGGCCGGCAAACTCCTCGAGCAAGAGGTTGCCGCTGAGGCCCACCGTTTCGATGGCATGCGCATCATTGGCCCTAATTGTCTGGGCATCATCGTGCCAAGCTTGAATCTGAATGCCAGCTTTGGCCAGGGGATGCCACCTAAAGGCCATGTGGCGTTTATTTCCCAATCGGGAGCCCTATGTACGTCGGTGCTGGACTGGGCACTGGAGGAAAAGGTCGGCTTTTCCTATTTCGTTTCCATCGGCAACACGATGGATGTGGATTTTGGTGATCTGATCGATTATTTTGGTGAAGATGAGGATACAAAATCCATCCTGCTGTACATTGAATCCATTGAACATGCCCGAAAATTCATGACTGCAGCGCGTGCCTTTGCCCGAACCAAGCCGATTGTGGCTTACAAAGCAGGTCGTTTTCCGGAATCGGCCGCGGTCGCAGCCTCCCACACCGGCGCGATGGCGGCTGAGGATGCGGTTTACGACGCTGCTTTTCATCGAGCCGGGCTAGCGCGCGTCTTCGATATCGGTGAAATTTTTGATGTCGCGGAATTGATTGGCCGGCACAAAATTCCCAAAGGCCCGCGGCTGGGGATTGTTACCAATGCCGGCGGTCCCGGAGTGATGGCTACCGATGCACTGATTGCCGAGCAGGGGGTGTTGGCCCAATTAACCGACGAGAGCATGGCCGCGCTTAATGAAAATCTCCCCCATTTCTGGTCTCATGGCAATCCCGTTGATGTTCTGGGAGATGCCCCGCCCAAGCGCATCGCTCGAGCCACCGAGATCGTGCTCGAAGATGCCGGCGTGGACGCGGTGCTCATCATTATCACCCCACAGGCTATGACTGACCCCACGCTTACTGCGCAACGGATCGGTGAATTGGCCGATAAAACCAAGAAGCCCATTTTGGCAGCCTGGCTGGGCGGTATGCGCATGCGCGATGGCATCCGATTGCTGAACGAGGTCGGTATTCCTACCTATACCACTCCGGAACAGGCGGTGCGGGCGTTTATGACCATGGTAGCTTATTCCCGAAATTTAGCGAGTCTCTATGAAACCCCCAAAGATATTCCCGTGACTTTTTCACTGGATCGCGACCAACTGCGGCAGGAGTTTTCAACTCTGATCAAGGATGCGGGGGAGCTCCTGGCAGAGGGTGTCGCTAAAAAACTGCTGGCTGCGTATGGCATCCCGGTCACCGAGCCACTATTAGCTCGCAATGCCGACGAAGCCGTGCGATTCGCCGACCAGATCGGCTATCCGGTCGTGCTAAAAGTTCAGTCGCCTGATATCAGCCACAAAACCGATGTCGGCGGCGTGGCACTTGATCTACCCAATGCTGAATTGGTGCGGGAGGCGTTCCATCGCATCGCTGAAAATGCAAAAGCATCTCAAAGCGAAGCGCAGATCGAAGGCATCACGGTTCAAAAAATGATCCAGGGGAGTAACTCCATCGAATTAATTTTAGGCATCAAAAAGGATAAGGTATTTGGCACCGTGATTATGGTGGGACTGGGCGGCGTTACGGCCGAGTTGTTCGGCGACAAAGCGCTGGGTTTGCCGCCATTGAATGAACGATTGGCACGAGGCATGTTGGAGTCCCTGAAAATCTGGCCTTTGCTAAGAGGTTATCGCGGACATTCGCCCGTCGACATCGAGCAATTGATCACGATTATGATTCGCCTGTCTTACCTCGCGGCGGATTATCCCGAGATCAAAGAGCTGGACATTAACCCGCTATTTGTTTCGCCACAGGAGATTGTTGCACTAGATGCACGTATCATTATCGATCGGGAACTGGTCGGCACCGCTGTCAAGCCGTATGCTCATTTAGCGCTACGACCCTATCCCGAAGAATATGTGAGACCTGCTGAATTGAAAAATGGCGATCGGATCATCTTGCGCCCCATCAAACCTGAGGACGAGCCGATGTGGATGAATATGCTGGCGAGTTGCTCGCGGGAATCGATCTATCAGCGTTTCCGCTATTTCTTTCAGTGGGCGCATCATGAAGTGGCGGTACGCTATTGCTTCATCGATTATGATCGTGAAATTGCCATTGTAGCCGAATTGAATGAAAATGGAACCCGCAAGCTGCTGGGCGTAGGGCGATTGGTGGGAGACCCAGAACTGGAAACTGCCGAATATGCGGTGCTGGTAGCCGATGCCTGGCAAGATCAAGGGCTGGGCAGCCTGCTGACCGATTATTGCATCGAAATTGCCCAACACATGGGAGTCAAAAAGATCTTTGCTCAAACGACCACGGACAATCCGCGCATGATCGCGGTATTCCGCAAGCGAAATTTCGATATCCAAATTGACCCTTCGAGTTCATTGGTCGAGGTAGCCAAGACGCTGTAATAGTCAGTGATCTCTTGAGGAATTATTAATGGGCTCATTCTAAGAGTTGCTAATTTTGTTCATCCGTTAATGAGCGCAATAGGCAATCAGTTCAAATCAGCAATATTCGCAATTGAATTCTTTTTAACTGGTAAAAAAATTCATAACCACCAAGGCAAAAAGGATACTAAGAGGACTTAATAGTCCAGATATTTGATTATTCCATGAAATCTAAGCGGGTTTAAAACCAAATTCGAAACTTATAAACGATCTACTATTTTGTTCGTTAGCTGTGCTGTTACCATGGTGAGAATTTGAGAAATATCCAAGTCCTAGTGAACTCGATTCTAAACGCGATAGCTAACTTAATGAAATCCATTCACCCGAAATAGACAATAGGCGTATCGAATGAAACGAATCATGGCCATGATCCTGGCTGGAGGCCGGGTCGATGAATTGAAAGTACTGACCCTGAGTCGCCCCAAGTCAACCGTTCCCTTCGGTGGGATGTATCGCATCATCGATTTCCCGCTCAGCAACCTCATGCACGCTGGCATCGAAAAAGTCGGTGTGCTCTCTCAGTACCATTCGGCGTCCTTGGTCCGACATATTGGGGTCGGCAGTTCGTGGGACATGGTCGGCCGCGACCGCGGCATGATGGTGTTGCCACCTTTTAAATCGGCCGTCAATTCAAATTGGTATCGTGGCACAGCAGATGCTGTCTATCAGAATTTGGATTTCATCGATCAGTTCGCCCCCGATCTGGTGTTGATCCTGTCCGGCGATCACGTGTACCACATGGATTATCGGGAATTGGTGGACTATCATGTGCGCAAAGGCGCTGATCTGACGGCTGTATTCAAAGAAGTGCCGATTGAAGCGGCGCATCGTTTTGGAATTGCCACGATCGACAATGAGGATGGCCAGGTCGGCGGTCGTTTGATTGCTTATCACGAAAAGCCACAGCACCCTGAGGCTGCCTGGGCTTCGTTGACGATTTATCTCTTCAACACCAACGTCCTAAAACAAGTGCTGGCACAATTAATGGCCAGTCAAACCAATTCGTACGAGTTTGGGCATGATATCCTGCCTGCGATGGTCCATAGCCACAAGGTCTATGGCTTTAAATTCGATGGCTATTGGGCCTATTCCCGGACCATTGGTGAGTTCTGGCAAGCGAACATGGATTTGCTGTGCGAGCAGCCTCCGATTAATCTGCATCGCTGGCAGGTGCGCACCAATCTGGATCATCGCAATCTGCGCGATCGGACACCCACAGTGATCGCGGAGACCGCCGAAGTGCACAACAGTGTCATTTATAATGGCTGCCATATTGCTGGCAGAGTGACCGATAGCATTATTTTCCCGGGCGTGACCGTTGAAGCCGGTGCGAGCGTGTCTCATTCCATTGTCATGTTCGATACTACGATTAAGCGCAACTGCATGATCCATAAAACCATTCTGGATACTGATGTGGTGGTGAGCGAGAATTGCCAGATCGGCGGTGGGGCTCAGGCCGATGCGATCCAGCCATCGGACATGGATGGCGTCACGGTCATTGGCCAGGCCACGATACTGCCGACGGACATGATGATTGGCAGTGAATGTGTCATTAGTTCGTATCAAAAAGCGACTCAATTTTCATCAAAAATAATCCCAGCAGGAAGAGTGGTCTGATGAAAAACACGTTAGCGATGTTATTAGCAGGCGGCGTGGGCAGCCGCTTGAATGTCCTGGCGCGATTGCGCGCCAAGCCGGCCGTACCCTTTGGTGGTATCTATCGCATTATCGATTTTACGCTGAGCAATGTCATGAATTCGGGGCTAAATCATGTCGGCGTTCTGACGCAATACAAGCCGTATTCGCTGATGAAACACATCGGCACCGGCGCACCATGGGATTTTGTTGGACGCAAGCGTGGCGCAAAAATCCTGCCGCCCAAAACTGGCGAAAAGGATTCGGATTGGTATCGCGGCACGGCTGACGCTATTGCCCAAAGTTTGGACTACATCTATCGCCACCAACCCAATTTTGTGCTGGTGCTCTCCGGCGATCATATCTACTATATGGATTATCGGGCTATTATTTCGTTTCACGATCAGACCAACGCGGATATCACCATCGCCGTGCGCGAAGTTCCTATTGAAAATGCGCATCAATTCGGGATCGCCATTACCGATTCTCAAAATCAAATTATCGACTGGGAGGAGAAGCCGCAGCGACCGAAAAGCAATCTGGCCTCCATGGGTATTTATGTATTCAAAACCGATTTTTTGATTCATGCCCTGGAAAATCGCAGCGGCCACGACTTTGGCAAAAACGTCATCCCCGATAATATCAGCTCCCACAAAGTTATGGCGTTTCGCTTTCAGGGTTACTGGCAGGACGTGGGCACGATCCAGTCCTATTGGGAAGCCAATATGGATATTCTTTCTCCACAGTCGGATCTGAAGTTGCGAGACTGGAAGTGCCGCACCAATCTGGAGGAGGAAGGGCTTTTGGGAGATCGTCCCCCAAGCTACATCGCCGCTTGCGCGAGCATATCAAATTCCATCATTTCACCCAGTTGTCGTATCGAAGGCGAGGTCGTCCATTCCATCCTTTCGCCGGGTGTGGTGATCCGCAAGGGCGCGCTTGTCCAGGATTCGGTGATCATGCATGATACAGTCATTGGAGAAAATTGCCGACTGGATCATGTGATCGTTGATAAAGATGTAATCATCGAACCCGATTGCCAAATTGGGATTGGCGCGAATACCTGTGCCAATCAGAAATTTCCAACCCATCTTTCATCCGGTCTCACCGTGATTGGCAAAAATTCGCATCTTCCCGCTGGCATGGAGATTGGACGCAACTGCATTATCAATGCCCTGACGCAACCCGAAAGCTTCGATAGCCGACAATTAAAATGTGGTGCGACCATTTAATTTTGGTGCTGCTGGCTATCTTCGCTGCCAAGCCAGCAGCACTCACCGGATGTTAGCAGTCGATCCAATCAAATCGTCTTTTCATCCAACCCTACCATATCCCGATAGGCCAGACCAATGGCCACAAAAGTCAAAGGTAGGGCAAACACAAAGCCAACCAGCAACATTAATAATCCCAGAAGCAATAGCACATACAGCAGCAGCATAAAGGCGCTGTATTCAAAAATATTCTTCTGGATAATCTTGCGACTGGTTTCCATGGCCTGCCAGAAGTCCATGTTTTTCTCAATGATCAACGGGAAAGCAAACATGTACAACGCGGAAATGACGATGCCCGGAATAATGAGAAAGAATAAGCCAATGGCAACAAAGACCGTGATTAAAATATCAGCCAGTAAGGCCGCCACAAAAAAATTGAATCCTTTGGCAATGTCGCCGATGTTGATGGGATTGCCTCGAATTTTCTGAAAAACAATATAAAAAAAGCCAGCAGTTAGCGGACCCCCAAAGATCAAACCTCCGAGGAATGTCCAGGAGGCGATCCCCATGAGCACAATATAGATAATACTCAGCAGCATAAAATTAGCAAAATCCGACATCACCAGATTCCAGGCCTCGGATAGCCAGCGACTGATGTTGACCTGTCCAGCGGCAGGGTGTTCAGAACCGCTGCCAGCCATATTGGATGAGATAACTTGATCTCCCATTTCAATTCCTCCTGATAACTTTAATGAATGTTTCCAAGTGACCCACTATCAAAATTCAACCACCACTTAATTGAGTCCATATTTCATCGTGCCGAGGTCAGTGGTTGATCGCAAAACTGATTAGCAAGAAACGACCATTCTAAGTCGAAAACCTTCGCGGCCATAGCTGACCGAATCAAAATCCCAGATTGATATTCAGGGCAGTGTTTAAGTTGACCAGCCAACGATACTCCATTTTTTTCTCGCCAATTGGCGGGTGGCTCAGCCAGACCGGAAAATGGAATTTCAACACTTTCAAGTCCAGTTCCAGGCCGGCATCTTGCCTCAAATTATTGCTCGCAGACTGCTTCCAATCCGGCCATACATTCCCAATATCATAGAACAACGACAATGGCAGATAGGGCATTTTTAGGCTAAAATTCATCGTTGCGATGGCACGTCCTGCGAGATGCTGCCGATAATAACCACGCATATTGCCGTCGCCCTCAACAAAATAATAATTTTGGGGTGAATAGCGGCCGCGGCCATCGACCATAAATGCCAGCGGTCCGGCCGGCACCAATCCTCCGGCCAGGTAGAACAGATGGTGCTGACCAGGATTATCCTCCCCGCGAAGATATCCGCAGAAAACGCGGACTGTCGAAACCAATTGTCGGGTCCATTTCTGCTGCTGCTTTATTTCTACCGAAACCTTTTGAAAATTAAAGTCGCTTTTCAGTTGCGGCAATCCAACCGCTGAATTGAGTGTGATCGCCATCGGAAAACGATAATGGCCCGATGCGAAGGCCAGGCTTGCTGCTGCACCGGAAGTTACTCCGCGTGTCCAATCGATGACATTCAGATAGTCGAGATTGTACATCCGCTGGTAGAAATATCGCAATTGAAATTGCCATTCCGGTTTTCGAGTGACATAATGGCTCCAGCGCCATTTCAATCCAACGGAGCCATATTTTTCTCCTTCGTAATCCCGTGCCTTCAATTCAAGTCTGGCTGAATTGCCCAGCCATTCCAATGGATGTTTAAACCCCACGGCATAGCTCAACTTTTCGCTGCGGAATCCATAGGCAGCCTTCAATGACCATTGGTAACGCCCCTTGAAGCCATTGCCATCCCGAAATTGACCGCCGTTGGCGTAAAAGCCCACTCGAGGGCCATCGACATCATCGTCATACCATGCTGTCGGGCCATAATAGATATGATAGCTATCCAGCGATGGAAGGTCGAGAATCGGGCGAAAGCCAATGCGGCGAGGCACACGATTGTTCCAATTATCTACTTCAAGGATGTTGTCGTAAGGATCGATCCAGACCACTTTGGGCCAATCGGTCATTGTCAGCTTAAAGGTAGTATCACGGCTCGTTGCGTGCCAGCGCCGATAGATTTTTGAACCATCTCTGTTTTCAATCGACAGGGTAGCGGGCACATCAATACTCTTCTGTTGCGCGACTGTTATCAATAGTTCCTTCTGACCGGTGGGCAGTTTGTGTTTTTGAATTTTCTTGATGGTCAGGTCGCATTGCTGCGTCGATCGCAGCCAGGAATCGAAGAATGGCTTGAGTGGTCGGCCGGAGATTTCCTCGCATACCGCAATGAAATCTTCAGTAGTCGGATGCTTAAATCGATATTTAGCGAAATAGGTGTGCATGATGTCATCAAATGTCTCCTTCCCTACCAGATCGCGCAGCATATTCATGATCCAGGCACCTTTGCCATATACCAATACATAGCTCTCTTTGAACTGATAGGCGGGCGTTAGCACTTTTTGTTCCGCCTGGCTTGCCGCAAAAAGATAATACATGGCCGAGTGAATATAGCGATCGTCGAGTTGCGGCAGAAAACTAAGCATTTCCGGCCAATTGGTCATGTTGCCTTCTCGGCCATACTTATCCTCCAAATATCGAACCTCGGCGAAAGAATTCATGCCTTCATCGAGCCAGGCCTCGGCCATTTCATTATTGCCCAGAATCCCGTAAAACCAGTTATGCCCGATCTCGTGCATAATGACCATTTCCAATTGCCGCAACCAGTCCGGACTATTGAACTGAACGATCGTTAAATTTGGATATTCCATGCCGGCGCCGGCAGATATATCGCCATCGACTACCGAAACCTGGTTGTAGGGATAGGGCAGGTAGCATTTGCCATAATGTTCCAGCGTATCGTAGGCATATTTGATCGCATCTTTGCCTTTGGCCTCATGCGCGGGCAATACAAAGACATTGATGGTGGTATTTTGGTACTGGCCACGCTTGAGGATAAACTTGCCATCGGCCACCCAGGCAAAATCGTGCACGTTTTCAGCGTGAAAGGTTAATGTTTTGGTTTCGGCAGATAAGTGTGACCGCAGCAGTTGGTTGTAAAATTTTTTAACCGCCTTGAGATTTTTTGCATCACGAAGACTGTCCAATTTGGTGCCCCAGCGAGCCAGAGAGTCCAATCGCATGATCTCCGATTTCGGAGCCACCAGATCGCCGGTAGCAGCTACAGTCATATTTTGGGGCACGGTGATCGACACATCGAAGGTGCCAAAATCGCCGTAAAATTCACCGATCAGATGATAGCCATCAGGATGCCAGCCCTTTCGATCGTAGACCACGATTTTGGGATACCATTGAGTACATTCATAATGATGGCCGATGTGTCCGAAGCGGGAGAAAATATACGGAATTTTCACCTGAAATTTGAGACGAAAATTTATCGTTTCGCCAGGCTTCAATGGCATTGGCAAGAGCACCTGCATTTCGGTTTCATCGCCGGGTTTATAATTCCACGACAAAATCTTATTTTGTGCAAAAATCGAGTCGATTTGAATATAGCCGCGGTCTTCAGGCGGGGCTAACGCAAAACGAGAGGAACCGCTTTGCCGGAGTTCTCGCGCAAAAATGCTGTTGTCGTCTTTGTAAGCATTGGGGTACAAATGAAACCAAACCTCGGAGAGCGTATCCGGCGAATTGTTTTTGTAAATCAACGTTTCGGTGCCTGCGAGCCGATGATTTTTGGTATCTAACTCCACCGAAATCTGGTACTTCACCTCCTGTTGCCAATAACGATCACGATCGGCCCGTACCATCACTACCCATGCCAGCAACGTGAACCAAACACCCAAAAGGCAATATCGAGTCATCCTTTTCCTCCTCTCGCGCGTTCGGTGCGCGAATTTTGTTAATTCGGTTCTGTTACAAAAATGGAAATCAAAAGAAACGATGTCATTCCTGTCCGCCAGTTGGCGGACAGGAATCTCTTTGTTAACTGATGCTTAAGTCAACCCAAAAATGAGATGTCTGTCCGCCAGTTAGCGGACAGGCATGACAATTTATCAGGTTTTGGTAATTTTGCGATAAGACCTAAATAGGCGATTCCAATCTAAAAAACGCATGACTGTCTGCCTGCCAGTTGCCGGGAGCAGCCAAATCCAGCAGAGATCGCTACATTGGTGTTCTGAAAGATGCTCGCATTGATGTTCATGTCAATGCCGAATGATGACAACAAACAATGAGCACGAGATATTATGCTCCACCGACTGGCTACGTCACGCGTTGGCGAAATGCTTGCAGAACAGGTGAAAATATCCTGTAATCCACCATCATGAGCGAAGGCATTGCAAGTTCGGCAGTCGATGCATAGCGAATTGATTTAGCCTTCCGGGTGGCGGTGTGCTCTGGTGGGGCAAGTAGCCAATCAGCTCAAATGTCATTGGCAGCTCAGACAATGTCAATAACCTATCGATACATGACCGTCAGGTCGCCAATTCCGGCGCGGATCGACAGATCCATTTTGCGTCCGGCACTTTGATAATTTTCGCTCAGGTAAAAACGCCCTTTTTTGTCAAATTTAAAATCCAGCCGCGATTGCGTGAGAAAGCCAAAGGTGGAGCTATCGAGACGGACACCCACATCAGCCGGCAGATAGATGCGTGTCTCACCGATATCCAGATCGATATCCGCACTGGCGGAGGATAGACCGCTGCCCGCAAAATCGATCTCCAGTTGGCCGATACCGCCGTTAATGTGTGCCTCCCGAAAACACGCATTGCCCAAATGCCGCAGCCGTGCTTCGCCGATTTTTAAATCAATATCCAGCGTTTCCATTTGGGTGCGATTGGGCGATGGAAAATCCACCTTTACTTCGCCAGCCCAACTTTGTAATTCAAATTTGCTAATTTTCAGCGAATCCAACATGAATTCAATTTTCCCGGCTTTGATGGTGGCGTCTAATTTGATCACGGCGGCTGTCGGCAACAATAATTGCAGTTGTGGCACATCATCATCCCGAATTGAATGGAGCCAGTTCCTGCGGTCGACGACCATTAATAATTCATTCCGACGTTCGTTGTACTCCACATCAATCTCATCCACCCGATCATTGTAGCGCAAGGAAATGGTGACTTGATCCGAAAGCTGATTTTTTTGCACTGCCACCTGTCCGGCCTTCATATTGATTTCGACAGACAGAGGCACATCCAATCTGACTTTGTAATTTTCGTTAACCTTTTCGGCAGAACGACTTTCGGATATGGTATTATTGGGCAGCGATAATAGCAGGTGGATCAAAAAAACTACGAATGGTTGATAGGGTTTCATGGCGTTGATCACCCCTCCTCTTGTCAGTATGGTTAGGTGCTCAAGTAGAGCGTTGACGAGTGATGTACTTATTGTGCAGCGATCGTGTTGCGCTTTTATTACGGCAGGGGGTGAGTGAATGTTACAGCTTATTTTGGAACAAAACTATCGACCAAAAGCGATGGTCATGATTAAATCAGCATTCCCTTCTTTAATAACTCATGATGAACTCGCTCATAGGTGACCTGGATTTCCTTTTCCCAGGCCGAAATCAGCGCGTCTTCGAGATCGAAACTGATAAATTCGAATTCGCCGGAGGGATTAAAGGGCGAGAATTTTCGACTATAGGTTTCCGGCCAATTTTCATAGCTTTTGCGGATGCCATCTTTGATGCTGATCTCTGGCTGATAGCCCAACTCGCTTTTGATTTTGGTCAGATCGACAATGAACGAATGCTTGTTGTTGAACGGAAAAAAATACTTCGTAGGGACTAATTGCCGGAACAAGTGGTAAGGGATATTCACTGTTTTTACCCGCTCGCCCAAAACCTCAGCGACCAACTTCACAAAATCATTTAAGCTGATAATCTCATCGCCGGCCAGATTGTAACATTCACCAACCGCATTCTCTTTAACGATTGCCAATAGATACGCCTGAATCACATCATCAATATAGGCGGGTTGGAACAGATTTTCACCTGCGCCTGGAATCAAGATCTTTTGCCGACCGTTCCGAATCCGGTCGATGTAATACCATTCCCGAATCTCCCCGGGACCGTTAATTTCAGTTGGACGCAAGCTGACGAAAGGAAATCCGGTTTTATCGAACTGCTCGACCAGATACTCTTCGATCATGGATTTGTTATAGGCATAGGAATTATGCGCGGCGGTATCGAACAGACGACGATTCGGGATCGGCAGAACCAGGCGCTCATCGATTTCTTTCGTAAGGGCCACCGCCATGCTACTGGTAAAAATGTATCGTCCGATCTGTCCCTGAAAAACCTCCACAACCAGTTGCACCTCTTCGGGATAGAAAGCGCAGGTGTCGATCACGACATCAAATTGGCGGTTGGCAAACAGCGACCGAAATCGGTCCTCGTCGCGACGATCACCAATTAGCCATTCCACATCCTCATAAAACGGTACCTGATTACGTCTTGTCCCCCGATTAAATAGGGTAACGTTTTGATTGCTGCGCAGCAATGCTTGCGTTAAATGCAAGCCCAAAAATCGAGTGCCTCCAATAATCAGAACATCCATCGCCTCATTCCCTGCCAGGTTATCACCACTTCGGTTCGACAGCAATTTTGAGTACGATAATTAAACAAAATTTTTCATGGATGTCAAGATTTTTTTTGTAATTTCGCCCTTGCCAAGACAATTTTTGCGGGCCAGGCTGCAAAACCAATGCGAAAATGGCTACCAATCCAATTCGCGCGCGATCAGCGCTGGTGTGCATATCGGGAGAATGATTATCGCGAGGGGCATGAGAGATCAAAATATTTCTATTGGAGATTGATGTAAATTCTAACTGAGCGAGTGCCTCCACAAGTTCAGTGACCAGGTCAGATCTGGTTAGCCCAGACGCCTTGACTGGCGAGAGTGACATGTTTGGAGCAGCGTTTGAGCCAGCGAAGGCCATCTGGCAAATGATTCGCTGCCCAAAATCACTGTGCCGGATGGCCCTCTCAGATTACTTGCCATTCTGAAGACTTAGAATGGTCGATTGATGCGAAATGTAACCACCAGCGGTTCTCCCTTGCGATCCAATCGCTTCGCAAAATCAAGCCGAACATTGCCCTCCCGATTGCCGATGCCAAAGCCAACGGCAGTGTAGAGGTCATCCCAATCGAGATGATCGAAGCCCTGTTGCGCTTTCAGCGTATCAGCTACCGACCACACCATGCCAGCATCAGCGAACAGAATGAAGCTAAAGTCGCTTCCGCCGAATGCCCGATTGAGCGGACTGCGACGCCCAAAAATTCGATACTCGATGTTGCCTAACAACAACCGGTTGGTCTGGTTCGAACTATCGTTGGCAAATTCCTTGTAATTATAGCCCCGGATGGTCGAGAGCCCACCGATGTCGAACTGCAACTGGCTGGGCAAATGGCCCTGCGATGAGCCTGCCCGTAGCCGGAAATCGAGATTTTCGCCGGATGTAATCGGCTGATACCGTCGAATGTCGACAATGTATCGATTAAAATCAACGTCGAGATTTTTGAAATCTTTGCCGGCAAATTCGCCAGAGACATTGATCAGCCAGCCTTGATTCGGATATTTGCAATCGTTGCGAGTATCCAGGGTAGCTGTAGCTGCCACGCTTTTGAACTCGATCTCATCGATCAATGGGTTCTCACGAAACTTTTTATCACCACCGAAAATCGACCAGTGGGTTTTCCGCTTTAAATTATAGTGGTGATCCTGGCGATACTCAGCGGTCAACGTGAGATATTCGGACAGGTCATGAGAAACGTACGCCGAATAGCCTTCCCGACGAAAATAATCTTGAAAATCCTCTCTCAAGAACAATGCTGCCAGCGAATTTTCAAAAGTAGGAATGATCCACTCGTCCTCAGAATGAACCACATCGTGCGCCTCAGCCCCAACGATGGGACCGTATTTGCCAAAGATATTTCGCTCCAAGCCGATCTGATAGCAAGCTCGCTTGCGAGAGAAACCATAGCCGGCATGGCCATACAAATCGAACCAGGACCGGCCACGCTCCCGCCAACTATCCTTTTCCAGTTTCAATCCCAGAAACAGGCCTTCCACTCGATTGTAGCGAAACATAAATGGTTCCTCATCGATGGATGGGTTCCATGAGTTGGGACGCGCATGGCGTTTTCGTTCCCACTCATCGCCTTTTTTGGGCTTCACCGAAACACCGCTCCAGCCCACGGAAACATGCTGATCGCCATCATCAACCTTGACACCAGTGATGCTCGTTTGGACCAGATCACCGGATATTACTGCAGTTGGGGATCGATAAATCTTTCCTCCTACCGAAACGACATCGCCGTTGACTTTGGCCGTGCTATCCAGTTCCACACTTCCGAAAACAGCTACGACATCGCCATCCACTTCCCCCTGCACCTTGACCGTCCCGCGTAAGGTCACGACATCGCCCCGAATCAATTCATCCGGCTCGATGGTAATATCCCCCCAGAAGCGAAATACATCGTTGTCCTGCGGGTGCTGGCGTTTCAGGTACTTTCTTTCAACGTGAGCACGAATTTGCTGATCGTCTTTGCTTTCGTCAGGCGCTTCGTGGGTCTGCTCACCCAGTCCCAATACTCGGCCGGTGACCAGCGATTCTGCTTCGCGAATAATTCGGCCACGGTAGGAAATCACGTTTCCGTCCACGGCCCCGGCCCGATTCAGCCACACCTCGCCCAGAATGGCGATGACACTACCATCTACTTTGCCATCAATGGTAATCTCGGTATTATAAATCAACACATCTCCATAGATGGTCTGCTCTTGTGCCACTTTGGTCGGAGCCTGGCACAAAGTAAGCGGAAAGTCATAGCCTTCCAGCTTTGGCCCCTCCTGAATTTGTATTTCCGTACCCATCCACTGAACCACTTTGCCGGCGATCTTGGCTCTATCGGATCGAATAATAGACTGGTTGAAGGCGATCACATGACCGAAAATCTCGGCAGTGGAATCCAACACCACTTTGCTATCAAAAGCCATAATATTGCCGTGGATTTCGCCCGTAATAATGATTTCACCGTTTTGGATAACAATATCCCCATCGATGATTTCATCTGCTTCAATTGAGATACTATCATTCTGATATTGAATCAATTTCCGTTTGCCAGCTAGCGGCTCTTCAGTGGCGCCGGCTGCCGCAGAACTGGTATAAATCAGAAATCCGAACAGTAGCAAAAAAACAAATAGAATCAGGATGAGAAAAAGTATCTGTTTAATTTGTATTGATTGCATAGCTTCTCCTCTTACATAATTTGAGACTTTGCTGTATGCTGATAATTTACTCCTGGCAAATGAGCACCGGATTCGAGGCGAATCGAGCTGAACCTGAATTCTCATTTCACAACTCCCCAAATTGCCTCAAGGGCAATCCACGTCTACATGTTAAAGCCAATGCTTTCGGCAAGGCAACCATCACTAACAATTCAAAAATGGCTGCGAGCAAATACGAAGTTGAATTTCTGGATCTGTTTTCAGCCTCACTGCTACAATTGGCAAGGACCATGCCATACGATCGGCGGTTTTGTTAGGGCTTCTCAAGCTGCATGAATTTAGTGAATTATCAACTCTGTTCGATTTGGAATTAAATAGGCACTGTGGTTATTTGACACGAATGAAGCTGGGCAGCCTGTGTTATTTTGCCACGCCAGGATCGTCTTCGGAACGTTCAATGCATCACAGAGTACAATAAGCAAAATTAGGATTTCGGCCGCTAATGAAACAGATCGGCCTTAATTGGTGGTGTTATCATTTTTAATCAAATTGGCCGCAGCGTCATTGCGGTAATCGAATTTCCAGCACAATACATAGGATCTAACGCTGATAGGTAGGCATGAAACCGCGCATCCTCATATTGGTTGGTCCGACCGGTGTCGGCAAAACTGCCCTTTCACTCCAAATTGCCATGGAATTGCATGATGTAGAAATTATTTCCGCGGATTCGCGACAGGTTTATAAATTGATGGATATTGGCACCGCCAAACCGACCCCTGAGCAACGCGCCATGGTACCTCACCACTTTATCGATATCAAGTATCCGAATGAATATTATAGTGCTGGCCAGTTTGGCCGTGAAGCCCGTCGCAAAATCGATGAGCTCCAACTGCAGGGGAAACGGCCGCTGGTTGTGGGTGGATCGGGACTGTACATTCAGGCTCTGGTGGATGGATTTTTCGAAAAAGAGATCTTCGATCCGCAGGTGAAAGCGCGCTTGAAAAATCTTATAGCCGAAGCAGGCCTCGCGGTATTGTATGAAAAGCTGGAACGGGTCGATCCCAATTATGCTCAAAAAATTCATCCCAACGATGGCCACCGCATCGTGAGGGCACTGGAGGTGTATGAATTGACCGGCGAACCATTTTCCACGTTTCAGGAACAGAAGCGCCTGCCAGCCGATTTCGAGCCGATTCTGGTTGGACTTACTATGGAGAGAACCCAGCTTTATCAAAGGATAGACGCCAGAGTTGAACACATGCTGGCACAGGGACTGATCGATGAAGTCCATAGGCTACAGCAGCAGGGCTATGGCAGCCAGTTGAATAGTCTACAGACAGTGGGCTATCGGGAGGTCTTTGATTATCTGGACCAAAAAATTGGCTACGATGAAATGGTGTCCTGGATCAAGCAGCATAGCCGAAATTACGCTAAACGGCAGATGACCTGGTTTCGGAAGGATTGTCGCATTAAGTGGTTCGAGCTCTCTGCGATGGATAGTTGTGATCGGTGCCAGGAGGAGATCGTTTCGGAAATTTTGCGCATCTGGTCAATACCAGATTGATGCCCGCAGGCGAAGCTGGCTTCTATACAGCAATTTGATTTGGGAACCACAAATTTATTGGGGCAGCACGTCTGTTCGAGCTTTTTGGAAGAAAAACTGTTCTTTTAGTAATCAACAGATGGGGCGCTCTGGCCTGCCAATTAGCCCATTACTCCCCTCAATTCTAACCAAATTGCCGCCGAAACAATGCCAGCCGTTTCCGAGCGCAATCGTCGAGGGCGCAGGGTAAAGCAATGGAAGCCATTGTTCAGCGCCAATTTTAGTTCCATGGGCGAAAGGCCGCTTTCCGGGCTCATAACAATGATGCCGATTTGGTTTGAATTAATTCATTTTTTAGCGACGACACCAATGCCGATAAGTTTTTAGCACCGGGATGATTCTCAGCCACCAGGCTGATGGTCAACCATCCCCTTTTTCTAAATAGGCTCGTAAATCAAGTAGGGCTCTGGCAGCAAGATGATGCTTTGGACTTTCTCGTTTAACGACAGTCGGCGTTTGGACGCATTTCGCAGGCAGCGTCTTATTTTTAATTGTAGTATATCAAACGATAAGCAATAATTTTCTCCTTATCACTTTACACTAAATCGACCTTGATAGCCTTGTCAATTGCCTAAGGAATTGATTCTAATTGAAGGGTAATTCACCAATGTTGCAACGATCACTTTCCTGGTTAACCCTTTTATTGATGCTGTTAATATTTATTGGTGATGGCGAAGAGTGCCACGCCAATCAAATACCTGATCCGAATAATGGATCGTTTTATATTGCTTCGCGCACGAGCATCGTAGTGGATGGTTTGCTCAATGAATGGAGCGAGTTTCCGCCAGTTCGCCTGGATCAGGAGCGGTATGCCAAATATCGGCATCAGGATTGGGCTGGTCCTGCGGATTGCAGTGCCCAATTCTGGTGGGCCTGGGATGAGGCCGGCATTTATCTTGCGGTCGAGATCGTTGACGACTCCATTGCCTTTCCGTTTTCGGGATACCAGGCCTGGGCTAACGATTGCATTCAATTTGCGTTTGACATCGATGATGATAATAGCCAACACGAATATCGCTATGATGATTACGAGTTTGTAGTGACCTGGAGGGATAGCGAAGCAATTGTATATGAGTATGATCCAAGTGATGGTACCGGCGTTGATCGTCAGCCGTTTCCGGCTGCAATGGTATTAACCGCAGATACCATCCGCTATGAAGTCATGATCCCCTGGTATCACCTGCGGCTGACAATGCCTTTGGCTGGAAGGCATTTTGGCGTTTCTCTGGTGGTTTTCGATAACGATGGCGGTCATTATCGAGGCTGGCTGGAATGGACCGCCGGCATTGCAATGAAAAAATTCACGCTGGCATTCGCCAATCTATTATTGTTTGATCCTGAATATTCAGCGATTCAGGCGCTGCCTGTCCAATCTTTTTTGTCGATAGAAGATACGCTCGAGTTTTGGATTTATTCCCGCTCCGCGCGCAGGGGAATTAGCTATCGGCTGATGCAAAACGATGAGGCGTTGCTCAACAAAATTGTCTCTGTGGCGCGCAAAAACTGGAAAAAAATTCAGATCCCCGCGGCGATGCTCAAAGCCGGCCCATTGCAGTTGCAGATTGTAGATCGAAAAAGCGTGTTTAAATTCGATCTGGCCATCTGGTCGCGAGGACACCTCATTGATCAGATCGCCTATCTCGCTACTCAGGCGCGGGTGCTCAGGGAGCTGAAAAACGTTGATCCATCAGCGAACTACCTGATTCAATATTGGATCGATGAATTGAGGCATCAGTTGAATTTCGCGATCAGTGGATTTGATTATTACAACGTCATGAACCAGGCGCAAAAGCGAATTGATCAGATCCCGAATTTCTACATGAACAAGCAAGTGTTCTATGATCGGGAGTTTAGGCTTATCGAACAGGCTTACCATTGCGCTCGATTAGAGACGGTGAACCACTATATTGTGGCGCTGCCCGAAGCATTCGATGCCGGTAAAAGTTATCCGCTTTATATTTACTTTCATGACGATAACGAAACTCCAGAATCAGCCGCCCGGCGAATGGGACCGATTCTATCCCAGTGGCAACAGCCGGTCATCGGCATTTTTCCTGGCGAATATTACGGATCGGACCTCTCTCAGCTCTGCTTGATCGAAATTGCCGAATCAATTGATGATGTGCTTCGGAAGTATCGCATTGACCCCACGCGAATTCATCTGGCTGGCAACGGATTGGGCGCCCAAGTAGCGGTACTCATGGCGCATCATTATCCAGATCGCTTCGCCAGTGCTACCTTGCTATTTCCGAGATTATCTCAGAAATTGGCTGTTAGCAATCTCCGTTACACACCCATGTGGCTGGTAGATCGGCTGCTTAATTGGCCAACCTCAACAGCCGGTCTCAAAATCTTGTTCGATGCAGGAGCTGAACCGCAAAGCAATTTTCTGCCAGATACCAGTAGCAATAAATTTGAAAGTTTGTTTACCGATCAGTATTTTTCCTGGCTATTCTCACAGCACAAGGAATTGAGACCGACGGAGCTGACGCTACAATTCGGCGGCAACGGGCCGTCCTCCGCGTATTGGATCGGAATGATGTCTCAGTTCGATTATCGTCGCGCTGGTTCCGTTATAGCCAGAATGGACTCAAATCAGATTTTACTTACTTGCGACAATGTGTCAGCATTCCAGCTCCGGGGCGATTGGCTGCCCGCAAGCCTGAAATGGCCGATACAGATCACAATCAATTCGACCAGTACATTTGAAATCGAGAAACATCAAACATCACTTATCTTTTCATCAATCAACCATCGCTGGAAATTGTTATCAGCCGCCGAGCTACCGCTTCAGAAATCGTCAACGGTCCACGGACCTATCGCCAACATCTTTTCTCGACCTATAAAACTTGTGTATAGCACCCAGCACCCGGACCCAGCCTATAACCAACTTAGCTATAATGTTGCCATGCAATCGATCCCTATTGGTCAGAGACACCGCCTAAGCCAACTGCTGTTGCCCGATACGATAGCGGCCAAACAAAAATTGGAAGCGAATCTAATTGTTTTTGGCAATGAATTTGCAAATAGTTATCTAAAGTCCCTCGGACCCAAATTGCCCATTCAGGTTGACACCCAGGGGCTGAAATTTGGGAACTCCTACTGCTATGCCCATGGGGCGGCAGGTATTTACATCTATCCGAATCCCGCTAACCTCAACTATCTCATCCTGGTAGCGGTTGCGCCAACTATTGAGGCTATGAAAAATATCGCTACCGTTTGGGACCTTTCATATTTCAACGGCATCCACGGCTACGACTATTTGATCATGGAAAATGGCGTTGAGCGCTACCGCTATGAGCATTGGCTCGACTATGGCTTTTTTGATCGCAATTGGGGAGTCGCCTGGTTTCAGCCTAATTGGAACAATAAGCCCAGGCATTGGCACGCGAATCTGTCCCTGGGCCTGGATGCGAATCAGTTATCCTTCAATAGCAATTGGCGCAGCGGTGGCAAAGCCAGTTTTACCTGGAAAATTAATGCAATCAGCGACGTCAATTATCAAAGAAAATTTTACAAATGGACCAATCGACTAATCTGTTCATTCGGCCAGATTTCGGTCCAGGAACAAAGACATTGGAAAGCCCCAGAAAAAGCCACCGACATCCTGGATTACGATACCACTATCAAATTCACGGTAGATAGATTGATCGACCCCTATTTGGGAATGTCCCTGAACACTCAGTTTAAGGCAGGATATGATCCCAAAAGCGAGGAACTGGTCTCCCGTTTCGCCAATCCATTACAGTTAACTCAAAGCGCTGGATTGGCCTATAATCTTATCAAGCGTCAAAGCGTGCTTATTGCTTCGCGATTGGGAGGCAGCGCCAAAGAGCTGATCGCTAATGATCGCCGGTTAAGGAAACGTTGGACGGGTGACGAAGCGCGCGCGATGAAGATTGACAGCGGTATCGAATGGCTCACGGAGATGAAAGGGGAACTTAAACCAGGAATTCAATGGAACGCTCGTCTGAAGCTGTTTCAAGCCTTTGTTTCTTCCATTACCCGAGAGAAAGACCCGCAGAAAAATTGGCGCTATACCGATGTCTATTGGGAACAAAATTTTTCGGTCAAGATTAGCCAGTATATTGCAGTCAACGTGCTAACCAAATTCATCTATGATCGCGATACATCCAAAGCAGGGCAGTTTTTAGAAAATGCCTCAGTAGGGATCAGCTATAAAGTCACCGGATTAGCTTTTTGATGGACAATCGTCCAATATTGGCCATACGAAAAACCAAGCATCGCTTTCACGACCAAGTCAGCTCAACTCGCCAGCCAGTTCCATCATGATCGCTGAGGCCACGAGGCCCGCGGTCTCGCTTCTCAATCGGCGGGGGCCTAAAGAAAACCGATGAAAACCATTCTCGCATGCGAACTTAAGCTCTTTATCGGAAAACCCCCCTTCCGGGCCGATCAACAGGACAGCCGATTTCAATGGTACTGATCTAGCACGCAGTTCCTGGACCAATTGGGATAAGCCCCTGGCGTCCTCGCCGCGTTCGGCAATGAATCCCAATTGCATCATATCTGTGTTGCGAACCACATCATGAAACGTTTGGGGCGATCTAATCTCCGGGAGCCTGGAACGCGCCGACTGTTTCATGGCTGCAATGGCGATCTTTTTCCATCGGGCCTGGCGATGGGCGGTATTTTCCACAATCGAAAATTCGCATATCAGGGGGATGAAGCTGGCCACGCCGATTTCGGTGCCTTTTTCGATGACCCAGTCGAAACGATTGGCTTTGGGAATTGCCTGGGCCAGGGTAAGCTGAAAATTTGGCTCGCCAACGAAACGGCTGCGCTTCTGGATATCCGCTATCGCGATATGGCCGGTGATTTGGGTAAGAACCGCAGTATACAAATTTCCCTTGCCATCCACGACTTCGATGACATCCCGAACCTGTTTCCGCACCACTCGAGCCAGATGCTTCAGTTCCTCACCGACAATCTGCAGGCGATCCTGAGCAATATGTTCGGGTTCGGCATAAAAAAATTCTCGATGCTTCATATCATCCTTATTGAACTGAGCGATCGCTTGCTGGCAAAGACTGATTAGTGCCAGTTTTTGTTGCTAAAAAGCCACTTCAATATCAGCAATGGCCTGGGCCTTCAGTTGTTTATTGAAACCACATTCCACCCGGAACACTTCCACATAAGGTAAATGAAAATGCAAGCCAGCCCCAAAGCCGGATTTGACCTGTCGAATCGAAGGCGTTTGTTGTTGATACCAAACAATGCCGTTATCGAAAAAGATGCCAGCGCTGATGCCGAATTTTAAGTTGCTGGAATATTCGCGCATCTGCTCGATGACCGGCTCGACATCGAGATAACGGATTTTTAATAATGGGAACCGCAACTCAGCACCGCCAAACGCAAAATGCTCGCCTTCGAAAATTTCATAATAGCGGCCTCGGATGCGATCCTCATAACCTAAAAAGACTCGATCATAACTGGGAATTTCGCCTTGCGCAAAATTGGTGCTCCCTCGCAGCGCCAGGGTGAACTGATGGCTCAATGGCAGATAGCAACGGACATCGGCACGGTAGCGATTGTAATTGATCCCAGCGCTGGTGCCCACATGCTTGGCGGAAAATCCCGCAAACCAGCCCCGGTGGGGATATTCTTTCAGATCTCGATTATCATACTGGATTCCCAGGACCACAAAGGGAAATTCATCTTTGCCGCTCGGCGAGAGCGTCAAGCCAATATTGGCCGGCGCAGTGAGTCGGGTAAAACCCAGCGTCATGCCGGTGTATAAAAAATGCCCAAACCGCTTCCCAATAGTCCATTCGATGCCGATTCGCCGATCTTCGTAGTCATTCAATTCCAGGCTCAGACTTCGGATGCGGCTATAAAACAACGTGATATTGGTGAACAGCTTAGCCTCGCCAAGAAACCAGGGATTATCAAAGGAAAATTTAAGCTGCGGATTGTATCCGAATGCTGCCGAGAGGTTCAGCAGCATGTTGCGCCCCAGAAAATTGTAATACAGCAACTTGCCGCCATAGGAGATTTTTTTCCAGGTTCGTTCGTTGCGGTAGACCATTGGGATTGGGAAGATGTACCATCGTTCATAGACCGTAATCAGCAGCGTGCTGTATTCCGTATCACCAATAATGTCAAATTTCACCCGATTGAACAGCATCAGGCTCTGCACCCGTTTAAGCGCAGCCAATAGCTCGCTGAGGGAAGCCTTTTGCTTCTCGGCAAAATGCAGCTCTCTGAGGATCACCTCAGGCCGCGTCTTCTCATTACCGATAATTTCGATCTTATCGATCTGATATCGGATCGAGTCGCTGCATTGGTTCTCATCCAGTTCATTGGAATTGAGATAAATCTGCCCCAATGCGGTCGCAACAAAATATATAAGCCACAGGATTGCCAGGCTCAATTCCCGTATCGTTGAAAATCTACCCATCAACTATCTTACCCCAGTGCGTTGCATCAAAATTCAATGACCCCATTCAAATCGAATTATAAGCGGATTGCCCTCCCGTCTGCCCTTTGGCAGAAAGCAACTTGAAAAGATATGATGTCTTAGGCTATCTTCAACAAAGCGAAGCCCCAACTTTTACCCACACCATTGGCGGAATTCGAAAAATTCGCCTAATTCGCGCGGTCTCCAAACTGCCCCCTTCAACCCATTTAAAACCTCGGCATCAATCTCACTGTGAAGCGCCAGGCATCCTTGGCTCGATCGGTCCGCTTGGCCACATCGATCCGGGCCAGCTCATCGGACAGGTGCAGACTGATCCCCACATCGGTCTTGAAGTCATCGATCTTGAGGCCACTAAAATCCTCCACCGGCTGGTTGTTTTTTCCGCCAAAATGCAACCACCCGCTTTCCACAAAAAACCCAAACACAAATTGGTTGGAAAATGGCACGTAGCGAATTGGCCGGCGTCCCATGAATTGCTGATTGAACAGATAGTGCACCGTACCATAGAGCAGGCGATTGCCGTTCTTGAACTCTTTATCCTGATACCCTGCCAGCGAGCCAATACCGCCCAGGTCCATCAGGTACTGCTCCGCGGTCGGATCGCAGCCCTTGCGCGCGCCGAGCAGCAATTTCAT
Source organism: Candidatus Zhuqueibacterota bacterium (assembly GCA_034505795.1). Classification (GTDB taxonomy): domain Bacteria; phylum Zhuqueibacterota; class Zhuqueibacteria; order Thermofontimicrobiales; family Thermofontimicrobiaceae; genus Thermofontimicrobium_A. Next base: position 73,570 of record JAPDQM010000006.1, read on the forward strand.
TTGCAACTGCTGCGTCTCGAACGTCGGGATCAATCGCTTGATGGTCAGGAATAGTCCCTGCGTCGTCATCACATCCCCGCGAGTGTATTCAGCAATCCCCTCGACCAACCAGCCGCAATTGGGGACTTGATCCGTATCCAGCCAATCCAGCACCCATAGCAGTCTGGCACTGGTGGCATTTTCCGGGATCACGGCGGGATTGTCACGAAATTCTTTGTGCCGATAAAACAGCGACCAGTTGGTCTGTTTCACCAGCGATTGGAACTTTTTTCGATTCAGCTCGATACGGATGGTATGCTGCTGCCATAGCTTTTGATCCAGAAATACCTGCCAGCCACGTTGCCCATAGAAGTCCTTCAGGTCTGCTTTGAACAGCAAGGCCGCCAGGCTATTCTCCCAGTTGCTGATGTACCAATCGTCTAAGCTGGCGACCTGGTCGAAATAATAAGCGCCGATGGTCAAGGGACTGGCTTTGATGAACGAGCGCTGCAATCCAAATCGGTAACGAAACTGATCCTCAAAGCCATAGCCCAGACTCCCCTGTAACTTGATATGCCAGAGCTTTTGACAATAGACCGCGATATCTATACCAGCAAACAAGCCCTGCACCCGATTGTAGCCGAACACAGGCTGATGCAATACCTCCCAGGCCTTGAAATCCAGCACCGTCTCTTCGGGCTCAATTTTGGGCACTTTGAACTGCGCCACTCCCAGGGACCAATTCGAGATCATAAACCACAGAGCCATGGCGATCAAATGAATCCTCTGGCATCGCCGACAATGATTTTCTGCTCTCATTGGGATTTCTCGTGAATGTTAGTGATTCATGTGCAAATTCATTTACTAAAAAATTTCAGGATGAAAATAATAAAAAATATAGTGAGAAGCAAGCAGTATTTCTGTGGGGCAAATTGCCAATTTGCCTCAAAAGATTTAACTGATTCCATCGCGCAGAACGATGGAATCAGCTTAGACCACAAAATTCCAATGATTCCTTCGCTCGGAACAATGACATCAGTAGGGCTGAATAAAAAAATAGCTTTAGTTTATTAGGAAGCATTTTTCATATTTGCTTCGCCGATCGTTTCATTATCAAAAAACATAATTTTGTTTGTCAGGAGCGTTGGGCGAATTATCAATTTGCTCCACAAAAATGCCTTGATTTTTCAGATAGATTTATGTATTTTAAGCCGAAAGCTGCCTGCAGGTTAACATGAACCACCAGAGAGAATAAAGATGATAAGCATGGAAAATGTATAAATCGAGGCGCTCAAGCAACATCCAGATTTGCAGGCAAAATTGGCCAATAAGCTTTTGCGCAGCCTCGAAGATCTTTCCAATGAAGAAAATGAACGCCTCTGGGCAGAGGAAGCCCTTAGACTTCATGATAAATTAGAAACAGGAGTGGCAACAAAACGTTCAACACATGAGGTTTTTCATAATGCGAGATTGTAACTGATATATGAAACAAAAGTGCATTTAACGAAAAAACGAGGAGCAATTGATTTGAAGATTGCAGGCGTTATCTGGCTTGATGAGATCATCGAAAAGATCAGACAAAAACACCAGGTAACTCAGGATGAAGTCAAAGAAGTATTGAGAAGCTCCAATCATTTTAGATTTGTTGAAAAAGGGCATCGTCCTGGAGAGAATGTTTATCTAGCCTTTGGTCAGACAAATGCAGGTCGATACCTTACGATATTTTTTGTGCATAAAAAGAATCATCAGGCATTAATTTTGTCCGCACGAGACATGACAATTGCAGAAAGGAAACGATATGAACAAAAATAAAACTTCTATATCAAAGGCAAGCTCTTATAAAGAGATTGGCGAGTATTGGGATAGCCACGATGTGACTGAGGTTTGGGACAAAACGCGAAAAGTCAAATTTGATGTCGAGATTGAATCAGAAGTGATCTATTATCCTTTAGAGAAAAGTCTCTCCGAAAAAGTTAGGTCGCTGGCTAAAAAACACGGCATCACCTCTGAAACCCTGATCAATCTCTGGGTTCAAGAAAAATTGCAGGAACAAGTTTCTTAATGAAACAAACCAGGTTTTTGAAAAAATCCTGGTTTGCCTGAAAAGGAGAATACAAATATGACCAACATCCCCCACAACCCCTTCACCAATCGCTCCACCATTAAGAACGAACATGATTTTGTCGGACGGGAGCAGGAGATCACCAATATCCTGTCTCGGGTGCGCAATGGCGATTCGGTTTCAGTGGTCGGCGATCGGCGCATCGGCAAATCCTCATTGCTGTATCACCTGTTTTTGACGGGTAACAGGCGATTGGAGGATGCGGCCAAAGCCAGGTTCAAATTCATCTACCTGGATTTGCAGGAGCCTCGTTTTGCCACCCAGGCTCGGTTCTGCCAGGCGGTGCTGCATGAAATAACGGCTGCGCCAATGGAAAAAAAGCCGCCATGCGATGAGCTGGAATGGCTAAGCCTGCTCTCCGATGCCCTGGATGGATTGAAATCCCAGCAGCTTCTGCCCGTCTTGCTGATGGATGAATTTGAAAAATTGGTGGCCAAGCCTGCCAAAAAAGATGACCCGCCTCGCTTCACCGATGACTGTTTCAATGCCCTGCGTGCCTTTGCCAATGCCCATAAATTATGTATGGTCACCTCCTCCCAGCGGACGTTGCGAGAGCTGACCGAACAAGAAGGTCTCACTTCCCCCTTCTGG
>JAPDQM010000007.1:0-71355 GCA_034505795.1 Candidatus Zhuqueibacterota bacterium
GCACCTTCTTTTCCTGTTCCATCTGAATGGGAAAACTGAAAATGATCTTTTCACCTGGAGTAGTTGAATATCGAATTTCGATAGTCCAATCGTGATTGCCCTCGAGATAATTGAGCGATATATTAAACGATTGGGACTCTTGCTGCATATAAAGATGAAGGTTGGCTTGCCCCAGGGGAATCCGACAGGTGAGGGAATTGATCATGGCAGGCAGGTGAGGTTCTAAAATGATCTTTTGATTCGGGACATCCGGTTTAATGCCAATCAAGTCCTGGTAGATATTGCGAAGATACTCTGCAAGGCTCCAGGCTTGTGTAACAGTGCCCGAAGGCGCGGGAAGGGATTGACCGGGAAATGGTACAGCATTCAATAATTCAGATAACGTACCGACACCTCCCCATTGCAAAATTTGTGTGGTTTCAGAAGTTAACATTTCAAAAGCCAGATCTTCGTAACCGTATTTCATGAAACTACTAATTACAGGTCCTGAAAGCCATAGCCAGACAGTACCATTATGGTAGGCAGCATCTTTCGGATAGAATGGCGGGTGAACATGATAGGGATGAAAATCAGGGTCGTGCTGCCACAGCGAGGCCACACCATAGGGATAAGCGAGTTTGGTGGCCACCTCTTTCACAACCATCAATTCTCGCTCGGGGTTGAGTATCGGCTGCTCCGGAACCGTGACTGCTAAAATTTGATTGGGGCGAATTTTGGTATCTGGTTCATCGCTTGAATTAAGATGATCATACAAAGCTAACCGTTTATCGTTCCAAAATTTTCGTTGAAAATTTTGTTGAAGTTGCCTGGCGATTTGACGCCACTCATCGGCAATATGGTCTTCACCAACCAAATTAGCGATATTAGCTGCTGCTAATAACTGTTGAAACCAGAGGGCCTGTATTTCGACCGCTCGATTACCCCGCGGCGACCACGGTCCATCGGCTCCTTGGGCATCCATCCAGGTTTCTGCCTCAGCATGTGTTAGAAAATAATTCTGATCCATGTGGTACTTGAGGGTGCCATCAACCGTACGCTTCACAACCGGATAAAGGTTCTTTAAAATGTCGGAATCACCTGAATAGAGATAATATTCCCATAATTCGCGCACAAACCATGGCGTGGCGTCCGCGGTGTTATAAATTACGTTTTCTGTGGTTATTTGGTTAGGGATTCGGCCAAAATCTGAATTATCAGCATTGGTCGATTGAAATTGTGCAAATGAGAGCAAAATTTCTTTGGCTGGTTCCAATTGTGCGGTTACCAGGGCTGCGCCTGGCAACGATATAAATGTATCACGCCCCCAATAATCACAGAACCACGGCAGTCCTGCAAAGATACCCGTCATTTTTTTATTAAATGCTGGCTGTTTCATAATCAGTTGATCCATCGACAGCAAGGCCCAGCGAAATGCCTTATTGAAATCAGCAAGATTGGTTTCAAAATGACAATCCCCCAGCAATTTGGTGATGCGCTGTCGCTTGGCATCAAGATATTTTTCAAAGTTCTGAGGTAACAAAGTGGCTAAATTTCTAATCTCGGCTTCATTTGGAGCAACTATGATAAAAATCCGAAACAGGTCCTTGGCAACCCGGAATGAGCCAATTTGCCTGGCGGGGATATCGAAGTGCTTTAGAATTCTTTGTTCGGATTTGTATTGTACAGAACAATCAAAGCATATCCCAATGCAATTTGAAGCTCCTTCTTTTTTGTTTTTTTCTTTGGGCGCTAATATGAGTAAGTCTTGATTCTTCTGCCACCTTATTTCCCAGGCCTCAGGATTGAAATTGTCATCAAATAATGGCGTGAATTCATAAGAATGCAATTCTGAGGCCGCATATTCAAGAATCAGACAATTAATGTCTTCAAGAAAGTAAAGATGCTCGACAACATCTTTCAGAAAGGTGCGCAAGAGATGATCGGGGTAAATTTTGATTTGTGAAGCCGCTTTTTTTTCAATATGTTGGCCATCAATGACCATTGAGTAGTCTGCGAGATATTTTCGAGACATGACATAAAAACCTTGATGCCCATCCTGAAGAGTGCTACCAGCAAATCCATAGAAGAATGCTGATTGTTTATTGGTAAATATAAACGGTCTACCTGGCTGCGATGCAACTTCGATGGCGAGTGGTTCGAAGTCGGTCGTTTCGATTGGCATTTTGGTGGCCTTTTGCTTTCCACAATTCAGGAATATTACCAATATTAATAGAATCATGTTGATTCTTTTCATTGATCTGTTACCCTTCTTAGTTAAAGCATATAGATAGAAGCAGCCGCAATCTATTTTGAATGATTCAATTTTGCCACCATATCGCGGTGCACCAAGACGCTAAGTATTTTTATCTTAACATAATCATCCCGCAACATGAAATAGCCTTTAAATTGGCCTTTCCAGGCGCTGCCACCGGAGTCTTTGACAAGAAACCAGGTATGATTGCCCATTTTTTGATATCCAACGAGATGCATGGCATGATCATCGGTGGTCGTGTTATTATGAATTCGGAATTCCCGCGCGTTCTGACCAATTGCTGTTGGTGGCAGATCAAAATATGGGATAACGGCGACATCATATTCGCCGTTTCGGCCAATCTCAGATGTATCGCCAGCAATTGCCAGCGTGTAACCTTGTTTTAGCGCATCCACTATTGTGTTGTAAAACACTTCCAAGGGGACATTCAGATAATCCTCGCTGTGCCACCAATTATCAGGTGATTTCAATTCGGCTTTTTGATAAAAGGGCGCATACATCACCGACATCAGCGGCACATAATCATCAGGATTCAATTGCAGATAGTCCTGCATCAATTGATTTGGGGTAATTTCCTTTCCATCTAACGCAATGGTTTTTGGTGGTTCTCCCAAATATTTATTCAAAATGATCTTTGTGGTAGCGATTACTTGCTCTTCGTCCCAGATCTTATTTTTCGCAATGTAATCCAGATAACTCATTATCTCGCGGAACATTAGCGCGTGATTATGTCGAGTTCGCCCGTTAATTAGGCCGGAATAATCGGTGGCTCTCACCAATCCATACTGTCGCATTCGCTCTAATACTGCGTTCTGCTCCGAACCTTCGCCAAGGAAGGAATCGCCATGTTCGCGGACAAACCGCCGGACCTTTTCGACATACTCCCAATAGACAATATACATTTCGGATAATTTGACGGCAGTTCTGCCTTTGCGGACCAACTCCGACTCTAAAAATGAGATAGTTGAAAAGCACCAGCAGGTGCCAGTAGTATCCTGGGTTATGGGTGGCAAATGATAGAGCGCATGAAATCCATCCAGGGTCGCCGGTCGCTGAAGCTTGGAAAAATCCATGGTCAGCACTTTTTGTGTCCGGCCATAGCGATCTTTGGTTTCATAGCGCAGTTCGTCTTGCGCAATCAGAAATGGCGCGAGCAATAGAATGAAAACAGAACCATAAAATATCTTTCTCATCAGAGCTCCTTATCGAAAATAATATGGGTATCGGCGCTGTATCTTTTTTTGTTGCATATAATTTCTTGCCAGGTCCAAAAATATTTCGATATCGCGATCGAGATCAAAGGAGGTGCCATCAAAATAAAACAGGCGAATTGGAAAATTGGCACATGCCTTACTCACCTGGGGGTAAACCGTTTCACAAACAATGCCATTCATGCAGGTGAATGGGCTGATGTCAATAACGCCATCTGCGCCATGGTGGTACAAATAAATCGCCTTGCCAACATTCAACACCATCTCACCCAATGCGCCATTTTGAGGAAGGTATGGGCTACTATAAGCTAAGACCTGTCTGATATCATGCGGCTCTTCATATCCCTCAAACTCGGCTCGGAGTGGCTGTAATAAATAGTGTTCATCATGGCGCTGGATGGCAAATTTTATTTTTGCTGCCAACATGTCGCTTGAGTAACGTTTTCCGGCCCGAATCAATCGCCACCTCTGCTCATCGTTGGTGTACCAGAGCCATTCGGCAATATCGGAAATCCATATTTCGCCGCCCAATGCTTCGATTTTATTAATGAGGTAATTGTGGCTAAATTCATTTAGCCGACAAAATATCTCTCCAACCACGCCGATAAGGGGCTTATCTTTCGTAAAGCGTGCGGATAGCGAGTGATATCGCTTATTGGCACGTACTAAGCCTTGCCGCAGTTGCCGCAAGCAATGCCGGGGCCGAAGACCCTGGGTGGCTAAAATTGAGCTGAGTTCATCGAGACTTTGATGAAAGAGTTCATCAGCTAAATTTCTATTTACTACATAAGGTCGAATTTTTAAATGAAGCTTTCGCAGACAATCGCTGGCCAATAATGCGTGCCATGAGGTGCGGATGAGGGCTCGAGCGGCCTCACCAAAACCCTCATAACCATTAGCGCTGGTTGGTGAAATGACCAGCGCCTGCTCGTAACCCCGTTCACGCAGGATCTTTTTGAGCACGGCCTGATATTGGCCGAAACGGCAGGGCCCGCCGGAGGTCGGTAACAAAAAAGCAGTTCTGGCAGGATCGAATCCCGGGTCGTCGATAACTTTCAAAAAATCGCCCAGCGTGACGCGTTCAGGCAGGCATTCATCGCCATTCAGATATTTCGCGCTCAGTTCTAGCGTGCTCGAATCCGAAGCTGGCGATGGTTGAGCATGAATACCGGCCGCTTGAAATACAGCCGACATCAGCTTAGCTCCACTGTAGCTCATGCGCGGAATATAAAGCAATCTACCGACTATGGAAGCGCTCTTCTGTGATTGGGTTGACATCGAATCCGTTTCATGTTGTGGCCAAAGCTTCAGCATGGTCATCAATGCAGGATTTCAAAATCCTCTGCTGCAATACCTGCGGGCCATGTCTGGTGATGATATTTGCCGCCTTGTCGACGGTCATAAAAACAGACTAACCGATCAAATGGAAATAGGAGGGCGGATAAGCTGCCATCCTGTTTCAAAACGATCGATTGGTTAGCCAGGTTCGTCGAATGAATTGCTGAAAATCGCTTTTGGGTGTGGAACTGCTGAGATAGTACCGCTGACTGGCTCGCCCTTTGACTCTGGCCGAAAGCATCAAAAATAATTTATCGCGCTGCACTGAAAAATCGATATAACTGCTAACGCCAAGCGTATCGATAATTTGTTCCAAATCACGTGATGAATTTAGCTTGTGATTGGCCAGCGACAGTAACCTATCCCCAACCCTAAGGCCAGCGAAAGCTAACGGCCCTTTTTCGCTCAAATCCAGAACCTCATTGGTTTCATCGGAGATAACGATATACCCCAAATCAGCTATAGTGTCCGACTGCGAACGAAAGAAAATGCCAGCGCTCTGAAATATTGTTTCGATCGGGGGGGGCAGCACACCATCGATGTATTTATCAAAAAATTCCGATACGTCAACGCCGCTCACCGCTTTGATGGCTCGTGGCAAGTCCGAGTCTTGATATTCACCGTTATTAAGACCGAACCAATTGTTCATGAACAAAATTACATCATCCAAGGAGCGCTGATTCTTCGAAAGTTCGCGGATTTGCAAATCAAGCAGCACCCCCACTAAGTGACCTTTAAGCCGAATGAACTGATGCACCCGAGGATCGTTACCGAAAATTAGCGGAAGCTGGCTTAATGGCGTATTCGAGTATTCGGCATACTGGTTTAAATGATTCATCAAGCGGACGTACTCCTGAATGAACTCATCAGCGGAGATCAAATTCGCTCGGACCAAATTCAGATGCCCATAGTAATCGCTAACGCCGCTAACAAACCAGTGCCGCTCTATAAGGTCTCTGTTATATGCCTCAGTATTTCCGAAGATTGGATAAAAGCGAAAGCCATTCCAGGTTTGAAAAAAATTGCTGGCGACCAGCCGAACGATTTTCAATAAATCATCTCTGGCAGTTTGAACCGGCGCATACACAATGCTGCAATTCTCATAGGCTTTGGAAACCAACCGGACGTTGTCGGGATACATTCGAAAGATAAACAAATAAGTGTCAAAAGGAACATCTTTAAAGAGCTGAAGTTGGTTGGTCATCACCTTATGAGTCAGCACGGACAAAGAGTCGTAATTGAATTTTTTATCACCATCCAATATGATATAGCAAGTACGATTTTGAATAGTAAAGAAAATATCGGCAAAGGGAGCAATATATAAAGGCCGATTGAGTAGTTGCCGATAGTTATCGGCACGATAAACAAACTGTTGATCGGTCAATGAAAGCCCGGTAGCCAATTTCCACCGATGTGGAACGCGAACCGATAACACAATTGGCATCTGGTCATATTCACGAACGCACATAAATACAGAAGCACCGTCCACCCTGGCAAAGCGTCGACTGAGGCATTCCCCAAGCGCTCGATCTTTCTGGATTTTGATCTTGTAAGAAATAATCACGATGTTACTTTTTTTGGTATTAATCGACCAGGTATTGGCAGCGGTTTGAGTAATGGCCAGGGTATCGCCATAATCACCAATTGCGCTGATTCTGGTGATGCCGGTCTTAGTAGCGGACTTCTTGCTTAGCGGATTTAGTTCGGGAATAAAGGCGTAGAGGGATTTTTGCCGATTATTATCAATACTAATGGTGACATTGAAACCATCCCAATTATCTTCATCTATTTCTAAATAATACGACAGTTTCTCCTGAGCAGAGACCGGCCTCGCAGCAATTAAGCAGCAAGCGAATGATAGTAGATTGTATGAGAGAAGCCCTGTTGCTGCTGACCTCAAAAATTTCGATAATTTGCTCAATCCTACCTCCGCCGTCAAAGACTCAACCGACAATTGCGCTTACTCGAATAAATCAAAATTGTTCCCCAAAACGACTAACGATTGAGGCTGGCGGCCGGCCATTGTGAAAGGGGCAGCCGCTGCCTTTCCCAAATTCAAGAAAATGCCACGGTGATTTTTAATAACAGGAAGCATTGGTTTCACCAGAAATGCCCACCATGGCATCGTTCAATTGTTGATAATAATAGACTACATGCCATACATGGCAATAATCTCTTCCTTGGTTTTGCCCAAGATATTATATTTTTTGCCCACTTTTATAAACGCGTCGAGGGCTTTATCCAGGTGATGTTGCTCATGGCCGGCAGAAATTTGCGTTCGGATTCTTGCCTGGCCTTTGGGCACTACCGGAAAGAAAAAGCCAATGGCATAAATTCCTTCGGCATACAAATCGCGTGAAAAATCCTGCGATAGCTTGGCATTGAACAACATGACGGGCACGATTGGGGTATCTCCTTCTTTAAGGATAAAACCAGCCTCGGATAGCCCTTTCCGCCAATAAGCCGCATTTCGTTCCAGCTTATCCCGTCGTTCCGTGGTTTGCGACAGGATTTCTAAAACTTTCAAAATACCGGATACGATAACCGGCGCCACGGTATTTGAGAACAGATAGGGTCTGGCCCGTTGACGGCAAAGTTCAACAATTTCGCGACGTCCGGAAACGCAGCCGCCAGATGCTCCGCCCAATGCTTTGCCGAAGGTTGTCGTAATAATGTCGATCTTGCCAACGACGCCATATTTCTCGTGAGTGCCGCGTCCGGTCTTGCCGATAAAACCGGTGGCATGGGAATCGTCGACAAACACCATGGCATCATATTTTTCGGCTAACGCCACCATTTCATCGAGCCGAGCGGTGTCTCCATCCATCGAAAAGACGCCATCGGTGATAATTACTTTTAGCCGTTTATCGGCATGGAATTGCAATTTCTCTTCCAGATGCTCCATATTTGAATGTTTAAATGTATCGTGCTGGGCCTTGCAGAGACGAATGCCGTCAATAATGGACGCATGGACCAGCCGATCTGATATCATCACATCCTGTTCATTCAAAATTGCTTCAAATACCCCGGCATTGGCATCCATGCAGGAGGGAAAAAGAACCGTATCTTCGGTGCCCAGAAACTCTGTCATTTTCTGTTCCAACTGATGATGGATGTCCTGCGTGCCGCAAATAAAACGAACCGAAGACATGCCGTAGCCTCTGTAATCCAGCCCTTGATGAGCAGCCCGAATCACTTCTGGATGGCTGGACAGGCCGAGGTAGTTATTTGAACACATATTGATCACTTTTTTCAAATTTGAACCGGCAGGATATTCCACCTCGATGTCCGCTGCTTGCGGGGCATGAATGAATCGCTCCTCTTTGAAAATCCCCTGATCACGAATAGCCTGCAAGTCCTGCTGGTAAAGTGCACGAATTTGATTACTAAATGCCATAATCGCTTCTCCCCTATTGTCAGTCAGAATTGAACGGAACACATTTTGGAGGCCCTGCCGTTGCGAATCGGCCACCAATTTGGGTTTAAGGGCTTATTTATTTCTGAGCGACCTAAATAAACTGCCGCACCAATTCACAAATCTTATTTACGGTATCGAATGCTTCTGGAGTCGCTTTTTCATCGGGGATGGAAATCTTGTATTTATTTTCCAGAAAACGCTTCAATGAAACCATGGAGAACGAATCTACAATTCCGCCAGAAATTAGCGGCGTATTTACGGTTATCTCTTGATCTTCATCTTCGAGATACTCTTTTTTCACATAATCGAGCACGATTTTTTGCATTTCATCCATAATCAATCTCCTTGAAATTTGCTGTTCAAAATCAACTATCGTTGCTAATCGCTAATGAAAGTTTAGGCAAAGTTCGAACTTCGTCCTCCAGCTAAGCATCACTCATTTTCCAGGGTTGAAGTATCACCGATTTCTTCCCCCCATTCTTTGGCACGCAGGAGGCGACGCATGATTTTGCCACTTCGGGTTTTAGGCAACGAATCTACGAATTCAATCTCCTGGGGCATGGCCAGTGGGGAAAGTTTTTTTCGAATAAAATTCATGATGTTCAACTCCAGTTCAGCATCGGCATTGTAACCCGGTTTGACCGCTACAAATGCTTTTACGACTTCCATATTGATCGGATCTGGCTTGCTAACAACCGCGGACTCGGCCACAGCTTCATGCTCTAACAATGCTGATTCAACCTCAAATGGGCTAACGAGGTGACCGCCGGTGTTAATGACGTCGTCGTCGCGGCCGACAAACCAAAAATAGCCGTCATTATCAATGGTCGCCCGGTCACCAGAGATGTACCACCCATTGATAAATTTTTTCTGAAAAGTAGCCTCATTTTTCCAGTAGGTTCGAATCATTGCGGGCCAGCCAGGTTTGAATGCAATCAAACCAATAGTACCGTTTCGGGATAGCGGCTCGTGCGTTTTTGGATCCAATACCGTCCCTGTTATGCCGGGGAATGGTTTGCCCATGGATCCGGGCTTTATTTTCATTCCAGGATAGTTGCTGATCATGATCGAGCCAGTTTCGGTCTGCCAATAGGTATCATGGAATGGCAAACCAAATACTTTTTCCGACCAGATAACTGCCTCGGCATTTAACGGCTCGCCCACACTGGCCAGATGACGCAAGGAACTGAGATCGTATTTTTTTACAATTTCATTACCCGCTTTCATCAGGGAGCGAATGGCGGTGGGGGCAGAGTACCAAACGGTGATGCGATATTTTTCGATAAATTTATACCAGGCATCAGCGGAAAAACCCGCATCCAGAACGCATTGGGTAATGCCCAGACTCCAGGGGCCGATAATCCCATACGAGGTGCCTGTTACCCATCCTGGATCGGCGGTACACCAGTAAATATCGTCGTCATGCAAATCCAGCACCCATTTGGTCGTCAAATATTGAGAGATTAATGAGTAATGTACATGTTGAACGCCTTTGGGCATACCAGTAGTTCCAGAAGTATAATGCAGAACCGACGGCGTCTCTGCCGTTGATGGAAAAATTTCAAGATCTTCAACAGGTGGAATGCTTTCCAATAGAAAGGCAACTTCTCGCTCTGGGAGTGGCTTGGGATCATCATAGTCAATGATGATAATATGCTTCAACGCGGGCAATTTATCTTTAATTTTGCGCACCTTGGCAACATGTTTTTTTTGAGTGATAATGGCCGTGGTAGCAGCATTTTCGAGCCGTACAAACAACGACTCATCGCCAAAGGCAGAAAACAACGGCTGAGCAATGGCACCAATCTTCAAAATTCCAAGAAAGCCGATGTACAGCTCTGGCACACGATCCAGAAATAGGCACACGCGATCACCATTTTTAATGCCTAAGTTTTTGAGGAAAGCGCCAATAGTATTGCTGGCCAGTCGGATTTCATTAAACGTATACTGCTTTTGCTTGCCGCTTGATCCCTCCCACAGCAACGCAATTTTATTTGCGCGACCCAGTTGACAGTTACGGTCAGCGCAATACCAGCCAATATTGATGGTAGCACCGGGTTTGTAGCCAAGTTCCTTCTCTGAAATCGACCAATCAAAATTCTTTACACGTTCTTCGTAAGATCCGATGTGTGACATAGACTCTCCTGCTCTAAAATGATAATAGCAACCGCCATTTGATTAAGATGCGAAACTGAGACATGTATTTTTGACACATGCAAAGCGTCAATTATTTTTTGAGCTTGCCCCGAAACGACAATGCTTGGCTTCCCCAATTCGTCATTTGTCATTGCGACGTCCCGCCATGATAATCCTTTTCGCCAGCCGGTGCCAATCGCTTTAAAAAAGGCTTCTTTGGCGGCAAAGCGAACAGCATAATTTTGCGCTTTGTTCTTTAGCTTGCTCTCACAATAGCTCACCTCGCTATCGCTGAAGACTCTGCGAATAAAACTTTCAGCGCCGGAACCCAGTTGCTTTTCAATTCGCGGGACCTCAATGATATCAATGCCGATACCCACTATCAATTCAACAATTCCTTTCCCTCGAAAGTTTTCTCCGAGCTCATCGAATAAGCAGCAACTTCTTCTGCAGGTTTAGATCAGACACTCTGAGCTGATAGAAATATACTCCTGACGCCACAGGTTCGCCCTTATCGCCAGTACCGTCCCAGAATGCTGTGTAATACCCTTTGGCCTGAAGACCTGCAATCAAAGTTCGCACCTTCTGACCGTTGAGATTAAATATATCCAGTGTCACCTGCTGAAAAGATTCCCCTGCAATTTGATAATCAATCCGCGTCCAGCGATTGAAGGGGTTGGGATAGTTTTGGGCTAATTTATATTCGGTTGGTACGGGCAGCATAATATGGCCGCCTGGCTCCATGGTAACAATGGGCTGTGAACTGATCTCGATATTATCAATAAAAACGCCGGTAATCTTCCCCGGTGGCAGCGGCTCGTCGTCACTCACCCACCGGAATCGCACTCGACTTAACGTGCCAGCAGCGATATCGGAGAGATCGTAATTATATGGCAACCAATCATTACCCATCAATACCGAATCCAGCGCTCCGCCGCTTCCGATGAAATCTAATTTCCGCCATTTCAAACCATCAAATACGTCGACATAAAAACCATTCACGCCATAGATAGCCACATTAAACCAGGCCCAGAATGTCAGTCGGCTATTGTGACCCAGATAAAAAGCTGGACTTTCAAGCGTGGCGTCGTCATGGGGCAGATAATTGCCTGTGGCTTCGTCACCACAATACCAGGAATAGCCCCCAGAATAAGGATTTTGGGTTGACAGATGCCAATGATTGGACATTGCGTTGGGTCGATACCATCCTCCTGTCCCGTGTTCAAGATCGTCCTGGAAGCCAGTTGCTCCGATGGTCAGGTGGAACAACGGCGAGAACAGAAATCCCTCCTCGGTGGTGATGTTCAAACGAAAATCCGGAAACGATGGAATTGGCGGTTGTAGCGCCTGCACGATGAATGAATCCACAGCCATCTGCCCTGGAGCTATCGTTCCCCAGGCGCTGATTTTGGGATCGATTTGAATTTGGGGATCAGTGGTAGTGAGCGTCGACCGAACGTTATGAGCACTGGCCAGGCCATTGTTGACCACGCCAATGGTCAAACGGAATTTTTCACCGGGCTCAGGAATCGAATTGCCGTTTCCCCATTCCCTGTCGTTGATTTCTTGATGTGAGAGCGAAATTACAGGGGCAGCGTTGGTCAAGGCAAGGGTTTGATTCCAGGCCAGGCCGGACTCAGCTAAGATTTGGGCATTCAAATGCAAAACATATCCATTGGGGCATTGACGATCAACGGCGAGGATCAAGACATCCATGCATTCGGTGCTATCATTGGCAGCAATAGAACCGGCGATAGCGCTGGGATCGATCATGGTAATAAATGAATCGGTTGAAGTGACCGTTACAGTCACTTGATTCGCATCTGCCGCGCCAAGATTTTTCAATCTTAGCTTGAGGTGAACAGTTTCGCCCGGATTGATCAACCCATCTCCATTCCCTGTGCGATCATCAATGCCAAGATCGGAGCAAATTACATAAGGTGCGCTGGATTGAACTGCAATCGTCTTTTCAACGGGTAAAAAATTAGATGCCGTCACCGTGAGTTCGATTGGTTTTGAAGCATCTGTCACCGAAATAGCGAATTGAATCTGCCCTGCGGCATCGGTGCGGCCATATTCATAGATAGTTTCAGCTTGCCTGAGACACACCAGGGCCTCTTCAAGTGGCGAACTGCGGTGAGTTACTGTGACTGGAATAACGGAATTGCCGATGTTTACCCGGGCGGGTGCTTGAACATTCAGATGGGAGGGAGCGTCCGTCCATACTGGCATTTCAGGATCACCCAGTAAATTGATTTCATACATGCACCAGCGGTAGACATTCTCTTGCCGGGCAAATGGCACATAATAAGCTTTGGCTAAGGCTAACGCCAGGCCCAAATTGTGGACCCGCTCTTTGAACAAAAAACGAAAAAACTGAAAGTCAAACCGATCAGAATAGCCATAGCCAGGATTGCCTGGCGAACCCCAGCCATAGCGAGAGTTGCCGATAAAAGCCACTCCCCCGCCATTGGGATTATTCACATAATCTTCTGCAATGCAATCGACTTCAAAATTGGCCGGGTAGCAACCGATGGAATAGAGAATACCTTGCATGGTACCATTGGTCAATGTCTGCATGTCCGCTCTTCGGAAATAGCCGTCCCCCATTCCCATGACATTGGCGCTGGCATGGCCATGGTGGTTAATGATATGTTGGCCGGCGTCAATAGCCGTGCGAACCGTGGCGATGGATTCATTGCCCAGGTCTTCATATAGCTTGGTGATCTCATAAAAATTAGGAGGCAAATATGCCTGTTCAATCATATCTTTGCCGATTCCAGTATTGGTATATGGATTGGCCCACAGGATCTCGGCAGCAAACAGCATCTTGCGCAAATATCCTTGCGGAGGATTTTTCTCATAAGTCAACACTTTATCAACAAAGACCTTCGCTTCCGCTGCATCTTCGACCGGCGCCCGGCCAACAATGACCTCAGGAATCATATTAATTTCATCGGCAATTTCGCCGAAAATCTGATCGCCATCATCATTCCAGGAGCCATCCAGATCCGCGTAGTACAGATCGCACGGAATTTCGTTCTCCCGACGATCGCCGCCGAACTTGCAATCCATAGCAAAAGCGGTTCTGGCGGGGATAATGTTCACATCGCCTCCCAAAAGCACCCAATACACGCCCCAGAGCTTCACTGCCTGGCGGATAAAATTTCGGATTTGTTCTTGCCTGTCTGAGCCTGCAAACTTGGCATAAATGTATTCGGTTGTTACGATAGTTGCTGGAACGCCTTTTTTGGTTTTCCAATCCAGAAGAGGCTTGAAATTGCTTTCCAGCGAACTGCTGGTAATAATTAAATATTCATATTTCGGAGTTGATTCAGATGCTTCATCTTTGGCAAGCGGTTTTTTCATCAGTAAAGAGCCAGCCATGTTTTTTACGAGCTTCGATGCCAGGATAGCAGAGAACTCAGTTTCGCTGATGGCATTTTGGGTCTGATGGTAACTTTCCTGCGTTGCAATGACTTGAAAGAGGATGTCTGAATAAAAAAACAGCTTTTGTTCTGCGGGATGATATTGCAGCGGATAAACACGAAGCGCAACAAGTTTGATGGCGCCCAAACGTGCCTCTCCCGCTAATTCGATGACTTGTGCGGGAAATGCGGCTTCGGAGGCATAGATGCGCGCATTGGGTGTTGGAACATCGATTGCAGAGCTGTTTTTTGAATGTGCGGAAAGGATTTCTGGCCGAATTGCTGGAAGAATCGAATAATTTCCAGTCAGCAATTCAGGTTCTACCGCGGTCATTTCGATGTGATCGACGCGTTCATCGACTGGAATGGCCAGGTGAATAATTTGAAACGGTAGTTGTGGCGCTCCTACCTGCGACGACAGTTCCAGCCCTTTCATAGTAACCACGTCAAAGTGGTAGCTTTTTGAAAATGCCAAATCGAGCTTATTAAAATGGTGGCTCACACTGATATTTCTTGAATTCGAGATTTGAGTGACCATCAGCGTGAAGAACAATGTTTTGCTTATTAGGCAAATTAATTTTTTCATAATGCCATTCCAGCAGATTATTCGGTAACATCAGGGCAAGTGGATCATTTTTTGGGCCATCATTGTCTTATATGGTTCAAGTAGTCTCAGTCGATAAAAATAGACTCCTGCAGCTACCGCATGGCCTTCGTGATCGCGAGCATCCCACATGACCTCATGGCTACCAGGAACTTGAAATACAAGATCGAACGAGCGGATAATTTGCCCAATGGCATTAAAGATTTCAAGTTTTGCTGTCGTTGGGGCAGCGACCTCAATTCTTATTTGCGTTTGGCCATTGAATGGATTGGGATAATTTTGCGCCAGCAGAGCCGAGCCCGGCATGGTTTCGCGGTGTGACATGGCAACGGATGTTAGCGTCAAATCCTGGGTTCCCCCTGCCTTATGATAGCGCTCGGCGAACTCCTGCAAGTACAGATTAGCAATGAGGGGGCTCTTGATGATCAAAAAATTTTCGTCATTGCTATTTTCAGCCGCATTGCTCCAATTATACGACCCGGTGACCAGCGCTGAGTTGCCTGAACGGCCATCGCCATCGATGATCAAATATTTATGATGCAGATATTTTGCTTCTTTATCGAGATGCACATCAGCGGGCGGGTTCCAGGGCTGGCTGCCAGTGCCAATCAAATTATAATACTGGCTACCAGATAAGTCTTCGCCATCAATCACTCCTTTGATCTTAAACTCAGGAACAGTTTTCCATTTTCCATACATGGCATTGGCGATTGAGGACTGGTTGAATGTCAACATGCAGAAATACAACGCGTGCTGTGCTTGCTCGATAGCAGCTAACAAAGCCTCCTGACCATGATCCGAGGGGCTCATATATTGTAGTACTTCGACACCGTTGATATTAAAACGGTGCGGCGTATTCTCAGTCTTGCGATAACCGAAGCGAGATTTGGCAGGATCAGGTGCGTCACGGTCACTGCCCCACATTTCATTAAACTCGATCGTATAGCATTCTGCCAGGGCTTGATCCTGGATTTCGATGACATTTTCGGCATTATACAATCGGGCGGATTCGGTGGCATTATATGAGCCGGTCCAGACCCAGTCGTCAGCAGCCGAGGTGGTGTCGCGATGATCGACAATCATGAATTTATTGTGCATTGCGGCATTACCGTTGTTGTCGCCAAAACGATCATTAATGATGGGCACGTTGGCATTTTTGAGGAATTGAACGGCATCGCTGTCGCCAGGTCGCTGGGAATCGTAATCATAGATAACCCGAACTTTCACCCCGCGCTGAAATGCGCCTACCAATAGGCCTGCGGCTTCATCCAAAAAATAGAAACAGAAGTCGATCGAATACCTGGCCCCTTCGATACGCGCACCGAGCTTATTCAGTAGATTCGCCTTTTCGGCGTTGACACCAAACTGAGCATAACCTGGATCCACCGACTGATTAAAATAGACATTCATTTTGCCGGTAGATGATGGGTTCGAGGCACTCATGACAATGCGATCCGCCGAATATTGATAATTGCCATTTGTGCCGGCTCCGACCCTGACATGATACAGGGTTGCCGGCCATAATTGGGCCAAATGTACCAGATGGTTTTTCACTGATTCCTGTACGACAATGGTATCGATTTCATAATTTGAGGTTTTGCCATAAATGACAATGGAATTCGTGGCGCTCTGAGTTTGCCATGTTAGGTCCATCGAGTATGGCAAAATATTTTTTTCGACCGGTCCAGAAACGATATCTAAAACTGAGTTGTCGATGACATCGGCTTTGAATCGAGGCAGCAGTTGGTAGCCCTGGGTGTAAGGACTTTCGGGATCGTATTGCTGAATCACACCGATGACATCGAAGCGAGCGGCCGGCGCCGAGGTATTGCTCAAGTCGGTATCTTTGTCAATTCGAATTTCACAGGAACCCGTAGCATCGGTCAGAATAAAATTACTGCCAGCCCCAGAAACCGTCCATTTGCTGGTGTTGACAGCCACGTTGTTGATGCGAACCAATTGTCCCTCCAGCTTTTCGACACCATTGGCCCCCTCAGTGGCCACATCCAAACAGGTAATGAGCTTTGGCACAACAGATGGAGCTCTGGGCACGCGAAGCAAAATTGTGACATTTTTTAATTCTGTCAATCCACTATACTGAGTCACGGTGCCAGAGATTTTAACCGAATCACCAATATTTACTTTAGAAGCGAAGTTTGCATCATAGATGGCTACTCCGCCGGTGCGATCCTGGATCGAGCCGGTAATGCCAAACTGATTGCTGACGGTAACTTCGCCAACGATGGTGACGGTCTGATTCAACAAGATTGGAACGCCCTGGGCGTCATTTTGATGAAGAGTAGCGATGTCGATAACTTGAGCCACCGCGGAGTTAACTAGAAAAATTAAGCCAAGAAGGATGCCATTTTTTTTCAACATAATCCTCAATGTTATGTTCAAGGCGCACATTAGTTCTGGAAGCGCACTGCGAATTGCAGTCTCTCGGGGAAATTTTTGTTGCCCTAAATATAAACATAAATAATTTTTCAGTCAAGTACATTATCTGAAAAATTGCTTGAATTTTAATCCAGCAAGTGGTAAATTGAACTCCAGTAATGCTCATTGAGTATATAAAAATGACCAATTGCACGATGATTGGCAGGGCACAACTTTGAGGCGATTTGTGAAGCGATTGATTATAAAACTAATGGGTTTGATGCTGGTGTGCCTAAGTTCCATCGGCGTCGTTCACGGCCAATACTACTTTGGCCGCAATAAGGTGCAGTACAACAATTTCACCTGGTATGTGTTAAAGACGGAACATTTTGATATCTATTTCTATCCGGAAATGCGCGAATTGGCAGAAATCGGGGCTGCTTCAGCGGAAGAAAGCTACCTGTTTCTGCAAAACAAATTCGACCACAGTATTTCGCAGCGTATTCCGTTGATCTTCTATTCCAATCATGCGCATTTTCAGCAGACCAATACTATTCCATACCTTCTTCCAGAAGGCGTGGGCGGTTTTTTTGAATTTATTAAAGGTCGGGTAGTGGTGCCATCGAATGGCTCCATTCCGGATTTCAAACGGGTGATTCGACACGAATTGGTGCATGTATTTACCCACAGCAAACATTATCAGATTTTAAGAGACCACCGCAAGACGCATTTCCCTTCCTTGCCGCTATGGTTTATCGAGGGATTGGCTGAATTTTGGTCGCAAGGCTGGAACGATGAGGCCGAAATGTTTATCAAAGACGCAGTGCTGAACGGCTATCTCGTACCGCTGGAGGATATGTATCAAATTTATGGCACGTTTTTGATGTACAAAGAAGGGCAAGCGATCTTCAAATACATCGAGGATACTTTTGGTGAACATAAAATCGTCCAAATGATCGAAAATAGCTGGAAGTCCGACAATTTTTCAGATGTGATGAAGCTGACCATCGAATTGGATTACAAGGAATTCGATCGGGCCTGGCTCTATCATTTGAAAAAAGAGCATTATCCGCTTCTGGCTGAGAATGATTTTCCAGAGATGGTTGCGCGGCAAATCACGTTTCAAGGAATCAATACCAAGCCAGCATTTTATCGACAGGAGGGCAAAGCGAGCCTGGTTTTTGTTTCCAATCGAACCGGCTACTCAGAGATCTATCGTTCGCCTATTCCGGCTCAAAAACTGGAAAAAGAAAAATCGGTGGAAGCCCTGATCAAAGGCGAACGCAGCAATGACTTTGAGGCCTTTCATATTTTGAATAGCAAAATCGACGTGAATGCCAGCGGCATTTTGGCCTTTATATCCAAAAGCGGCGAAAGCGATCTCATTTATTTATATGATTTGAACGACAAAATCATAACCAGGAAACTGAAATTTGATGAGCTGGTTACCCTTTACTCCCCCGCCTGGTCGCCAGATGGCAAACGAATCGCTTTCACGGGCATCAACTTTGCAGGCAAAAGTGATCTCTACGTGGTTGATGTTGAAACAGACCATTTGCAGCGCTTGACCAATGATTTCTTTGATGACCGGGATCCAGCCTGGGGGACTGATGGCCAATTCATCTACTTTAGCTCGGATCGAACCAACTCTGACCAGGGTAGCTTTTACAATATTTTTGTGCTAAATATTTCGACGGGTGAAATTGCCTATGTCACCAATGGCTTTCACAATGATTTTACTCCGGCAATTTCTCCTGGCGACCGATACCTGGCGTTTACATCGGATCGCGATGGCGCGTTCAATATCTGGTTGCTGGAAAATCCATCGGCAGCGGGATCATCTTATCTTGCCAGTCAGCAATGGTCGGCTGCAACTGCGATGGCCGCGCCGCCCATGCCAGTTTATTCGCTGAGCAATCATGCGCTTCAGGCACGAAAAATTACCAATTTTACCACTGGCGCGTATGATCCAGAATGGACCGATAGCGATCAGCTTCTTTTTACTGCGTTTGAGAAATTTTCATTTCAGATTCAATTGTTGGATGAAGTGAGTCGTCGCTCTGACAGCGCTGTGGTTGTTCAACGGGATTCATTGGAAGTAAAACGCCCTCTTGATATGAGCCCCAAAATCGTTGCGCCATCGGCGGTCAGCACGGTAAAATACAAACCCAAATTCAATCTCGATGTCGCCCAAAGCCAGGTGATGCAGGATCCAATTTTTGGCGTTTCGGGTGGCGCACAGTTAGCCATGAGCGATATGCTGGGCAATTATCAGTATCATTTTTTGATTTTTAATAACGCACAATCTCGCGATGAGTTCTTCGACAGCTTCAATATCGCTGTCTCGCGGCTCGACCTGTCGCGTCGCACCAATTATGCTGTGGGCTTGTATCATTTCGCCGGCCGCTATTACAATTGGTACGAGGGATTTTTTTATGAACGCCGCTATGGTGGCTTTGCCTCGGTTAGCTATCCCCTATCGGTTTTTCAACGCATCGAAGCCTCGGTGAATTTTCGGCATTCATACAAAGAATGGTACGGATTTGACAACTCCCGCAAGGCGCTGCTGGCCTCTAATTTCATCGGTTATGTGAAGGATAATTCGCTCTGGGGCGCTTCGGGACCTGTTGATGGTGAGCGGGTGAATATCACGCTCGGCAACACGACGGATGTTCAGCATTCCAATGTAAATTTTTATACCATCATTTTTGATGCCCGAAAATATTTTCGCCTCTCGAATCGAGTGACCTATGCCGTGCGCGCCATGACCCGGTACAATCATGGCAAAGAGGCATTGCCATTTTTTATGGGTGGCAGTTGGGATTTGCGAGGCTATCGACGCTGGTCGCTTTGGGGTAATAAAATTTTCCTCATCAACCACGAGCTGAGATTTCCGTTTATTGATCGCTTTATCATCAATTTTCCCTTTGGCGGCATGGGCTTCAATGCCATTCGTGGAGCGACTTTTTTGGACCTGGGGAATGCCTGGAATAACAAGTTTGAGAATATCCTGGGCAGCTTTGGTTTTGGCGTTCGCTGGCGTCTGGGAGGATTCCTGGTACTGCGGTTGGATTTCGGTAAGAAATTCGCTTTTCATGAAACCCGCAGCTTGATCCATCCCGGGAAATTTGACTTGAGCCAAGGGGTCTTCACACAATTCTTTTTTGGCTGGGATTATTAGCGTCAGCTCACTATTCAACAAAATTCCAATAGCGTATGGCACCATTCTCTGATTCGAATCGCACTGCAATGCCAGTGCATTTTATTTCCAATGGCAAAATAATGAGGAAAGCGTGTTTTTGAGATACCTAAAATTTAGCCTACTAAGCTTCATTATCCTGATGAGTTGCGCCAGAATTCGCCTGCGACCGGGAACATCGCTTGCCGAACCAATTCCCAATTGGCTCATGGCGGGTGGCAATCCAGCGAGAACCAATTCTTACGCTGGTGATATTTCATTACCACTCAAACTGAAATGGCGATATAGCGCAACTTCGGCCATCGGAAAAACGCTATTGGCCGTTGACGGCGTACTGTATTTTACCACACTGGATGGTCGGCTGTATGCATTGGATATTCGTACCGGCAAAAAAATAGGCCACATAAAGACTGACCACGAAGCCACAGCAACTTATCTTGACAGCAGCTTAATTATTGCCCGACGCTATGGCGACGAGACATTGTTTCGATATGATCTAAAATCTGGCACGTATCAGTGGAAAATCGATGCCGGGGATATTGCGTCGGAGCCGCTGATTCTGGACCAGCGCATTTTCATCACCGCCCTTTATAAGCATGTCGATCAGTATAATCCGGAACGAGGGGCCCGCATCTGGCAAACCAAACTGCCCAATCAAATTCAATCCTCACCAGCGGCGCATCAGAACAAGATTGTTTTTGGCTGTGATGACGGATTTGTGTATGCGGTTGATAAAAGCACCGGCAATGTTGTATGGAAATTCAAAACCAACGCCAGCGTCCAGGCGACTCCTGCTATTTGGGATACTGTTGTTTATATTGGTTCTCGCAATGGCATATTTTATGCGTTAAGCCTAAATGATGGCCATGAACTTTGGAGGTATAACGCGACAGGGCTAATTCTCCATGGGGTTGCGGTCAACGCCAGGCAGGTTATTTTTGGTACCACCGATTCCAAGCTTCACTGCCTGGAACGGCTCACCGGTAGAGAGCTGTGGACTTTTTTAGCCAAAAGCGTGATCAGCACTCCGCCATTAATTAGCCAGGATAAAGTTTTTGTGGGCTCGCTGGATCACCACTATTATGCCCTAGATCTGGCAACCGGCAAGGAGTTGTGGAAGTTCAAAACCAAAGGCCGCGTTCGAACGCAGCCAATTATTTGGGACAAATATCTCATTGGTGCGTCTGAGAATAACTACCTGTATGTTTTTTCCAGCGAGGAGGACTTTTAAATTTGACGCTTAAATGGCGCCTCATGCTGAGCATTTTTTATATGCCACTGCTGGTTTTGCTTCCAGCGTTGCTTCAAGGGCAAGAAGTTAGCTATCTCAAGGTAGAAACCGATTCTACTGGAATTGTCATATTATGTGATGGCAAAATATTGGGGCCTACGCCATTGCCCGTTGTTAATTTGGTGGCTGGAGAGCACCAGATTGTTGCCTTGAATCCAAAACGATTTTTATGGGGAAACCCAGATTGGTCCCGGCAGCTTACTTTTCCACCTGCTGAGACGTTGGTTGTGGCTCCCAGGTTCCAAAAGCAGGTGTTCATCCAAACTGAGCCTTTTGGTGCGGATGTCTATATCAACGATGAATGGCATGGAACCACGCCCTTAATTATGCTGCTCGATGGGATTAACCGTCAGCAGCTCATGTTTAAAAAAGATGGTTATGAAACCCAACTGCTGCAATTCGATCCTGTTCAATCCAATTATGTAAAACTTCAATTGATTAGAAAAAACGCATATTTCGAAAAAATCAATGCTAAATCATCTCAACGAACAGCTCAGCTTCGCCATAGGCGACTAACATATGGCTTATGGGGGTTGTCGATAGTGACCGGATTGGCCACGGTGTACTTTAAAGATCAGGCAGACGAAAAATACCGGAGATACCTGCAAGCTGGGTCGTTTAAAGAAATGAGCAGTTATTTTAATGATGCCAGACGGTTCGATCGCTATTCCAATATTTCTCTTGGCGCGGTGCAAGGTTGCTTCGTGCTTTCGTTCTATTTTTTGATTAAATCGGTAGATTGAAAATAATAGAATTTCGAGCATAGCCTCCATAAAATGCCGAGACACTCCCTTCGATGTTAACACCAATAATGATAAATGTCAGACTGAAGATTTAATCTCCAATTAACAACCTCAAATATCATATTGGTTGAAACTACAAAAATAATTCATGAATTCCAAATTGTGTTTTTATTTTATCGAATCACCAAAGCTTGCTTTGCCTTTTCTTCGCCACCGGTATTTTTGCCACTTAGAGAAACAAATCCGATACCACTTCCATGCCCTTCTGGATTTGCATGCAATAAGTTATGCGAAGCAACCGACTGCAAAATTAAAAGCACCAAATTTTTTTCTTGATTTTTAGCAATGATTTTCTTAACATTGAATTTAAATTTATCTTTCATTTTAAAAATTTATTGATTATATTTGAGTCCTTGGTTTTGAAATCTGCTATCTGAATAAATTCAAGTTATGTTTTGAATATCGTCTCGTTTTGTTTTGCTGATGGGGACGCGATGTCTTGAAGAGGAGTTGATGAGCACCATGCAAGTAAAAGAATTGGCCAAAATCTACAATCCCAAACAAGTCGAAGAAAAATGGTACCAACATTGGTTGGAACAAAATTACTTTCATGCTGAGGTAAATCCGAAAAAAAAGGCCTACTCCATCGTCATTCCGCCGCCAAATGTAACCGATGTGCTGCACATGGGACATGCCTATAATAATACGATTCAGGATATCCTGATTCGTTATCATCGCATGCTGGGGGACGAAGCCCTCTGGCTGCCGGGAACGGATCATGCCGGAATTGCGACGCAGAATGTAGTGGAGCGGCATTTGAAGAAGACCGAAAAATTGACCCGTCACCAATTGGGGCGAGACGAATTTGTTCGCCGCGTATGGCAATGGAAAGAAAAATATGGTAGCGTGATTATCGAACAATTGAAAAAGCTGGGTTGCTCCTGCGATTGGGAACGCGAGCGCTTCACAATGGATCCCGGCTTATCAAAAACCGTGATTGAGGTCTTCTGTCGGCTGTACGAGAAGGGACTGATTTATCGCGGACGTTATATCATCAATTGGTGTCCCCGCTGTAGCACAGCGCTCTCGGACGAGGAGGCTATTCATCGTGATGAGCAAGGTAAATTGTGGTACATCCGATACCCGTTGAAAGATAGCGATCAATTTATTACAGTGGCGACTACTCGGCCTGAAACCATGCTGGGCGATGTGGCAGTTGCGGTGAATCCCAATGATCCTCGTTTCAAACACCTGATCGGTAAGATGGCGGTTCTGCCGGTGCTCCAGCGAGAAATTCCGATTATTGCCGACGAGATCGTAGACGCCAATTTTGGCACCGGTGCCGTGAAAGTCACGCCAGCTCACGATCCCAATGATTTTGAAATTGGCCTGCGCCATCAATTGCGACCGATCAATGTCATGAACGAAGATGGCACGATGAATGAAGAGGCTGGCAAATACAATGGCTACGAACGCTTTGCGTGTCGGACGGAGTTGGTCAAGGAGCTGGAAGCCGCAGGATTGCTGGAGAAAATTGAAAATCACCAGCACGCGGTCGCCCATTGCCAGCGCTGCGATACCGTTATTGAGCCCTATTTGTCGGCACAATGGTTCGTAAAAATCAAACCGCTGGCCGAACCCGCGCTGCAAGCGGTGCTCGATGGCCGCATCAAATTTCATCCCGAAAAATGGGTCAAAGTCTATGCCAATTGGATTGAGAATATTCGGGATTGGTGTATTTCACGGCAGTTATGGTGGGGGCATCGCATTCCGGTCTATTATTGTCAGGATTGTCAGGAGATGATGGTTCGGCGAGAAGTACCGGCAACGTGCCATAAATGCGGCGGCACGAGCATCGTGCAGGATGAAGATGTGCTGGATACCTGGTTTTCATCCTGGCTGTGGCCGTTTTCAACCATGAATTGGCCTGAAGATGCGCCCGAACTGAAATATTTTTATCCCACCAATGCCCTGGTGACGGCGCCAGATATTATTTTTTTCTGGGTGGCGCGGATGATCATGGCCGGGCTGGAATTTATGGGCGATGTCCCCTTTCGGGATGTGTATTTCAATGGCTTGATTCGGGATGCGCAGGGCCGAAAAATGAGCAAGACCCTGGGGAACGGCATTGATCCATTAGCGATGGTGGAAAAGTACAGCGCCGATGCAGTGCGATTTTCGCTGCTAATGCTAACCTCTGAGGGCCAGGATATCAATCTGGCAGAGTCCAACTTCGAGATTGGCCGAAATTTTTCCAATAAATTGTGGAATGCATTCCGATTTCTGGCTTTGAGTTTCTCGCCAGAGGAGATTCCGCATTTGTTGCAGGATCAGGATTATCTGCGCCATCCGGAGCGACTGCAATTAGCTGACCGCTGGATTTTGAGTCGGCTGCACCAAACCATTGCCAAAGTGACCGTCGCGCTGGATGAATTCCATTTTAACGAAGCTGTGGATAATCTGTACTCGTTCTTCTGGCGGGAGTATTGCGATTGGTATCTCGAGTTCATCAAGCCTCGGCTGTATGGCGATGATGCCTTAGCCAGGGATTTTGCGCTTTCCATTGGCATTTATGTGTTGCGCCACCTGATGAAGCTGCTGCATCCGTTTATTCCCTTTATTACTGAGGAAATCTGGCAGAGCGTAAAATTACCGCAGGAAACAGATTTAATTGTCTCGGATTGGCCAAAAGCTGATAAAATCTATTTCAATGATGCTGCAGAACAGGATTTAATGCTGATTCAGCAGGTCATCGGCGCTATCCGCAACATCCGAGGAGAAATGAATGTGCCGCCTCAAAAACAAGCCAACGTGCGCATTCGTAGCAGCAACGAACGACAACTGCAACTCATTCGATCCAACGAAGTTTATATCACTACGCTGGCCAGACTGGCCGGTCTGGAGGTTGGGAGAGATTTATCAAGGCCCAAATTTGCCGCTAGCGCGGTCGTGGCTGATATCGAAATCTTCATGCCCCTGGAAGGGCTCATCGATTTTGAAGTGGAGAAGAAACGATTATCAAAAGAAATCGCACGGCTGGAGCAACAAATTCAAGCAACTCAAAAAAAATTGATCAACCCGGATTTCATTGCCAGGGCGCCAAGCGAAGTCATCGATCGGGAAAAACAAAAGGTCAATGATTTTCAAGCCAGCCTGGCAAAACTGCAGACGAATCTGCAGAGCATCGAAAGCTGACGATGTCAAATTTGGTCCCAGCTAAAATCACGGGATAATTTGCATCCAGCGTAACATGGAGGAATTGACTATGGAAAAATACATCATTTTCATGTTTGTCATATTTCTGGCGACGACATTGTCCCTCGCTCAGGAACGCGAATTGGCTGTCACTGTTTATAACAACGATCTGGCAGTGATCAAGGACATGCGATCGCTGGAACTGGCAAAGGGCGTTTCGGAGCTGAAGTATCAGGACGTGGCCGCGGCCATTGACCCCACGTCTGTGCATTTCCGATCGCTCACCGCGCCAGATAAGGTAGGGATTCTGGAACAGAATTATGAGTACGATCTGATCAACGCCGATAAAATTGCCCAAAAATATGTCGATAAAAATATCACAGTCCAGTTGAAGGATAAAAAAGTCTTCAAAGGCATGTTGCTGAGCTTCGATGGCGCTAGTCTCATTTTAAAAACCGATTCGGATACGGTGAAACTGATCAGCCGGGAAAATATCGCCAATATTGATTTTCCCAAATTGCCCGAGGGGCTGATTACCCGGCCCACGTTGGTCTGGAAAATTCAAAATGACCAGCCGGGCAAGCATAAAACTGAAGTCAGCTATTTGACCTCAGCGATGAATTGGCATGCAGAATATGTCGCCGTATCCAAGGATGATGACCAGCGATTGGAACTCAGCGCCTGGGTTTCGATTGATAACCGTTCTGGCGCAACTTATCCAAATGCAAAATTAAAACTAATCGCTGGAGAAGTCCATCGCGTTACACCTGCAGTGCCGATGCGGGCGATGGGCAAAGCCTATGCGCTAGAAGCGATGGATATGTCTGTGCCCCAATTTGAAGAGAAGCCATTCTTCGAATATCATCTTTATACCCTGAGCCGCCCCGCGACCATCAGCAATAATCAGATTAAGCAGATTTCGCTCTTCCCTACTGCATCTACCAACGTAAAAAAAATCTACTCGTATGAATTTCAGCGGGCGGCTGAGGATGTGCGGGTGAATCTGGAATTTGTGAACAGCAAGGAAAGCGGTTTGGGCATGCCCCTGCCAGCAGGAAAGGTTCGAGTGTATAAACAGGACCAGGCCGATGGCTCGTTGGAATATGTGGGGGAGGACATGGTCGAGCATACACCCAAGGATGAAAAAGTCCGATTATATCTCGGCAATGCCTTCGACATCAAGCCAGAGCGGGCCATGACCAATAAAGTATCGACCGGAAAGAATTCTTATGAAGAAACCTACCAGATCAAAATTCGAAATCACAAAGATAGCCCGGTCGAAATTCTGGTGGTAGAAAAATTCTATGGCTTCTGGGAGATCAAGCGCTCCAGTCATACGTACAAAAAGAAAGATGCCTATACGGCTGAATTCACGGTAGCCGTCCCAAAAGATCAGGAGGCGGTGTTAGAATTTACCGTGGCGTATAGGACGCGCTAAATTTTTGCTGGCATCCCCAAATGGGATCAGATAAATTGAACGAAGCACCTCGTACATTTTTAGCCACGGCGGTCCAATTTCTCAAGGGGATCGGTGAAAAACGCGCCGAGGCCTTAAAAAGTGTTGGGATTGCCACCATTGCGGATCTGTTCGAATACTACCCTCGGCGTTACCTGGATCGCAGCCACATCACTCCTATACGAAAGCTGCGTCCCAATGAGACGGCGACGGTGGTGGGTAAAGTGGTCAATTCGGGCATTAAGAAGGGTGCGCGTGCGCGATTTATTCTGCTGCTTACCGACAACACGGGATTTTTATCCTGTGTTTGGTTTGCCCAACTTCCTTACTGGCAAAAGAAGTTCAAGCCCGGCCAAACATTGGCGGTAAGCGGCAAAGTGGGTTATTTCGGTGGACTTCAGATGGTTCATCCGGAATTTGATCTCTTGTCCGATACGGCAGAGGACCACGAGGATGAATTTTTGCACACTGGCAAAATCATTCCCCTTTATCCATCCTCGGAGTCGCTTGCTCGTGTCGGACTGGATAGCCGGGGATTTCGGAGAATCATCCATCATCTGGTGCGCAGCTATGCGGATCAGATCGATGATGCTATGCCGACTGCAATTGTGGAGCGACACCATTTGATTTCGCTTCGGGATGCATATAAAAATATTCACTTCCCGGACAATTTCGAACGATTGCAACAAGCTCGCCGACGACTGAAATTCGATGAGCTTTTTTTTATGCAACTGCTGTTGGCATTTCGAAAGCAACGTGTCATGCAACAGCAGAAAATGATGGCAGTGCCCACGGTCGGCGAGGGCGTCAAAGAATTGATCAATAAGTTGCCATTCAAATTGACCGATGCGCAGCGAAAGGTACTTCGTGAAATCTATGCCGATTTGAAAAAGCCCTATCCCATGTATCGCTTGCTCCAGGGCGATGTGGGGTCGGGTAAAACCATTGTCGCTTTGGTGACGATGTTGATGGCAATTGAGAATGGCTATCAGACCGCACTGATGGCGCCAACAGAAATCTTAGCTGAGCAGCATTATTTGACTTTTCGTCATTTACTGGAGGGCATGGCCATTGATGTCCGTTTGCTGATTGGGGGCCAACCAAAGAGCGAACGGACCGCTATTATGCAGGCCATTGAAAGCGGCGACTGTGATATTGTGGTGGGAACCCATGCGATCATTCAAGAAGGGGTTCATTTTCATCGATTGGGTTTGGTAGTCATTGATGAACAACATCGTTTTGGCGTCGAGCAACGCGCATTGCTAACCGAAAAAGGAATGAATCCTGAAGTGTTGGTCATGACCGCAACCCCAATTCCGCGCACGCTATCGCTCACTTTATATGGCGACCTGGATGTTTCGATAATCGATGAGCTGCCTGCGGGCCGGGTGCCAGTGAAAACCTACTGGCGGTATGAAGACAAGCGCAATGAAATTTACGGATTTGTGAAATCCAAGATCGATCAAGGTCAGCAGGCCTATATTGTTTTTCCATTAATTGAAGAATCAGAGAAATTGGATTTGAAAGCCGCCATCGATAGCTACGAGCAAATGTCTCGGGGCATTTTTTCAGGCTATCGGCTGGCCTTGTTGCATGGTCGGATGAAAAGTGCGGAAAAAGATGCGATCATGACCGCTTTTAAAAACGGCGACATTCAGATTCTGGTGTCGACCACGGTCATCGAAGTTGGTGTTGATGTTCCCACGGCCACGGTCATGGTTATCGAAAATGCCGAACGCTTCGGGCTCACGCAGCTCCATCAATTGCGGGGCCGCGTAGGACGCGGGGCTGAGCAATCGTATTGCATACTGATTGCCCGTCAGGGCCTGACTGAGGATGCACTCACCCGGCTGCGAACGATGACCGAGACAAATGATGGTTTCAAAATTGCCGAAGTGGATCTGCAATTGCGAGGGCCTGGTGAACTATTTGGTACCCGGCAGCATGGAATGCCGGACCTAAAAATTGCTGATCCCCTAACGGATACTGAACTGCTGCTTAGCGCTCGCACTGAAGCGTTTGAGCTGGTCAATAATTCTGAGGCGTTTTACGCCTTAGCCCTAAACCTGCAACACAATGCGCTGGTTCGACGCTATTATGATAAACTCGAACTATCGGGGATTGGCTAACGCGACCTCCAATTTCATGCATCCAACTTAACGGCCGGAAATGATATTAATCTGACGTCGGCAAAGTATTGTATAATTCTTTGAATCTTGAGGGAGAAGAATGATGGCCGATAAATTAACTGAGAAGGAACAGGGCAAATTTTTATTTTCTTATCTGGTCATGACCTATCAAACAGCCGCCTTGATCAATTTGGGACATCTAAAAGATCCAGTCACTGAAAAAGTGACCAGAGATCTGGAGAAGGCGAGATTGTCCATTGATATCCTGGGAATGCTGCAGGCAAAAACCGCAGGCAATCTTGCAGCCGATGAAGCTGAGTTGCTGAACAATGTGCTGCGAGATCTGCGACTGCTGTTTGTGAAAGAGTCAGAGAAAAAGAATCAAGCTGGAACGAAGAGCTAACGAGCAGGGCCAAGCGTTACGTCGGATTGAATGATAGCGCATCAACTGCGATTTGTTCAAAAATAGTTGTTGGTCATTCAAGACCATCTATTCGCCAACTGGGTAATGAAGCTGACAAATTACAGGCATCGCCAGTTGCAGAATATGGGGTAATTTGATGTGACCTTGCTTAAGGCTATTTTAATCATAGGTGGCTACCCCTTTAATTAGCGATTTGGTTTCGCGGCTTAGCCAAATTTTAGCTTGCTTTAATATAAAATTTTGCTTACGTTTTAATTTGCATTAAGGTGGTCGGGGCTTAAATAAAATAGCACATCGCAGCACCCTGATTAGCGTGCATATTTAAGGATTTTCAGATTTGTTGGCCGATCGTTTTTAACGATGCAAAGGCTACGGCTGGTTTAAATACGAATCATTGCATTCTTCGCTGGTGGACAAGCTGGCGATGCAGAAACCTGTTCATTCTTGCAGTTTTTTTATGGGAACAACACATTCAACACGTGAGCATTGGGAAAAATTCTGGCAAGGACGCACCGATATCGATGCGGTTTATTCCACGGGTGACCGAATTTTTGACAATTTGCGCCAGCTAACACCACTTGCCAGGCGCAAGGTATTGGAAGTGGGAGCTGGCAGCGGTCGGGACAGCTTTCGGTTCGCGGCCGCAGGCGCTACAGTTTATGTTCTGGACTACGCTACCCGCTCGCTGGCGATTGTGCAGCATCTGAATCGAAGCAGCCCTGCTGTGGTCCATGCCATTCAAGCAGATGCGTTACACATTCCGATGCCGGATAATTCGTTGGACATCATCTTTCATCAGGGGTTGCTGGAGCATTTCAGAGACCCGTTGCCGCTGTTGCAGGAACAGTATCGTGTGCTGAAGCCCGGCGGCTGGCTGCTGGTGGATGTGCCGCAGCGGTATCATTACTATACGCTGATGAAACATGCGTTGATTTTTTTCAATAGGTGGTTCGCAGGCTGGGAAACAGAATTTTCAATTCATGAGTTAAAAAAATTACTCGAGCGAGCTGGATTTGTGGCGCGGCATCAATATGGCAGTTGGATGCGCCCCAGTTTGGCCTATCGCGTCATTCGGGAGGCGGCCAAAAAGATTCGCATCAAGTTGCCGCTTTATCCGCGTGGTTTTGAACCGGTAGCGCAGCTACGTGATCGGATGCGGACAAAGCTGGCGCAACAACCATGGGCATTTTACACCTTTCTCGATATTGGAGTCGTTGGACAAAAGCAGATGATTGAAAAATAGGCGATCATGGGATATAGGATACTGGTAATCAACTGGCAGGATATTCGGAATCCCCTGGGAGGTGGCGCCGAAGTTCATTGTCATGAAATTTTCAAACGCATTGCCCAACAGGGTCATGACGTAACGCTGCTGTGCAGCCGCCATCGCGACTTACCTTCTGACGAAGTTATCGATGGCATCCGTGTGATTCGCCGTGGGCATCGTTATCTGTTCAATTTTTGGGTACCATGGCTTTATCGTCAATGTGCCCGGCAGCAGCAGTTTGACGTGGTGATCGATGATATCAATAAAATCCCGTTTTTTACCCCTCTTTATGTAAGGGAGCCGCTCATAGGAATCATTCACCATTTGTTCGGATCCAGTATTTTTCTGGAATCCACACTGCCGGTGGCGCTATATGTCACGGCGGCTGAGAGCTTGGTGCCGAGCGTTTATCGAAATATCCCTTTGGCCGTCGTCTCGAATAGTACGAAGCAAGAGCTGATGAGGAAAGGATTTCGTAACGAACAAATATCTCTGGTTCAGAATGCGGTCGAAGCGATCGCTTATCCTCATCAACCCGAAAAGCGCTCGCCGACACCAGTTATTGGCTATTTGGGAAGAATCAAAAAATACAAAAGTGTCCATCACCTTCTTCAAGCCTTCGCCGAGGTCTTGCTGCAGTTGCCCTCGGCAGAACTGCTGGTGGTTGGCGATGGTGATTATTTGCCGCAATTGAAACGGATCGCCAGGCGGCTCGGTATCGATGGCAAGGTGCAATTCACCGGTGCCACGACGCAATCCACAAAAATCGATCTACTCAACCGGATGTGGCTGGCAATCAATCCCTCTCCCAAAGAGGGCTGGGGGTTGACCGTGATCGAAGCCAATAGCTGTGGCGTGCCCGTGATCGCCGCTGATTCCCCTGGTTTACGAGATTCTGTTGTAAACGGCAAAACCGGTTTTCTATATCCCTATGGCGATTACCATCGCCTGGCGCAACTGATTATTCAGCTTATTCGAGACGATCGGCTGCGGAATAGCCTGGTTACGCCCTGTCGGGAATGGGCTCGACAATTTAATTGGGAAGAATCGGCCAGAAAAATGCTGGCACTCATTGAATACGTTTTGTCTCGGAGGTAAAAGTCAATGCAAAATGACACCCGTCTTAATCGAATCATTGCAGCAATTGTCTTTCTTATTTCATGGCTGGTTTATTTGCGGACCGTCGCTCCAACCACGTCCTTCTGGGACTGCGGTGAATTCATCACCTGCTCCTACATTCTTGGCGTACCACACCCGCCAGGTGCGCCGCTCTATATCCTGGTCGGCCGTATCTTTAGCATGATTCCTTTTGTACAGGACATTGGGATGAGAGTGAATATAGTATCCACTATCGCCAGTGCCATAACGGTGATGCTGGCTTATTTGATCATCGTCAGGTTGATTACAATGTTTCGTGGTCGACCGCAGCAAAACCTGGATCGGCTGATAGTATATGGCAGCGGGGTTATCGGTGCGTTGACTTTCGCCTTTACCGATTCCTTCTGGTTCAATGCCGTGGAAGCGGAAGTGTATGCCATCAGCATGTTTTTCACCTCATTGGTGCTATGGCTTATTCTGGTCTGGTATGAGAAAGCCGATGATCCAAATAGTGATAAGTACATTTTACTGATCGCGTTTTCCCTGGGATTGGCCATCGGCGTCCACCTGCTGATGATTCTGGCGATGCCCGCATTGTTCCTGATCGTCTATTTTCGAAAATATCAAAAAATCGAATGGAAGAATTTTTGGATGTTCGTGGGCTTATCATTCCTTGCGTTCGTGGCACTCTACCCCGGTATTGTGAAGTGGTTACCGAATTTGTCATTATGGATGACACGAAAAACTGGTGCTGAATTCACAACATTCTTCTTCCTGGTATTCATTGGCGCATTGCTATACGGAGTCTATTATACCTATCGGACAAAGAAGCGGCTGGCGTTTCTTATTTGTGCCTCGTTCTTCCTGGTTCTATTGGCATCCTCAACCTACACCTCATTGTACATTCGTTCCGGGCTCAATCCCGATATTGATGAAAACGATCCCGAAAATCTCGAAAATTTGGTTAGCTATTTGAATCGAGAGCAGTACGGCGACTGGAGTTATGTCGATCGCCGTGCGCCACTGTGGGACTACCAGATTGAAAAAATGTACCTGCGTTATTTTGGCTGGCAATTTATTGGCCAGGGCCAAACTCTGGATGATGAAGGCCGAATTGTCGAGAATTATAGCCTTAATGGTTTGTTGGGGTTGCCATTCCTGGTGGGCTTGATCGGCATGGCGTTTCATTTTCGTAAAGATTGGAAAAATGCCTCGGCAATTATGCTTCTGTTCTTATTTACGGGAATTGCAATTGTGCTGTATTTGAATCAGGAAGATCCCCAGCCCCGTGAGCGAGATTATGTCTATGTCGGCTCATTCTTTGCTTTCGCACTGTGGATCGGAATTGGCATCACCGCGATCATCGACTATTTGCGTAAGTTGTCGAGCAAGTTTCCTGACTGGCAAAAATTGGCAATCATTGGGATCGCCATGTTATTGCTCGCATTTATTCTGCCAGCAAATATGTTGGCCCATAATTTTAAATCGCATGATCGTACCGGCGAATATGTGGCTTACGACTATTCCTATAACATTCTGCAAAGTTGTGAGCCCAATGCGATTCTCTTTACCAATGGCGACAACGACACCTTCCCACTCTGGTTTCTGCAATATGTCTATGGCATCCGGAAGGATGTTCGGGTGGTTAATTTGAGCCTTTTAAATACGCATTGGTATATCAAGCAATTGCGCGATCAGGAACCGCGCGTGCCCATCAGTTTGAGCGATGCTCAAATCATGAGCCTGCAGCCGCAGTATTGGCCTGAACCGCGGCCGATCCGCTTGGAAGTACCGCAAGACGCCTATCTCCGTGACCGCTCGGAAGTGTTGGGCGCCAAGCAAACTCTGCTGGCCGACACCAGCAAGCCACCTGAAATCACCTTCAAGTTGGAACCAACCCTCTATGGCAAAGGTATTCGGGTCCAGGATCTGATGATCCTGGATATCCTAAGGACTAATCGTTTCCGACGTCCGATATATTTTGCTTTAACCGTTTCGCGTGACAATCAGATCAATCTTTATGATTATCTGCGGATGGATGGTCTGGTCTTTAAAATCGTTACCTATCCCACAAAAGATCTGCCCCTCTCCCCTACTCATCTGAAAGCGAATTTATTTGACAGATTCCAGTATCGGAACTTAAATAATCCCGACGTCTATTACAACGAGAATATCAAGGGGCTGCTGCGCAACTATCAAGGAGCATTTTACAGCCTGGCGCAATTCTACGGCCGAGAACGGATGTTCGATAAAATGACTTCGGTGCTGGACAAGTTGACCACGGTTATGCCCGATTCGATTATTCCCATGCGCAAGGAATTACAGTTCGAGATGGGACGGTTGTATTATATCGGCGGTCAACAGGATAAATTTAAGGACATTCTTTATAAAATGATGAAGCGCGGCGATGTTTCTCTCGATGAAAAATTGCAATATGCCAGCTACTATGCCCAGCTTTATCCCACTGAGGCTTCTAAAGCGGTAGATCTGGTCAAACAGCTCCAGGACTGGTTTCCCAAAAATGCCGAGCCAACCTACTGGCTGGCCAGTCACTATTTGCGCACGCGAGAATATCAAAGCAGCATCGATGTGCTGAATCAATGGATCGCCAAAAACCCAGGTGACAAAAATGCAGCGGATCAATTGCGGTCATTGCATCAGCTTATCGAGCAATCAAAACGAGCCGATTCGACGGCCAATCAGATCCGAAGTGATAGCGTGACAACAGTAGAATGAAAGTGCGAGGCCTAAAAATGGATCGAGAACTGTTCATTCATCGGTTGGGTGCAGCACTGGTGTTTATTTTCTCTTTGATTGTTTATAGCCTCACCATTGCTCCAACGACGTCATTTTGGGACTGCGGAGAATTCATTACCTGTGCATATATTTTGGGCGTTCCCCATCCGCCCGGGGCACCATTTTATCTGCTGCTGGGGCGAATCTTTTCCATGATCCCCTGGGCAGCAGATATTGGCTTGCGCGTTAACCTCATTTCCGCGATTGCCACCGCACTTACCGTGATGCTGACATATCTAATTATTGTCCGATTGATTAAGCTATGGCGTGGTCAGATTCGATCGGGCTCCGACCGATTGATTCATTATGGCAGCGCTATTATCGGCGCGCTGGCCTTTGCCTTTTCCGATTCCCTGTGGTTCAATGCCGTCGAGGCTGAAGTTTATGCCATCAGCATGTTTTTCACCGCGATTGTGCTCTGGCTAATTTTGGTCTGGCATGAAAAAGCCGATGATCCTCATAGTGATAAATATTTATTCCTCATCGCCTATTCCATCGGTTTGGCCATCGGTATTCATCTATTGAACATCCTGGCACTGCCAGCAATATTTTTGATCTATTACTTCCGGCGTTATCAATTTCGCTGGTCGTCCTTTGCGGCGCTGATCGGAATCGGCTTGTTAATTTTTATCGGGATCTATCCGGGCATTGTAAAGTGGCTGCCCAATTCAGCCCTTAATATGCAGCGACAATTTGGGCCGGAGCTGACCGCTGCCTTCTTTATTGCTATGGCGGTAATGCTATGCCTGGTCCTCTGGTGGGCCTGGTTGCGCCGCCATCGTTCTGCTTTGGTGGTCGGGGTTTGCTTGCTCTTAATTTTGATCGGGGCATCAACTTTTACCAGCGTTTACTTGCGCTCGCAGTTAAATCCAGCGATCGATGAAAATGATCCAGAAAATCTGGCAAACCTCGTCAGCTATATCAATCGTGAGCAATATGGCGATTGGAGTATCACCGAACGGCGAGCGCCTCTCTGGGAGTACCAGATCAAGAAAATGTATCTGCGCTATCTGGGTTGGCAGTACATCGGCAAAGGTACTACGATTGGCCCCGACGGATTCTTAGCTGAAACCATCAGCTTGAGCGGCCTGCTGGGGATTCCCTTTTTGATCGGCCTGCTGGGAATGGTACATCATTTTTTCAAAGACTATCGACGCTCTCTGGCAATAATGGTCTTCTTCATCATGACTGGCGTGGCGATTGTCATTTATCTCAACCAAACGGACCCTCAACCACGGGAGCGCGACTATGTCTATGTGGCGTCTTTCTTTGCTTTTGCAATCTGGATTGGTATTGGGGTCGCCAGCGTGCTGGAATCGCTACTTGACGGCCATCAGGCGACCAGCCGTAGACAGAAGATAATGGCCATCGGTCTCTGGTTGGTGTTATTCATTTTCATTCCGCTGCGGATGTTGGCGTTCAACTATCACTCGCACGATCGCAGCGGCAACTATGTTGCGTATGATTATTCCTACAACCTGCTGCAATCATGTGAGAAGGATGCAATTTTATTTACAAATGGCGACAACGATACCTTTCCGCTCTGGTTTTTGCAGTATGTTGAAAATATCCGACCGGATATTCGGGTGGTAAACTTGAGCTTACTCAATACGCCCTGGTATATCAAGCAGCTTCGAGATCAGCCGCCACGGGTGCCCATCAGCCTGGTAGATGCTCAGATCGACCGCCTGAGTACTACCTATTGGCCGGAGAAAAAGCCAGTGTCAATTGATGTGCCGCTGGAAGCTTATCAAAAGGCGCTCGATGATCTTGAACAACGGCAGGAGTTTGTTCCCAAAACCAGCACTGGTTCCCCTAAGATTAGCTTTGAACTGGGGCCAACTTTTATGGGCCAGGCAATACGGATTCAGGATATCATGATTTTGAATATCATTGCTGCCAATCGCTTCCGACAACCGATCTATTTTGCTGTCACGGTATCACCGGATAATTTGCTAAACCTGCATGACTATTTGCGCATGGATGGCCTGGCTTACAAGTTGGTGACATATCTGGGCGACAAAATCTCACCTTCACGTCTGAGAGAAAACCTATTTGAAAAATTTCGCTATCGCAATCTCAACAATCCAAAGATCTACTACGATGATAATATCATTGGTCTCTTAATCAATTATCGCTCCGGATTTTTGCGGCTGGCGAATTTCTATCGGCAAGAAAAAATGACCGCTGAGATGCTGGCTACGCTGGACAGGATGGAGCAAATGATCCCTGAGAATGTCATTCCTATTCAGGATCGTCGCCTATCTTTAGGTATTGGTCAGTTGTATCTGGAAGCCGGCCGGCCCGAAGAATTCGCACGGCGGCTCGAGCTGTGGCTGCAAAAGCCTGGAATTTCCCTGGAGGAACGGCTCGAATTTGCACAGGTCTATTATCAAATGTTAGCTGATGCACCACGATCCGAAGCGATAGCCCGAACCATCATTCAAGAGGCGCCGCAGTTTCTGCGCGCCTACTATTGGCTGCTCAATTTATATGCCGAAACCCAGGCCTATCAGAAGGGACTGCAGCTTGCCGATGAGCTGCTGCAACGCCAACCTAATGATGTGCAGGCCCTGGCACGACGTCAGCAATTTCAACAGAAGCTGCAATTGCTGCCGGATTCGTCGAAAAGCAAGTAATTAGCCGGGACCTTTTATTGGGGTGAATTGACAAAGGCACTATTTAACGAGGTATGATTTGTTTCGTAGAATTGGAATTCCAATATTAAAAATAGGCATTAGTTCATTTTTAATCGGGTGGTTGCTTGTCCGATTAGGCCCACGAGATATTTTTGATCGCTTTCTATCCGCCAATATCTGGTGGATTCTTTTAGCCATCATCGTGTTTAGTTTGAGCAATATTTTTGGTGCTCTGCAGTGGCAACTTTTAATGAAAACCAAATCCATTCATTTGCCCTGGAGCCATGTGCTTGCTTATTATTATGTGGGGCTATTCTTCAACAATTTTCTTATCGGCAATGTCGGCGGAGATGCGATTCGGGTATACGATATTGCCAGATTGTCTGGGGATCTCCCCCATGCGATCTCCACTGTTTTTTTTGATCGATTGATTGGCTTTTTTGTAATGACAACGCTGGCCTTGCTATCTGGTTTGTTCTGGCACAATATTTTTCAATCCAATTCGCTGGAGACAATTACCATCATCATTTTCTTATTGTGGGTGGTATCATTTG
This sequence comes from Candidatus Zhuqueibacterota bacterium, assembly GCA_034505795.1. GTDB lineage: Bacteria > Zhuqueibacterota > Zhuqueibacteria > Thermofontimicrobiales > Thermofontimicrobiaceae > Thermofontimicrobium_A. The sequence goes on from JAPDQM010000007.1 coordinate 37,554, forward strand.
TATTTCTGTTCAATGAAAATCTCGCCAGTCGAATTGGGTGGCTCTTTCGATTTATGCTCACGCCCAAAATGAACCATAAACTCAGAGCCGTGTATCAGAGCATCAATGCTTTTAAACATGAACGACGCATGTTGCTCACCATTGGCCTCATTTCGCTCTTGGTGCAATCGTTGCGGGTGCTGGTTCACTATTATGCCGCATTATCAGTTGGCGTGCAACTGCATCTTAAATATTTTATCATATTCATTCCTGTTGTGGCGCTGCTCTCAAGCCTGCCCATTTCGATTGGCGGCATTGGCATTCGGGAAGGTAGCGCCGTCGCAATGTTTTCGCAGGTGAATTCCCTGCCGCCAGAATCCATTGTCGCGTTTGAATTTTTAGCCTATCTGATTGGCTTAATCGCCACTATCCCTGGCGGTATATTTTTCATATTGCGCCGGGAAAAATTCGATGCTTAACCTTGTGCTGCTTTAAAACAACAGGGCTATTTTGCGTAGTTCCCGGTTGATGGAAACCATATTACCAGGCGGTCGTGCCGTAATTGCCACAGCATCCGATTCTGGCAATTCGAGGTAGTAGCCTAATCTAGTTTCAGGAGGAGGAAATTATGAAAAGATCCATTGTTACTTGCATATTGCTTTCATCATTAATATCGTTGGTGCTCGTTTTCAACGGCTGTTTGCGAAGCAAAACGCCTTTGGGGTTGGACAGCGAAATCCGCGTGGTAGCCGATTCCACCATCTGGCAACAGGCTGAACCTACTTTGCGAGAGATTTTTGAAAAAACCGAAAATATGCCGCAACCAGAAAAATTGTACCTGCTAATTCCCGAGGAACCTAACAAAGCGAAACGGTTCAAAAATATCATTTTCATCGCCACGCTGGAGGCAACCGACAAGTTATCAGCGACAATCGTATCCGGACTTTCTGACCAGGCTCGAAGCCGTGTGCAGCAAGGTTCCATCCTTTTTGTCAAAAGGGATGAATGGGTAAAAGGACAGCTTCTCCTTTTCCTCATCGGCCGTGATATGCCAACTTTGCTCTCCCAGATGGATGCCATGCGCTCCGAAATATTCTTCCAGATTGATGATTATTGGAATCAATTTCATAAGAACATCCTTTACCGAACCCGCGAACAGGTCGATGTCGAAAAACAGTTGCTAAAGAATTATGGCTGGACAATCCGTGTCCCAATTGATTTCCAACTGGACGTGCAATCGGCCAAGGATCGATTTGTCATGTTTCGCCGAACCATCCCGTATCGCTGGTTTTCAGTTTTCTGGATCGACGCCACCGATCCCAGCATTATCACCAAAGAGTGGTGCATCGCTAAGCGCAATGAGATTGGCAAGCTGTTTTTTGAAAATGAAGTAGTCGAAGAAACCTATGAGCCGGTGATCGCGGAAGAAACCATCTTTCTGAATCGTCGCGCACTACGGCTAAAGGGACTATGGAAGGATGATGCTAAGGTGGCAGGCGGACCATTTCGCCTGTACTGCTTTTTTGATCGGCCAACGGAACGCATCTATTTCATTGACATGCACATTTTTGCGCCCAATGTCCAGCGGAATAAATTGCATTACTTCCGACAGATGGAGATCATTGCCAACACATTTCGCACAACATTGGATCCGCAGTAATTCTAGAAAACTATTTCGCCTGCTGCGTGCGTTCTCCTGGGGGCTATTTCGTGGCTAATAAATGATTCAAATTTGGGCTGCGTACGCGGCGCAAATATTAATAGGCTATTTCACACTTGGCTTGCTATCGGAGGCTGTAACGGAGAGGGAGAGAATCTATTATACCAGAGCCTTAAATCGCCAGTTTATTTAGCAAGATTTATAAGGCAGGGTCACTTGGAGGAAAAAATGCAAAAAGATACCAGGCGTATTCTTCAAGCTGTCAAATTTTTTCTGCTTCCCGACCCTTTCACTACCCCTCAGCAATGCTTTTCGGAAAAGCGGCCTGTTTTAGCCGCATTAGCTTTTCTTCCTCCTCAGCGATTGTGTGGCGTGGCTCTTTTGATGTCAGATCCGCTAATTCAGTTAAATACAGAAATCCGCCCATATAGAGTTTCCCCGGCCCATAAACTGGAGCAAAGCGAATTTGCACCAACTGCTGGTGCACCAGGGTCTTGAATGCGATGGAGTTGAACCGCGCTCGGGCATTTAAAGTAGATAGCACTTCGGTCAACCAATGAACGCCATCACCGAGGGGCAAATCGAATACGGTTAATCCCACCACCTTCTCTTTGGGCATTCCCAGGATAATTTCTGCAGTCTGATTCAAAAAGATGATCCGATTTTCGGTATTGCAGAAAATTAAACCATCCGACAGGCCACTCAACATTAGATCGAGCAAACTTCGATCAAACAATGATGGCATTTCCGCTTTGTGTGGTTTCACTGGCGTCTGAAAATTGATCATCACCTGGTCGATCTGGTTGCTATCGTTAAAAATCGGTAGCGCCTGAATTTTTATTTCGCTACCCAATTCTGCCGATTGCTTTCGACAGAGGCAAGGTCCATAATACGAACTTTTGCATTGCTGCACCTTTCGTAGTGGACAGACGCCATCAGCAATCTGGCATGGCTGCGCCAGAGCGCAGAGTTGTTCATAACATTTCTTGCCAACCGTCTGCGAACGTTGATATTGGAAGGAATCGAAAAACGCGTCATTGGCTTCGATGATTTCGAATTGATCGCTGATGATCAAGAGCGGATGAGGATTAATATTCATTGCCGCCCAAAAATATTGCCAGGAGCGTTTGGGATCGGTCGCGATTGGAAGCTTGAAAGCGGATTTATTTCGTCGTGATTGCCAGACTTCGCTTTTCAATAGTTCCACCAGAGCCGTGGCATAGCCAGCATCTTTAATTAACAAAAAATCATTGCGCGCCGATATGGCCATATTCAAGCGCCTGAATTCCAGACTGTCAGCAAGCACCACAATAGGTATAGCTTCGCTATGAAGGGCAATTTCCTGATAAGCAGCCATGCTGTCCGACTCCGAGCCAGTGGTATCCAATAGCAAGAAATCATAGGAAGATAATTTGAATCGATGCCAGCAATCACGTACCGAGATGGCAAAGTCAACCTTCAATTGCGGCAATTTGACCTGCAAGGTATCTTGAAGGTCTTTGACTTCATGGTATCGAAAACCGATGAGAAGCAAATTCATGGTCAGCCTGATGTAATGAATTCCAGTGTGATCTTATTCAGAACCGGAGTCCATCCAAAGCTGTCGTGCAAAGAGGAAGCATGGTATCCAGTCAGATATGAAAGCAATCGCCTGGCTCTGCGGCCAGAGATTTTAGCACGCTCAAGTGCGCTACAATATAGCAATCCAATTTCAAAATGTCAAGCTTATGTCAAAAATTTAATTGTGGCCGGATCACTGTGCAGCAGCGAAATGATCCATTCTACCAATTCTATGCGATTCGAAGGATCAACGGCAACAATCATCGTATCCTCTCGGTCGCTCAAAAGCGCTCTGAACCAATCGGCCCGCTGCTGAAAAGCGCCAAGCACCCGCACTGGCGCATCCAAACAGCGACAAATCATCTGTTGAAATTGCTTCGCTTGCATTTCCATCATGCCGATTTCATCCATTACGATTAAATCGGAATCAGTGAGCGCGCGCTGCAGGATCGTTGCACCTAGATCGTCAAATTTTCTTGAATCGTAATGATAGATATCGAATTGAGCAGATGATTTCATCTCGGTATGGGCAAAGCATTCTTCCAGACCATCGAAGGATTGCAGAACGAAGCCACACTTCTGTGCGCTTTCAAATACTGGCCGCGTCCGAAATCCACCGATATTCCAGCCTGTCATTCGCTGCAGTACTTGATTGATGATGGTTGATTTTCCGCTGTGCAAAGCCCCCGTTAAGAAAATATTTTTAGCATGTGGCTGCATAGTTGCTTTTATGATTTTCATAAAAAACCCCGGTCTCACAAGAAAACCGGGGTTTGCTCTAATCCCATTCACGGATCGGCTGCCCGGCCCAGGTTCCGGGCATAGGTCTCATCCTTCCCATTTCAATATGGGGCAGGAAATAATTGTGATTGGTTGGGGGACTTTTCCTGAAATCAATATAATAATAATTTTTAAAAAAGTCAAATGGGAAATTTACTGTTTGTAATTTTTTTCCGAATTCAATTCGATATGTTTTTCGAACCGTAGCGTTTTCCGCAATGAGCCGGGCTGATTATTCAATAAATTAGCACCAATCCACATCGTTTTTGCCCAGCGCTTAATTACATTTTTGAAGCCGGAGGCGCCCAGGTTTCCAAAAATTGAAGTACGCGGCCGGGGTGATGACCTTTTTCACTACTCTCCTGCGGAGTATACTCAAGACTGCCCGTTTCCTGTGTATGAAGCTGCGAACCATCTTTTTCCAGCACAACCAATACTGGAAAGCCATATTGAAATGGATTGCCGTATTTTTCATTCAAATCCAGGTTCTTATCCCGCTTCCCCACATCAATCATCACCAGAAGATAATTTTTTTTCAGTACCTGATGAATTGTGGGATCGTCTTTCAATAAGCGATGCAAACGATGACACCAGATACACCAATTGCCACCGAACATGAGCAGAATTCGCTTTCCTGATTGCTGGGCAGTTACGATTGCGCGCTCAATATCCTCCTTGGCGATTGCCTGTTCATCATAGATTTTTTCCTGCATTATGCTTTTGGTGGCTGGTGCATCATTTTTGCCACAGCTCAGTAATAGCAGCGCGATGATGGGTAGGATCAGGCATATTCGATTAATCTTCATTGTACCTCCGATATTGGTTATCTTGCACAGGTTTGCGCTCGGCCACCATCGATACTATAGGTTACGCCGGTAATCCAGCTTGCTTTTGGCGAAGCCAAGAACAGAATCAGTTCTGCGATCTCTTCTGGCAGCCCAATGCGACCCAGGGGATGAGTGGTCTTGCTATGTTCGAGAAAGGCTTGATAGGTCTGCTCATTCATTCCGCTATTTCGATGCAAATTGGTCAGGGTCACTCCGGGGTTTACTGCATTCACGCGAATCCCCTTCGAGGCCAATTCAAGCGCCGCGCATCGGGTCAATTGATCCACGCCGGCTTTGCTGACGCAATAGGCTAAAACATTGGGAAATGCGCGCAGGCCAGTGACACTGGATACATTAATGATATTTCCCTTGCGCTCGATCAGCGACGGCAAGGCATATTGCATCATCAAAAATACCGATCGAAGATTTATACTCATCATATAATCCCAATCCGCAACTTTTGTGTTTTCGATATTACCGCTCGCAATTATTCCTGCGCAATTGATGAGTATATCGATGCCCCCAAATTTAGTCATCGTGGCATCAATGCAATTTTTGATTTGCGCTTCTTCTGTCACGTCTGCGACAACTGTGCCGATATCCGCCGGATCTGTTCCGATAGTTGTAACAAGAGTATGTAGCGCTTGCTCGTTTCGAGCCACTAACATAACCTTTGCGCCTTGCTTTGCAAACGCAATTGCGGTTGCTTTGCCGATCCCGCTACTGGCACCGGTAATCAACGCGACTTTGTTTTCGAAATCTGAATTTGACATAAGAAACATTCCTCGATTTTCGATCACTAAATTCAAGCTATTTGAGAACTATTTGATCATCCTGGAATTCAATCCCCAAATCCGTCAGCGATCGTTCCAACTGGAGTTTTTGGGCTTCGCTTAGATTTTGAAGCGGCGGCCTCACCGCGCTCTCTTCAAAACCTCGCAGATATAATATGAATTTGGTAGCAGCATGAATGGGCAAATCCTGCAGCAATTTCCGAACGGCAGACAAACGTTGTTGGGCGAATTTTCGATAATCCGATTGCGGCACGGAACGGTAAACCTCCATCACCAACTCTGGCAAGCTATTCGTAATTGCTGTAATGCTTCCACCAGCGCCTGCCTCCAGCCCTGACTCCAGCAGCGAGTCATTGCCCACAAAAATATGCAATGGTCGGAAGCTTTCGATGTAGCCGCGCGTGATATTCCACTCACCGGTCGAATCTTTCAGTCCCAGTAAATGTTTGAAGGCCATCAGCCGCTGGATGACCTCATGACCGATGGCAACCTGCGTATTTTGTGGCATGTTATAGAGAAATGCCGGTAACCGTGTCCGACTGAGAATTTCCCAAAAGTAGTCGATCAACCCAATGGTGGAAATATTTTTAAAATAGTAGGGTGCCGAAATGAGCAATGCGTCGGCGCCGATTTCGCTGGCGAAGTCACTCAGGCCAATGGTCTCGACGAACGAACAGGAGCCAGTTTGGGCAATGACTTTCAACTTGCCTCGAAATTTCATGACCCAGGAGAGAACGTTTCGCCGCTCTTCAATCGCAAGAGAAGGAAATTCGCCGTTGGTTCCCAATACCACTACACCTTGAATGCCACGCGCGTTTAAGAATTCAAGGTGCTGCCTGATTAAATCAAAATTGATTGCCCGATCCTTCAGCGTAAATGGAGTTGGCAGTGGCGCAAATGCACCTTTAAACTGCTCGAAAATCATGTCATCGCCTCATTTGTTTAGCCGTGTAATTTAATACTTTTTTGCAAATAGTCAACAACTTTTTTCCAGCAATATGTTTATCCACCCCAACCCTAACAGCGCCTCTTAGCAAGTTGCGCGGTTAGGCATTCGTCTCGAGTCGAATTGTCAGCGATCGGTCTTCTTAAAAGACCAACCGCTTCACGATAATTTCAGCTAACAATTTTAAGACTTCAAAATGAATTTAATGGAAGAAACGCTTTCAGCGAAGGAATCAAATTGTTTCAGCAACGAACAGTTGCTTGTATTCAGATACAATTTTGTATTTAGCACAGACTGCAGCGTAGACTCCGAGCGACCCATGAGGCAATTTCATCGCCGGCTCAGATCGCTGGGACATGTCGTCGGTGCTGATAGTTTTTATTTTAATTATGAGATGATCGGTGCAATAGAAAATTGCATGGATTAACGACCACTAAAAAAATGCAAACACCAGCCCAACACGGCATGGTATTTGCAAAAATCGCCCACAGATCAATTTCCTAAGATCGTATTCCCTCTAAATCGAGCAGTTGTGAATCAAGCAGGAGTATCACGAATGAAACGAGTAATGTTCCCAATTTTGTGCATTCTTTCCGTGTTGACGGGGTTGCTGCCATTGAGCTATGCCCAACAGCCCTGGTCCGATGAGATATTTATTTCCCAGGGCAATACACCGGATTTGGTGATCGATCCTTCCGACGGTCGTTTGCATCTTACCGTAATGACCAACAGTGGCGTAAAATATATTGTTACCAATTCAAAGGGTGCCATATTGAATCAAGAGATGGTGCCTAATACACAGAATGATCGAGGCCTGTGGAAGTTTGGTGCATCCTTAGCTATCGATAGTAAGAAAATGCCACATATCGGTTTTCGTGATAACGAATATGATGTTGTCTACGATATTTATTATACCTACAAATCAGCGAGTGGTTGGTCCACACCTCTAAAAATCGCCGATAATATCTATCGTGGCTATATGGTTCGCCTGGCAGCGGATAGCACGGATCGCATCTATTTTGCGCATGGTGCAATTACCGATCAAGAAACGATTACCGGACCGGTTTATTATTATATCATTCAAAACAATAAAGTCGTTTTGAAGCAGACCAATATCAACCAGATTCGCGGGGATGAACGTTTTGAAATGGATGCTACCCGAGCTGGCATTGTGGAACTCGTAACCAGTGACTTTTCTTATCCGCAGGAAGGTGGTCCCATTTTTTATTGGCGATCCAGTGCTCCAGGCGGTCAGTTGACTTATCGAGGAGACATCCATGCCGATGATGCACGGGGCGGCGCCAATGGCTCGACCGATTTATTTATCGATGCTACGGGCACTGTTCATGTCTGCTATGGGGCCGAAATCGATAATTCGGTGTATTTTCCACCCACCGTACGCTATGCCCGAATTGAGAACGGCGTGAAAGTCCGCGATACCAGAGTCACAGTTAGCGGAGAACTCACTGGCTGGAAAATACCAGTCGGTGTGGCCTCAATCGCTGCCAGCGAGGACGGCACCAAGGTTGTCGTTGCCTATCTAAAATCCGAAACTGGCCCCTTGATGGCACGGCTATCCGAAAACAGCGGGCTGAGTTGGGGTGAGCCGATACGTCTGGCAGATGGATGGGATACCGCGGATGCTCGTAATAAACATATCGTTCGCGCTTACCGCAGTAACTTTTATGTCCTCTACCCCTCTGCCAGTGGGGTGAAGCTGCGACATTTGCGATTGACCCCCAATGAAGTGCCTGTCGCTAAAGCTGGAGGCCCCTATAGTTCAACCGAGGGGACCGCAGTGACCTTCAATGCTTCGACTTCAAGCGATCCCGATGGTGTGATCGTCAGTTACTATTGGGATTTTCAAGCGGATGGCACCTGGGATGATACTACGAGCACGCCGAACAGTACATTTGTCTATCAAGATGATTTTGTCGGGAAGATGAGACTCAAAGTTATTGACAATGAAGATGCATTCGCAGTGGATAGCGCGATGGTTACCATCACCAATGTCGCCCCCAAAGCTGAAGCGGGTGGTCCTTATTCTGGCAAATGGAACACACCGATTCAATTTTTCGGCAGCGCGGTGGATCCGGGAACAAGGGATGTATTGACTTATCACTGGGATTTGGATAACGATGGCATTTTTGAAACCATTGGCCAGAATCCTCAAAAAAGCTATGCCCAGGGGGAGCGGCACACGGTCTGGTTGAAGGCCATGGATGATGATGGTGGTGTAGGGATGGATTCTGCACTGGTTATCATTGCCAATGAGCCTCCGGTGGTCAGCCCGATCCCAGGACAGTCGATCATCAAGGGACAGAGCTTCGCACAAATTAATCTGGATGATTATGTTAATGATCCCGATAATCCGGATGACCAGATCAACTGGCGCGTCATTAACAATGATTATGTCAATATCAGTATTGCTGACCGAATTGCGAAGATTACGGTGAAGAATGCCCAATGGGTTGGCAGCGATACGGTTCAATTCATTGCAACGGACCCTGGCAATCGCTCAGATACCTCAACAACAGCGTTTACGGTGCAACCTTCCAACCAGCCGCCGCAAATTGCTCAAATTCCAGATCAGACGGTGCTGGAAAATGAGCGCTTTCAAGATATCAATCTAGATGATTTGGTCATCGACCCGGACAATGCTGACAGTGAATTGCGCTGGAGTGTTGTTGGCAACAAAGAGTTGCTGGTCACGATGAATAATCGACTGCTCCGTATTGCTGTGCCCGATTCTGAATGGCATGGTCAGGAAAAATTGACCTTTGTAGTCTCCGATCCAGGCGGTTTAAAAGATAGTACCCGCGCTATCTTCACAGTGATTGCACTGAACGATCCTCCGATTGTAACTCAAATTCCGGATCAAACCATTCTGCCGGGTGGAACTTTTGCAGCAATCAAACTGGATGAATATGTTTTTGATGCTGATAATCAAAAAGAGGAACTGGTCTGGTCAGCTTTCGGTGCTATTCAATTGCAGGTCCAGATTATTAATCGCATTGCTACTGTTGTCGTTCCCAATCCAGATTGGTTGGGCCAGGAGACGATTATTTTCTATGCCAAAGACCCCTGGGGATTAAGCGGCAGTTCTATTACTAACTTTGCGGTTAAGCAATCCACTACGGTGGATGCCGAAATGGGAAGCACACCAGTGGCTTTTGCCTTGCATCCCAATTATCCTAACCCATTCAATCCGGAAACCTGGATCAGCTTTGATGTACCAGAGCCTACGGCAGTAAAAGTGGTGATCTACAATCGATTGGGTCAAAAAGTAAGAACTTTGGTGGATGAAACCAAACCAGCGGGACGCTATCAGGTTCGCTGGAACGGCTGTGATGACAACGGCCGGCGAGTATCGTCCGGCATCTATTTCTATCAACTGGAAAGCAGCAAATTCAATGCAACCCGAAAAATGATTCTTCTTATGTAACAGCCAATAGTCAGGGCCGTCCTCCTCCCTGACTATTCTATCCTGTCACATTTCCAGAGCCGGGATTCTTATCCCGGCTTTTTTATTTTTATTAAAACGCTGGGGTATAGCATGCAGGTATGCTTATTCTTCATGGGGAGCCTTCTGAATGGGCATCTTGATGAGATTTTTTTTCATTTTTTTAAAATTATTCTTGATTCTTAGCTGAAAATTCTTTATTCTTTAGGTTCAAATTGGGGCTGCTGACTCTGGCGAGAGATTCTGGCGGATGATTAAGACATCATTCCGCTTTGGAAGCGAATGCAGGGGCAATGGCCAAAGCATCTGTTAAGAAGCATAAAAAGTCCCTATTCATAGCGGGACGCGAATCGATTAACGACAAGGCATCGGCATGAAGATTCATTTTTTAGGAGCGACAAAAACAGTTACTGGCTCCATGCATATTCTGGAAATCAATCATCAATATATACTGGTCGATTGCGGCCTCTATCAGGGACGCCGCGAAGAAGCGAATGATCGCAATCGAAATTTGCCCTTTGCGGCTGAGCGACTGGCGACCATGGTCCTGTCGCATGCTCATATCGACCATTGCGGCAATATTCCTACCCTGGTAAAAAAAGGCTTTCAGGGAAAAATCCATACCATCGATGCCACAGTGGAGTTGTGTCGTCTGATGCTGGCGGACAGCGGGCATATTCAAGAAAAAGATATCGAGTACCTGAACAAAAAGCGTCAGCGGCGCGGCGAAAGCTTATTAATGCCACTTTATACCCAGGCCGATGCAGAAGCGGCTATGGAATTTTTTCAGCCGCATGAATATCATCGACCGTTCCAATTGCTGGATGGCGTGACGGCTACGTTTTACGACGCTGGACACATTCTGGGTTCGGCGCTAACCAAATTTACAATTAAAGAAAATGGGCGCAGCTTCAATCTCGGGTATATTCTGGACCTGGGTCGGAAGAATTTGCCCATCCTGCGCGATCCGGAGCAACTGGCCGACCTGGATTATGTCATCATCGAGAGCACCTATGGTGGCCGAATTCATGATAGTATCCTGGAAGTGGAAGAAAAATTAATTCAAATCATTCAACGAGCTATTGCTCGTAATGGCAAAATTATTATCCCCTCGTTTGCCCTGGAGCGCACTCAGGAAATCGTTTATTGCTTGAACAATTTATGGAATAGCAAACGAGTGCCACAAATTCCTGTGTTTGTCGATAGCCCACTTGCCGTCAATGTTACCAGCGTTTTTAAAGAATATGAACAGTATTTTGACGAAGAAACGAAAGCGCTCATCAGGCAGAATGATGATCCCTTTGGATTCGCCAGGCTGAAATATGTCCGTGATGTGGAAGAATCGAAAAAATTGAACTCGCTGAAGGAACCCTGTATTATAATTTCGGCTTCAGGCATGTGCGAAACGGGCCGTATCTTGCATCATCTCAAGAATAACATTGAAAATCCTAACAACATCATTTTGATTGTCGGATTCATGGCGCAGAATACATTAGGACGGAAATTGGTGGAGAGATGGCCGGTGGTCAAGATCTTTGGTGAGGAATATCATCTAAATGCAGAGGTGGTAATTATGAATGCCTTTAGTGCCCATGCCGATCGCAATGATCTGCTGGCATACCTTCAGGGCACACAGAAAAAGCTGCGGCAGGCATTTCTGGTCCATGGCGAAGAGAAGCAAAGCCAACAATTGGCGGATGCCCTGGCCGAAACAGGATTCTCAAATATCATTATTCCTTCGATCGGCGACACTTATGAAGTTTAGCCTGAAGGCGCTGCGCGCATTTGGGTGCCGCGTGATTGCAAAAATTAAAGCCTTTTGTAGCTGGTTCCGGCTGAACAGTCAGTCCCAGCGCCACGCTGCTGGCATAGCTGGTACCTCAGGCTTATTCTGAAGCCTGGCATGTTGGAGGTAGACGTTCAGCTCGGCTAATAAATGTTACTCTGTGAGGATTCAAAAATGAAAGTACCTAAGCGAATTGGAATCTTGACTGGTGGCGGTGATTGCCCCGGTCTGAATGCAGTCATCCGAGCAGTAGTCAAAACTGCAGTGAATGATTATCATATGTCCGTGGTCGGTTTTCTGGATGGTTTTGAAGGATTGGTCGAGAACAAATTCATTAACTTGAGTTCCGATAATGTTTCGGGCATCTTAACACGTGGTGGCACCATTCTTGGTACCAGCAACATCGCCGATCCCTTCAATTATCGGGTTCTTGAGGGCGGCAAATACGAATACCGGGATCGCTCCGATCAGGCGCTTAAAACATACGAAGATCACGGCCTAGAAGCGCTGGTTTGCATTGGAGGTGATGGGACGATGGTGGTCTCTCATAAGCTGATGCAGAAGAAGATTCCCGTTGTTGGCATTCCGAAAACCATCGATAATGATCTTTTTGGCACCGATGTGACCTTTGGCTTCGATTCGGCATTGACGACAGCCACCGAAGCCATCGACAAAATTCACACTACGGCGCAATCGCATCATCGGGTGATGGTGGTTGAAGTAATGGGGCGCTATGCTGGCTGGCTGGCGTTATGTTCTGGCATTGCTGGAGGCGGCGACATTATTTTGATTCCTGAAATTCCCTATGAAGTCGATAGTATTATCGCCGAAATAAAAAGCCGCAAATATCGTGGGCGCTATTTCAGTATTTTGGTAGTGGGTGAAGGCGCCAAACGCAAAGGCGGTGAACTGGTAGTGCAGAAAAAAATCGATGGCAGTCCCGAGCCAATCAGGTTAGGAGGCGTAGGCCACAAAGTGGCCCGAGAGATTGAAGAAAAGCTCGATGTTGAGACACGCGTAACGATTCTGGGGCATTTGCTGCGCGGGGGCGTCCCCACGCCAGCCGATCGTTTGTTGGCCACGCGCTTTGGTTACGCGGCAGTCAAACAACTGGCACAAGGCAGCTTTGGCAAAATGGTCGCCCTGCGAGGCAATGAAATTGTCACGGTTGCTATCGAAGAAATTGCCGGCAAAACACGCACCGTGCCTCCGGACTCGCCACTGATTGCACTGGCTCGTTCCGTTGGCACATGTTTGGGCGATTAGCGGCTGAATGAAATAGCTGCCGGAAACGCACAATTTAGAACGGCGCAGAGGTGGCTGGCTCTGCGCCGTTTGCGTTGTTGCCAAGCACGACTATTTGGTCATCTCTAAAACTTTTAGCACGCATTTTTCGATGCCTCGGGCCACATGAGCAATCGTCGGACCCAACATATATGCGGGTGTGGAAACGATCTTGTTGACTTCATCGGTGACGATTTCGTCCACTTTTGCATTGACATGCTTCCCCCCCATTGACTCGATGGCGGCTGCGGTGGCAGAATCATTACCTATGGTCAATAGCGGATGATACGCAGCCAGAACTTTGGCGGCGATCACCGGCGCGATGCAGATGAATCCCATCGGCTTTTTTGCCTGGTGCAGCGCTAAGATCAATTGTTCGACCTCAGCATTCACTTTGCATTTGTCGCCATCCACGGCAAAGGTGCACAAATTTTTAGCTGCGCCATAGCCGCCGGGAAAAATAACTGCGTCAATCTCTTTCGGATCTACTTGTTTCAAACTTTTGATCTCTCCCCGAGCGATGCGAGCCGCCTCGATCAACACATTCCGCACTTCGTTCGCAGCGGGTTCGCCTTTCAGGTGGTTGATCACATGCATCTGTCTTATATCTGGTGCCATGCAAATGATGGTCGCTCCCGCTTGATCCAAGTTCAGCAGCGTAAGCACTGCTTCATGAATCTCTGCGCCATCGTATACACCGCATCCCGATAACACGACTCCGATTCGTTTGCGATTGTATAGTGCCATCGCCCATCCTCCTGATAATGATGTGCATTTTTTTAAAACATATTGGAGATTATTTCAAAATCCAGCCAGATAATTTCATCAATAATATAGCTAAAAGAGATTTTGCTGTCAACAAAAAAATTGGATTGCTGGCAAAAATAAAATATTTGACTTGACAATTTGAGAATTTGGAGCTATATTACCCAGCAAAAATTGCCTTGGGAACTTTGTTCGTGAAATAATTCACTCTGCTGGTCAATCTTACAGTGACAGCTAATACACTTCCTGACATTTTTGCCACCACTATTTTCAGTCCTGCAGGCGGAGGCAGCATGAAAATCATGGTCCCTGTTCATTTATTTTTACTTTTTGTTTGGAGTCTTAGCGCGACGGCCCAACAACCGCTATTTCTTGATCCCTCAGCACCAATCGATGATCGAGTTACCGATCTGGTCTCGCGTCTGACGCTGGAAGAGAGAGTCTCTCAGATGGTTTATAATGCGCCAGCCATCGAACGCCTGGGCATTCCTGCTTATAACTGGTGGAATGAATGCCTCCATGGGGTGGCACGAGCGGGCATCGCCACGGTCTTTCCACAAGCTATTGGGCTGGCGGCCACCTGGGATACGAATCTGATATTTGAGGTTGCCAGTACGATCTCTACTGAAGCCCGAGCGAAACACCATGAATTTGTGCGGAACGGAGAACGTGGCATCTACCAGGGGCTTACCTTCTGGTCGCCCAATATTAACATTTTTCGTGATCCGCGCTGGGGACGAGGTCAGGAAACCTATGGCGAGGATCCCTATCTCACGGCGCGCATGGGAGTCGCGTTCGTTAAGGGCTTGCAGGGGAATGATCCCCGCTATCTCAAAGTCGTTGCAACACCGAAGCATTTTGCCGTACATAGCGGACCTGAGCCCGACCGCCACCACTTCGATGCCTACACCTCTGAGCAGGACCTGCGCGAAACCTATCTGCCGGCATTCGAAGCCTGCGTGACAGAGGCCAATGCCCAATCGATCATGGGGGCTTATAATCGTTTCCGTGGCGAAGCGTGCTGCGCCAGCCAGAAGCTATTGCACGATATTTTGCGCCGAGAATGGGGATTTACAGGATATGTGGTTTCCGACTGCGGCGCGATCCGAGATATATTTGCTGATCACAAGATGGTGGCCACGCCTGAGGAAGCGGCAGCCATCGCTGTGAAAGCTGGCTGCGACCTCAATTGCGGCAATATCTATCCGCATCTGATTCGAGCTGTGCAGCAGGGGCTGATTAGCGAAAACGAAATCACGTTGGCGGTGAAGCGGTTGTTCAAAGCGCGCTTTCTGCTGGGCATGTTCGATCCACCCGAACAAGTGCCATTCGCACAAACGCCTTATGAATTAAACGATTGCTCAGCCCATCGACAACTTGCACTGCAAACGGCGCGGGAATCGCTTGTTCTACTGAAAAATGATCAACATGTATTACCTCTCTCCAGGAAACTAAAATCCATTGCTGTGGTTGGCCCAAATGCTGATGATGTTCCGGTGCTGTTGGGCAATTACGAGGGCACGCCATCAGCCCCAGTCACGATTCTGGAGGGAATCCAGCGTAAACTGGCCCCTGAGACGGAATTGATCTTTCGCCATGGCTGCGACCTCGTGTACCCTACCATCGCCACACTCCATCCCATACCGGCTTCGGCGCTTAAGCCGCCGGCCGAATTTGCCGATCAATCAGGTGTTCGCGCGGAATTTTTTGACAACATGGATCTGGCAGGTGAGCCAGTCCATATTTTGTTCAACCAAAATATTGATTTGAATTGGAAGTTCAAATCTCCACCACCAGGAATGCAGCCATTTCATTTCTCTACGCGCTGGCGTGGAATTCTGGTGCCGCCGATCACGGGCAACTACGAGCTTGGAGTTACCAGCGATGATGGCTTTCGACTTTATTTAAATGATGTATTATTTTTGGAGGATTGGACACATCATGCACCTCGCACCAGTCGCAAAAGCATTTGGTTAGAGGCAAGCCGAGAGTATCCCTTTCAACTGGATTTTTACCAGAATCTCGGAGGTGCCTTGTGCCAATTTGGCTGGCTGAAGCCCGGAGATCCAGAGTTATTTTTCAAAGCCGTGGATGATGAATTCCAGCAAACGGTTGCTGCGGCTGCCAAAGCCGATGTGATCATCATGATTGGGGGCATTCATCCCCAATTAGAAGGTGAAGAAATGGATGTCGATGCTGCTGGTTTTAAAGGCGGCGATCGCACCACCCTGGATCTGCCGGCAATTCAGGAAAAGCTCTTGCAGGCGCTGCATGCCACCGGCAAACCAGTAGTCCTGGTGCTGCTGAGCGGAAGCGCCCTGGCGGTCAATTGGGCCAAGGAACATATTCCGGCTATCATTCAAGCGTGGTATCCAGGTGGCGAAGGCGGCACCGCAGTAGCCGACGTGCTGTTCGGCGATTACAATCCGGCTGGACGGCTGCCAGTGACTTTTTACCGTTCGGTGGATGACCTACCGCCGTTCGAGGATTACAATATGACCAATCGCACCTATCGCTATTTCAAAGGCGAACCGCTATATCCATTTGGGTATGGTTTGAGCTATACCCGGTTCAAATACCAGAATCTCAAAATTGAGCCCCGGAAAATTCAACCCGATCAGAATGCGCTGGTAACGATTGACGTGCAGAATGCTGGAGCTCTAGCCGGCGATGAGGTGGTTCAATTGTACGTTTCAGACCGCGAAAGCAGTCAGCCGCGGCCGATAAAGTCACTAAGAGGTTTCCAGCGAATTCACTTGCTGCCTGGCGAGCAACGAACCGTGACATTCATGCTAACGCCACGCGATCTATCGCTCTATCACGAAACGCAAGGCTGGTTGGTCGAACCGGGTGAATTTGAGATCATGGTTGGTGGGAATTCGGTCACTGGTCTCAAAAACAAGCTCATTGTGAAACCATGAATGTCGCATTGCAAAAAATTTATCAGTTGAATTTAGCAACTCATCTTTAGTATCCGAGTTGATAATTTTATGTCCAATACGATAATGATGCATATCAAAAATCTACTGTTCAGGAGCAAAAAATGAAAATCCGTGTTATCATTCTAATTTTGCTATTTGTCATCACCAGATTACTCGGCCCATCTTTATTATTTGCCAAAGAATATTCATTATTTTCGCCAAACAAAAAAACCGAAATTCGGGTGCAAGTGGACAACAAATTGCGTTACGCTGTGGTTCATGGCAATCAACCTGTGATTGCGCCCTCCCCCATCTCACTGACTTTGGAAAATCAGATTATCCTCGGCCTGCAGCCAGTGGTTACGCAGGTCCAACGGCAAGCCATTCGGGATACTCTGAAACCCGTGATACGGTTGAAATCATCCCGCATTCTGAATCAATATAATGAACTTCGGCTCAGCTTTAAGCAAAATTTCGATGTCATTTTTAGGGCCTACAATGATGGCGTGGCTTATCGATTTGCAACTAAAGAAACGACTCCGATTACAATTTACGCCGAAGAGGCTACTTTTGAATTTTTAAATGATCATTCTATCTATTTTCCCGAAGAGGATAGCTTTTTTTCGCACTCCGAGCGAATCTATCGGCACATTCGGTTAAGCGAAATAGGTCCCAACCGCATGAGCTGCTTGCCAGCAGTGGTGGCGATAGATAATGGCCTCCGAATCGCTATTCTTGAAGCGGATCTGGAAGATTACCCCGGGATGTATCTCACGGGGATGGCCGATTCTCCAACGCGTTTGATCGGTATATTCCCAAATTATCCGCTGGCGGTTGAGCAAAAAAGCGATCGTGATGTGCCGGTCACCAAACGAGCCGACTACCTCGCCCGCACCAGCGGTACGCGGTCCTTTCCCTGGCGTGCGTTGATCATTGCTGAGAGAGATGCGGACCTGGTTGAAAGTCAATTGGTTTATAAATTGGCAGCAGCCAGTCGCATCGGCGATACCGGGTGGATCAAACCCGGCAAAGTGGCCTGGGATTGGTGGAACTGGAACAACGTTTACGGTGTGGCTTTTCGAGCCGGAATCAATACCGAAACTTATAAATATTATATCGACTTTGCTTCCAGGCATAGAATTGAATATGTGATTCTGGACGAGGGATGGTACAAATTGGGCAATTTGCTGGATGTCGTGCCCGAGATCAATATCCCCGAACTCGTCCAGTATGCGAGGGAACGCCAGGTTGGCATCATCCTTTGGGTGATCTGGAAAACGCTCGATGATCAACTGCAACCAGCGCTTGATCAATTTGCTGCCTGGGGCGTAGCAGGTATCAAAGTCGATTTTATGCAGCGCGATGATCAATGGATGGTGAATTACTATTACAAAATCGCGCAGGAAGCCGCTAAGCGGCACTTGCTGGTGGATTTCCATGGCGCTTACAAGCCGACTGGCCTGATGCGAACATTTCCCAATGTGCTGACCAGCGAAGGGGTTCGTGGGCTGGAATGGAGCAAATGGTCCGCTGATGATCCTAATCCCGGACACAATCTGACATTGCCATTTACACGGATGCTGGCCGGTCCAATGGATTATACGCCCGGCGCCATGATCAACGCAACCAAAGAACAATTTCGGCCGGTGTTCAATCGACCCATGAGCCAGGGCACTCGCTGCCATCAACTGGCAATGTATGTAGTTTTTGAAAGCCCGCTGGAGATGTTATGCGATAGTCCGTCGAATTATGAGCGCGAGCCCGAATGCCTGGAATTTCTTAGCGCAGTTCCTACTGTCTGGGATGACACCAAAGTGCTGGACGCTAAAATAGCTGAGTACATTCTAATCGCTCGAAAAAGCGGTAACAGATGGTATCTGGGTGCAATGACCAATTGGAGTGCGCGAGACCTGACCGTTGATTTTTCATTTTTAGATGACAAAACATACCATCTGCAAAGCTACCAGGATGGCATAAATGCCGATCGCAATGCCATGGATTATCGCAAATCCCAACTCAGAATCTCACGGAATGATCGTCTGACCATCCACCTGGCACCAGGCGGGGGCTGGGTGGGTATTGTCGAATAAATCAACTCAGGCATGTGGGCATTTCATGTTGAATTGAGTATGATCTGGACTATGCTTTTGCTGATGAATGCTTCGTGTTGGCTATGGTATAAAATTTGTAAGCGAATTGAATCAGGAGAAAAGTGGCTCAATTTTAAGCGATTGAATCCAAGTCATTCGGGCTGAGCAAGAAAATGGGCTTAACGCAAAAGCTAACTTGCTGTGGCTAAACTGCTATAGTTGGGCAGTTATCTCTGGCCCTGAATTAAACACATCTTGAAAGACATGAACATCAAAATTCATCTTGCAGCGTTGTTTTTCTTTGTGTGGTCCTCACTTTTGGCCACGGATTATTATATTTCGCCCAACGGGAGTGATGAGAATCCCGGCACAATCGATCGGCCATGGCAGACTATTGGTAAAGCCAATCAGGAATTGCAGGCTGGCGATACGGTCTATTTGCGGGAGGGGCGTTATTCGCAAACCATCCGCCCTGTGAATAGCGGCTTGCCTGACGCAACCATAACGATTTCCGGCTATGCCAACGAAGTCGCCATTATTCATTCCAGACCTACGGGTGCCGATTTGAGCGGCAAAAGCTACATCATTATTCAACGACTCCACTTTGAGAATTGCAATTATTTCATTCGTTCCATACCCGATGGTTTCGATTTTTGTATTATCAAAGAGTGCATCATGCGAAACCAAACCGGATGGTGTGGCATTGAGATTGGCGATGGCTGTCAGCACAATCAAATATTAAATAATGTCATCGACAGCGGCGGTGTTGAAGGCGATTGCATCCACATCGGCTCGGATGATTTTGGCGAGCAAGTTGGCGCTCAATACAATTTGGTGGCCAATAATGAATGCTCTGGCGCAATGCATGGGGGTATTTGTTGTGCGGGCGATCGTACCCAATTCAATCTTATTCGTCAGAATTATGTGCATGATATCGGCGATAATGGCATTGCCACCGGCGCCGGCGTCCGATGGACACTCATTGAAGGCAATCGAATCTTCAATCCCGGGATCGATAGCGATGGTGCATCCGCCATGCAAATTCGTTCCGAAAACTGCATCATCAGGCATAATATCATGTATCGCGACTTTGATCTTGATATTGAAAATGGTGCCGCAGCCTTGCTACTTCAATCCACCGATGAACTACCCGATGTTCGTAACAATAAAATTTTTCATAATACGATTTATCGCTTTGATCAGCAGCGAACGCATTGGCATGGAATACAACTGTCGGTGTTAAATACCGAAATTCCATTCGGTCCCAATATTTTCAAGAATAATATCATCTATAAAAATGGCGTCGGTAACGAGAATGGTTTTCAAATCGCCTACACGCGCGCGGTGACTACGCCTCCACTTGATATTTTCGCTGGCAATCTGATCTGCCGGCAGCAGTCGAATGAGCCGGTGATCTACTTATTCGAGTTCGATCGGCGGCGTCTGACTCTCACAGATGCCATACAACAATATCCCAATAATTTCCGGGCTTCGAATATCGATGCCCCTCCCCTATTTATTGATGAAGCAATGTTCGATTTTCGGCTGCAGCAGAATTCTCCCGGGATTGATGCTGGCGTTTTTCTGACCAGAACCATAGGCGACGGACAGGGCAATCAGGTGACAGTCGAGGATGCCGCTTATTTTTGTGATGGTTGGGGTGTTATTGAAGGCGATACGATCCGTGTTGGCTCAAATCACGCCGTTAAGATTCTTGAGATTGACTATCCGAATAATCGACTCACGGTTGAACGATCCATTTCCTGGCAGGCAGGCGATCCGGTGAGCCTGAATTATGCCGGCAAAGCACCTGATATTGGTGCTTTTGAAATGAATGGCAGCCGAGACAGACTGGCGCCATTACCTCCGCAAAATGTCAAAGTAATGAGTCCATGATCTGCTCTTTATGCGTGGTTGAAGTTTTTTCCTTAAACCACGCTATTAAGGCAATCCAAAATTCTAATGATTGGGCGCGAAGCATATCCATCCACCTTGGATGTGGAAAATTGATAAAAGGATTACTGACAATTTAGCTTAAGAAATACCGGGTTTGGCGTATCATACCGGTGTTCTTAGGATTCACTGGGTATAAAACACTGCACTATGAACCATAATTTAGGAGGGAGTAGAGATCATGGTTTTCGGAACCTGGGATTGGCTGGTGATCGGACTTTATTTTGTTGTCATTCTGGGGATTGCCTGGTGGGGGATCCGGAAGCGCCAGGACACGTCATCGGACTATTTCCTGGCTGGGCGACATCTGGGATGGTTTGTTGTGGGAGCATCAATTTTTGCGTCGAATATTGGCTCGGAACATATCGTTGGCCTGGCTGGATCTGGCTGTACCGATGGAGTAGCCATGGCGCATTATGAATTACATGCCTGGTGTTTATTGGTTTTGGGTTGGGTGATGATTCCGTTTTATATGCGCTCCAAGGTTTTTACCATGCCAGAATTTTTGGAACGCCGCTTTTCGCCGAGTTCGCGCACGATTCTTTCAGTGATTTCTCTCGTAGCGTACGTCCTCACCAAGATCGCAGTGGGCATTTTTGCTGGTGGCATTGTGTTCAGCGTGCTGCTGCCGGATCTGAATTTTCTGGGCATGGATTCGTTCTGGATCGGCTCGATTTTGGTGATTGTGCTGACTGGCCTTTACACTATCCTCGGCGGACTCCGGGCCGTAGCCTATACCGATGCGATGCAAACCGTGGTGCTGATTTTTGGCTCACTAATCGTGACGCTCTTCGGACTTCTGGCCTTGGGGGGTGCCAGTGGGCTGGGGAGCGTCTTTGATTCCAGCCATCCCTTCGCGCTGTTCTCATTTTTGCAGCGTGGTTGGAGCGAACTGCGAGCCATTTGTGGTAGCGAGATGTTCAATCTCTGGAAACCCCTGGTGCCTTCCGGAATCGAAGGTTCATGGGCACCGGTGCGCGAAGCCAGTCGCATGGCCTGGTATTTCAATGATAATTATCCCTGGCTGGGTATGCTATTCTGTGCGCCAATTATCGGCCTGTGGTATTGGTGCACCGATCAATACATTGTCCAGCGCGCATTGGGTGCGCCGAATGAACGCCAGGCCCGCAAGGGATCTATTTGTGCGGCCTTTTTAAAACTTTCACCTGTATTTATCTTCATAATTCCCGGCATGATCTGTTTTGCTCTGGCCAAAAGCGGTCAGGTGGCTGCCATTCAGCATCAGCTTTTTGATACGCAAGGCCAACTCATCCGAGATAATGCCCAACAGGCGTTTCCCCTGCTGGTGGCAAGTATTCTGCCCATTGGTATTCGTGGCCTGGTAGTCGCTGGCTTGTTAGCGGCCCTGATGAGTTCTCTGGCTGGAGTCTTCAATGCTTCATCAACTCTCTTTACCATCGATTTCTATTCAAAACTTCGGCCCCAAGCCACACAGCATCAGTTGGTCTGGATGGGTCGGATTGCCACGTCAGTGATGGTGCTGATCGGCTTGCTCTGGATTCCGGTGATCAAAGGCGGCAAAGGATTGTACGATTATCTTCAAGGTATTCAGGCGTATCTGGCGCCGCCGATTTTCGTGGTCTTCTTCTTCGGCGTTTTCATGAAGCGGCTCAATACCAAGGGATGCCTGGCCACACTTCTTGTGGGTTTTGCCATGGGCTTGTTCCGATTATTTGTGGATACGCCTGTGAAATTGTTAACAAATTTTGCGTATGAGCCGGGCTCGTTTCTTTGGGTGGTAAACAATATCTTTTTCCAGTATTATAGCTTGTTGATTTTTGTTGTCTGTGCCGCGGTCATGATTGGTGTAAGCTATGCAACCGCCCCACCAGCGTATGAAAAAATCAGCGGCTTGACCTACGCCACGATGACCGAGGAAGATCGGCGTCGCACGCGGGCCAGTTGGGGCACCAGCGATGTCGTTGCGTCGGTTTTAGTGCTGGTGATTATCGTCGCGATCTATCTCTATTTTCGTGGCTAAAAAAAGCAGTATTCAGTCTGCTTCTGAGGGCGATTGGTTTAGATTTATAGGCTGCGGTCTACCAAAACCGCAGCCTATACTGATTGCCTGTATTTCGTTCAACAAAATGCCTAAAAGAATATGCGTATTTGCTTTCCCATCCTTCTTGCATTGTTGATCGGTGCCAATCACCGATTATCTGAAAATATGCCTTACCAGGCCAGAGTTGTTGCGGGATATGCTGGCCAACCTGGTGCCAAGATTGCTGGCGAACCAACATTTGCAACCATCAAGGAAGCACTTGATTTTATCCCCAATACCAATGACCTGCCTTTCAAAATTTTTATTGGCAATGGCCACTATTATGAAAAAATTGTTGTAACCAAGGCTCACGTTCAGTTCATCGGAGAAAGCCAGGAGCAAACAATCATCACCTTTGATGCATCGGCAGATAGTCCGAATCCGACTGGCGGTACTTACGGCACCCAGGGGTGTGCCACGCTAATCATTAGTGCGCCGCATTTTCGAGCCGAAAACCTCACGATTGAAAATAGCTTTGATTATCCCACGAATGCGGCCAAATCAGACGATGATCCCTCAAAAGTGCGCAATCCACAAGCCGTGGCACTCATGACGGGTCCAGGCAGCGATTGCGTTGTGTTTCGCCGCTGCAAAATTGTAGGCTATCAGGATACCATTTTTGCCAATAGCGGCCGACATTATTTTGCCGGCTGCCGAATTTTCGGTCATGTTGATTTCATTTTCGGTGCTGGCCAGGCAGTATTTGAAGAGTGTGAAGTGGTATCACGCAATCGAGCGGGAAAAAATCCTACCGGCTATATCACCGCTCCCAGCACGCTGGCCAGTTTTCCGTATGGTTTTCTGTTCCTTCGTTGTCATCTGGTCAAAGAAACATCGGAACTGGCTGCAGGTTCGGTTCGTTTGGGGCGCCCCTGGCATCCGAATGCCAACCCTAGCGCATCAGGCAGTGCCATTTTCATGAACTGCTATATGGATGACCACATCAGTGCCGAAGGCTACGCAGCCATTTCCGCGCTTGACTCCTCGGGAAGCCGGGTTTGGTTTGAGATTAAGCCAGACTCGCGCTTTTTTGAGTTCGGCAGCTATGGGCCCGGCGCTATTCAAGGTCCTAAACGACCGGTCCTCGAACCCCAAGCAGTAAAATGGTATACGCCAGATCAGGTGCTCGCAGGCTGGCATCCCGAAACGAATGATTAAGCTGGTGAAGATTGATCGCAGGCGATATATCTTAAATACCGAATGTTAAAAATAACTCGCTGGATCAAGGTCACGGATTCTTTGATACCGCCCGCGTGGATTCTCGGATGATAAAATCCGTTTCCAGGACGACCCGTTCCGGCGGTAACTGAGTGGAAGATTCAATATTACGGATTAGAATTTCTGCGGCCTTTCGACCAATCTCGTATTGCGGCGCTCGAATGGTGGTTAGCGGAACGGGATAGATTTTAGCGTAATAAATATCATCATTTCCAACAATGGAAATATCTTCGGGAATGCGAATATTCAGTTCCTTCAGTGCGCTCATCACTGCCAATGCTTGCTGATCATTGAAGCAAACGATAGCCGTTGGATAATCTTCGCGACGAAGATGCTTGAAATAATTCATCGTATTGCCAAAACTTTCTTCATATCGCGACCCAATGGAAACGATCATCTCTTTATGAAACACCAGAGGACTCTCGCTAAAAGCATCACGGAATCCCTCGATGCGCTCCTGCGTGTGCGAAGATTGCGGAGGTCCGGCGAAATGAACGATCTTTGTATGACCGCTGTCGATCAAATACTTTACCGCTTTCTTAATCGCTTTTAGATTGTCGATGGCCACGACATTGGTCTGAATCCCCTTAACGTCCTCCAACAATACAAAGGGATAATTGATCATTTTTAGTTTGAATAGATGTTCAATTTCGGCAGCTCCTTCTACCAGCGGCGCAATGATCGCCCCTTTAATGTCTTTGGTCGAGAAAAGGTGAGTGAATTTTTTTTCGCAGTTATGATCATTTTCGGAACTGGCGATAATGAACGAATATCCTTTTTGATAGGCATACTCCCTGGCACCCAGCGCAATCGTTGTATAAAATGAATAGCTTAAATCTTTAATGATAATCCCAATACTTTTATCTTGATTGCCATTTTTCAAATTTCTGGCCATGCCACGGGGACGAAAGTTCAGTTCTTTCATCACCGCTAAAATATGTTCGCGCGTATCCGGCTTTACAGTATTTTTAGCATTGATCACTGCAGAAACAGTACCTTTCGAGACGCCCGCATGTTTCGCCACATCTTCTATTGTTATTTTTTTCATCAATCACCCCGGCACATTGTCAATAGATGCCTCATATTTTGAAACGTTTTAATTGTCAGTTCAGCTTAAATATAATGGCTTTAAATGACAAAATCAATAGAAATTTTGATGAACTGCGCCTCGCACCAATTTTTTCCAATTTTAATTCAAATAACATCACTTCCTTTCTCTGCCAGAAATTGATCACGCCTCTTTAATAAAAATGAATTAGCAATGCCACTGGATGACTGTTCAGAACCTTCAAGCAATATTCCCAATTTTTCGCTTGACTTTTAGCTGGCGCTGTGGTATATTTGAAACGTTTCAATTTTTTTGTAATGTCCAACCAAATCAAGGCAAGGTGGCGATGGCAATAACCGCTTTTCTAACCGCTCTTATTTTTAGCTCGCTGCTGATGCATCCAGTTAGCTATCATCCGACCTGTAACAGCTATCCGCAGCACCGAAACACACAAATTGGCACAGCAGGAGCCTACTACAACCATCAATATCCCAATCTTTTTATCGAACTGCTCCACAAAACACCGATTGAGGTCCAAAACCGCATCGACAGCACTTTCAACCAATTATTTCATGGCGATGACCAAACCCAGCGCATTTACTTTCCGGCTGAACCTGATATGGCCTATATCGAAGATATCGGGAACCGTGATGTTCGTACCGAAGGTATGTCCTATGGCATGATGATCGCAGTTCAACTCAACAGAAAAAATGAATTCGACCGATTGTGGAAATGGGCAAAAACCTTCATGCAGCATCAGAGCGGTCCGAGTAAAGATTTTTTTGCCTGGCACTGCCGAACCGACGGAACCAAAATTGATCAAAACTCTGCCTCTGATGGTGAAGAGTGGTTTGTCATGGCATTGTTTTTTGCCTCGGCCCGATGGGGCAATGGAGAAGGAATTTTTAATTATAAAGCTGAGGCGCAAAAAATATTAGACGCCATGCTCTCAAAGGCTGAATGTTCGGATCGACCTGATGTCATAACCAATATGTTCAATAAAAAACACAAACAGGTGGTTTTTGTGCCGGTGGGAAACGCCGATGATTTCACGGATCCATCCTATCATTTGCCGCATTTTTACGAGCTATGGGCGCGCTGGGCGGATAAAAATAACCAGTTCTGGCGCGAAGCCGCTGACACCAGCCGTCAATTTTTAAAAAGGGCCGTCCATCCCCAAACCGGATTAGCGCCAGATTATGCTCGATTCGATGGTTCACCTTTTGATCCATTTTGGGGCGGCGGGCACAAAGATTTCCGGTTCGATGCCTGGCGCGTGGCCATGAATGTTGCAATGGATTACCATTGGTTTGCTCGGGATGATTGGGCCGTCATGCAGTCCAATCGGCTGCTTGATTTTTTTTCCAACCAGGGCATTAACAGCTATGGCAATCAATACACGCTGGATGGTAAAAAATTGGGAGACGATCATAGCGCCGGTCTGGTTGCCATGAATGCTGTGGCAGCTTTAGCCGCCACCCATGAAAAACGAAAGGATTTTGTCGAAGAATTGTGGAAATTGCCCATTCCCACTGGAACATGGAGATACTACGATGGGATGTTGTATCTGCTGGCGCTGCTCCAACTCAGCGGCAATTTCAAAATTTATCAGATACCTTAGATTTCAGAATTAGTCCATTTCGGCAGAATGCATAAAAACAGATTAATTTGTTGTCATTCCGAACGGAGCGAAGCGGAGTGAGGAATCTTTAGATTATGCAGAACCAATGACTTTTACAGATTCCTCTCCGCCGATTGGCGGATCGGAATGACATGTAATGCCTAAAAATTTTTATTTTCACACAGTCTGGCGAGGTGGACCCGATCTCACTCCATCACTTGAAATTTAAATTAGGTGACTCCCATGACTCGTACCAGCAGAATTGCTTTTCTTTCAATCCTTAATTATTTCTGGCCAACCGTGTTACTCATCTCACTTTTAACCATTTTCCTATTTGTTTGCCCAAAACCTGCACCAGCAAAAAGCAATCTGTCTTACATCTCCACTGAAAAAAGCGAGGGGGCATTCACTCTTTCAACTAGCGGCAAATCAGCGCCATTATGCGTCAGTTCTCAGGATTATCCCGGCGTGATCCGCGTTTTGAAACTCCTGCAAGCCGACATTGAACGGGTAACAAACGTCAAGCCCGATCTTTCAATAGATGTGATACCGGCCGGCAGTGAAGTCGTTCTGATTGGAACGTTGGGCAAAAGCCCACTGATCGACAAGCTGGTTGCAGATAAAAAACTTGAGGTCGATGACATCGCCGGAAAGTGGGAAACATTTTTAATTCAGATTTTGGAGCAGCCATTTCAAAATGTCGATCGTGCTTTGATAATTGTTGGCAGCGACAAGCGGGGCACGATCTTCGGCATGTTCGATCTTGCCGAGAAAATCGGCGTCTCGCCCTGGTATTGGTGGGCTGATGTGCCGCCGAAAAAGAAAGCTGAAATTTATGTGCTTCCCGGTCGGCATACGTTGGGTGAGCCCAAAGTAAAGTATCGGGGCATTTTTATTAATGACGAAGCGCCCGCTCTTTCCGGCTGGGCGTATGAAAAATTTGGTGGCTTTAATTCCAAGTTTTATGAACATGTATTTGAGCTAATATTAAGATTGAAAGGCAACTTCCTTTGGCCCGCGATGTGGGGCAGAGCTTTTTATGATGACGACCCAGAAAATCCCCGATTGGCCGATGAATATGGCGTGGTGATCAGCACCTCCCACCATGAACCCATGATGCGGGCGCATGACGAATGGCGACGCTATGGCTCCGGTCCCTGGAATTATGAAAAGAATGAAGCCAATCTCAAGAAGTTTTGGCGAGAAGGCATCCAACGCATGGGTAATTACGAAAGCATCGTTACTCTGGCCATGCGCGGGGATGGCGATGAACCTATGACCGAAGAAGCCAATATCGAGCTGCTCCAGCGAATTGTCAAAGACCAGCGAGAAATTCTGAAAGAAGTGACTGGCAAAGACGTGAGCACCATCCCTCAGGTCTGGGCGCTTTACAAAGAGGTTCAGGGATATTATGACAGAGGGATGCGGGTGCCCGATGACGTGACGCTGCTTTTGTGCGATGACAATTGGGGCAATATCCGAATCCTTCCGAAAAAAGAAGATCAAAATCATAAAGGCGGTTTCGGTATCTATTACCACTTTGATTATGTGGGAGGTCCGATCAGTTATAAATGGCTCAATGTTACCCAGATTGAAAAGGTGTGGGAGCAGATGAATCTTGCCTACCAGTGGGGCGCTCGCAAATTGTGGTTGGTGAATGTGGGTGATATCAAGCCCATGGAATTGCCGATTAGCTTTTTTCTCGATTTCGCCTGGAATCCAGAAGCGATTCGTCCGGATGCCCTGCCGCAATATTACGTGGACTGGGCGCGGGAGCAGTTCGGTGAAAAACATGCCAAAGAGATCGGGAAGATTCTTTCGCTCTATACCAAATATAATGCCCGGCGGCATCCGGAAATGCTTGAACCGTTTACGTACAGTTTGGTGAACTACCGAGAAGCGGAAACGATCACAGCCGATTACAATGCACTTTTAAAGAGTGCCAGGGCCATTTATGAGGTTTTGCCGGAGAACCACCGATCCGCATTTTATCAACTGGTTCTCTATCCGGTGGAAGCCTGCGCCAATTTAAATGAGATGGTAGTTACTGCCGGGAAAAATCAACTTTACGCCACGCAGGGAAGGGCTTCTGCGAATGCCCATGCCGAACAGGTGAAAACGCTTTTTGCCAGAGACGCCGAGCTGACCCGCTGCTATCATGATCTTGAAGGTGGCAAATGGAATTTAATGATGTCCCAGACCCATATCGGCTACACCTACTGGAACAATCCGCCAGTGAACAAGATGCCGGCTATCTCTTATGTGCATGTTCCTGCTACCTCCACTCTGGGCTATGTGATTGAAAATATAGCCGGCCCCAGGTTTGAGGGCAGCGGGGAACCGAGATACAGCACAGAAATGCCACAATTCGATCCGGTGAATAATCAAGAATATTATGTCGAGCTTTTCAACACCGGCAATGATCCCATCGATTACACCATCAAAACCAAACAGGACTGGATCAAGGTCTCATCTACCATAGGCACCATTCAAACCGAAGAAAAAGTATACGTCAGCATCGATTGGCAAAAAGCGCCCAAAGGGAGGTCGACTGGTAAAATTGTTATCTCCGGACCGGGAAACAAATATACAGTCAATGTACCGATCCGCACGGATTTGCCAGATTGTGCCGGTTTTGTAGAAAACAACGGTGTGGTCTCCATTGAAGCGGCTCATTTTGACAGGGCAGTGAATACGGCGGACATCCGCTGGATCACGGTTCCGAATCTCGGTCGCACGCAGTCGGCGGTAACCATCGAACCGTCCAACGCTGACCGGCAAACACCGGGCAAGGATTCTCCACATCTGGAATATACGTTTACGGTTTTTGACGCCGTTGACGTGGAAGTGCAAACTTACCTCTCTCCGACCCTCAATTTCATGAAAAATGAAGGATTGAAATACGCCATTGCCATTGATGATGAACCACCCCAGGTCGTCAATATGCACGAGGGTGAAACACAACCGGACTGGGAGTACCCGCGCTGGTGGAATACATCGGTTGTGGATCACATCAAAATTAAAACCACAAAGCATAAAGGACTCACGCCGGGTAAACATACCTTGAAAGTCTGGATGGTCGATCCAGGAGTCGTTTTCCAAAAGTTCGTGATTGATGAGGGTGGATTAAAACCAAGCTATTTGGGGCCGCCGGAGAGTTACTTTCATACAGCAATAAAAAATGCTGATAGAAATCTATAATTCTTGTACTGTTCGGGATCAGATTATCATTGGAGGAATAACATGCAAAGGAAAATATATATTTTGATAATTTGCATTTTTCTATATTTCTCATGTGAACGAAATTCAAATCCAATCTCTTATAATGATAATGTATTTATTACTAAAATTGATATTGAAGGAATGATGAAGAAACATCTGCCTGATTTCAGAATTGTTAGAAAACGCGCACGGTGGAAAGAAGGAAGGGAATTTGTCTTTGTAAATGACAAACATAATATTTTTATCAGGGCAGGTATTCACAGCTCAAAAGCAAAGGTCCAGGAGATTGCAGAGGAGTACAATAATTCTTGCTGGATTCGACCAATAGAGGACACAAATAAAATTTGGGGAATTGGAGATAAGTGTTGGTGGATGCCAGATATCGATTCTCCAGATACTGTTCAATATCAGTTTATTCGTAACAACATCTTTATTATTGTTAATTCTCATAATTATCCTGACATTTTGAGTCTGACAAAATCAATTGATCAAGACATTTTAAATGACGCTGATTACATTAAGCTAGGATATTCGTTGTCGCTTCCAGTAATCAAGTCAATCACTGCATCAAAAAAAGAGCTTAAAGAAGGAGAAACTACAAAAATAACTATACAAGCATCCGATCCATACAATGAACCGTTAGAATATGTTTTTAATTTTGGATTATATCATGTTGAAAGTGATCCTAAAAATGTTTTTACTTTTGAAGCTTCTCGTGATTATGTACCGGCGCCTTTTTTCGGTTCCCACATTTTAAAGTTTATAGTTGTTAACGAGAGCAATGTTGTTTCTGAAGTGGCTGAATTTGAGATAACTATTTTTCAATAATTATGTATCTGCGAATCTGACGAGCCTTATGCAAATGGACCTTGTTAATTTTGAATGTCCAAAACATTTACAAAATTCCTATTGGATTTTTGATCTTAGTCTGAATGGCAGATAATAAATCCTCCAGAGGGATAAATTATGCAATACCGATCATTAGGCCGTACCGGCTGGAACATCTCTACCGTTAGCTTCGGTGCTTGGGCCATTGGTGGCACCTGGGGACTAGTGGATGATAATGAATCTTTGGCAGCGCTGCATCGGGCAGTTGAGCTCGGCGTCAATTTCTTTGATACCGCCGATGTCTATGGTGATGGTCACAGCGAAAGATTGCTTCGTCAATTGCGCAGTGATCATAAAGAAAAAATTTATATCGCCACCAAAGCGGGGCGACGGCTCAATCCTCACACGGCTGCTGGCTACAATCGAGAAAATCTTACCGCATTCGTCGAACGTAGTCTTAAAAATCTGGGCACTGAGACCATCGATCTGCTTCAACTCCATTGCCCGCCGACCGATGTCTATTACATGCCCGAGGTCTTTGATATTCTGGATGATTTCGTTAAAAATGGTAAAATTCGATACTATGGCGTGAGCGTTGAACGAGTGGAGGAAGCGCTAAAAGCCATCGAATATCCCAATGTGCAATCAGTGCAGATCATCTTCAATATGTTTCGCCATCGTCCGGCGGAGCTGTTCTTTGAACAGGCGAAAAGGCGTCGGGTAGGTATTATTGCACGTGTGCCGCTGGCATCGGGGATGCTCACTGGAAAGCTGAAACCAGATACAACTTTTGCGCCTGATGATCATCGTCAATTCAATCGTCACGGGGAGGCATTCGATCGCGGTGAAACCTTTTCCGGTGTCGACTATGATATTGGCTTGATGGCAGTGAAAAAATTGAAAGCCATTTGCCCCTTGGGGATGAGTATGGCACAGTTCGCTCTGCGCTGGATTTTGATGTTCGATGCCGTGACCTGCACTATCCCCGGCGCTAAACGGCCATCTCAGGTGGAAGAAAATTCCAGCGTTGCTGATCTGCCGCCGCTCGCTGCGGAAACAATCAATCAGGTACGGGCAATTTACGATAACCATATCCGCAAATTGGTGCATCAATATTGGTAGAACGGGGTGTTGGAGTATTGGAGTTTTGGATTATTGAAATCTTGACTTTAATAACTCCTTACTCCATTTTAATTCGATTTTGTAGAGTTTTGCAAAATGGATGAGTCTGTCATTCCGAGCGAAGCGAGGAATCTGGTTAATCAATGGATTGCATAAGAAATGCAGATTCCTCACTCCTCCGTCCGTCGGCTGATGGACAGATCCGTTCGGCATAACAGTAAAATTTCAATTTTGCAGAACTCTAAATATTTTGCAAGAGAAATAGCCTTTCAAAAATTCAAAGCCTTTGACTGGGGACATCTTTTATGGAGGATTTATGATCCGAAAATCTTATGTTCATGTACCTCTTATATTGCTATGGTTAATCATTATCCCGATCATTGTCCGTTCTCAAATTCCTGCCGCTGATAACTGGGTCGATTATGCTTCCGGCGAGTATGACATCCAGCCGAATATAACTTACGCTACTGCCAATAATACCGACCTAAAGCTTGATTTGTATTTGCCCAGAGATCGGAGCACACCAAAACCGACGCTGATTCTGTTTCACGGCGGCGGCTGGGTCGCTGGTATGAAAGAACGCAATGTGTTTTGGTTGCTGCCATATTTGTCCATGGGATGGGCAGTGATCAATGTCGAATATCGCACTGCGGCTAACTCGCTAGCACCAGCAGCAGTGGAGGACTGTCGTTGTGCGCTGAGGTGGGCAGCCTATCATTCTAAGCAATATAATCTAGACGCTTCAAAATTCGTGCTGACTGGCACTTCGGCCGGCGGACATTTGGCATTAATCACCGGCATGTTGCCAGCCAATTCGATTTTTGACCGCCAATGCCCAACACCGGATAGCATTCGCTGGCGAGCGGGGACGGAGCCAGAGGTGAAAGTTGCGGCCATTGTCAACTGGTTCGGCATTACGGATGTCGCTGACCTGCTCGATGGTCCCAATGCGAAGCATTATGCCATCGAATGGTTCGGCAGCTTGAGCAATCGGGAGGAACTGGCACGCCAGGTTTCGCCCATCAGTTATGTCCGCGCGGGACTGCCAGCGATCATCACAATTCATGGTGATCAAGATAACATTGTGCCTTACAGCCATGCAACGAGATTGCACGCGGCGTTGGACAAGGCTGGTGTGCCGAATCAACTGGTCACGATTAAGGGCGCAATGCACGGCGGCTTCAATCGGCAAGCGCTGGTGGATAGCTATGCTGCGATCAGACTATTTCTGCGCAAGAATAATATTCTAAAGACCGAGTAAACAATATGACACTTGCGAAGGCTTGAACCCTTCCTAAGGGTAACTTTGTCTGCATTGACCGGTCACTCGAAGTGACCGGTCAATAGCCATTAGGCGAATTTTTAATACAGGATATTCAGAATGACAGACCAAGAATGGGAAGCGCTGCTGCGGATTATCAACGGTGAAATTCCAAAACCTTTGCCAATCGGCTTTATCATCGACAGCCCCTGGTTGCCGAACTGGTATGGCATTAAAATTCTCGATTATTTTTCTAATGACGAACTATGGCTGAATGCCAATTTGAAGGCGATCCGTGAATTTCCTGAGATTATGTTTTTGCCGGGATTCTGGTCGGAATTTGGCATGTGCACCGAGCCATCGGCGTTTGGGGCTCGCTGCACCTTTCCAGTGAATGAATTTCCCCATGCTCATAAAATTATCCATTCCGACGCTGACATCGATTCATTGCCGACACCGAATCCCAAAACGGATGGTTTTCTGCCGTTTGTGCTGAATCGGTTGAAACTGGCGCAGCCCAAAATCGAAGTAGCGGGTCATAAAATCCGTTTTGCCGTCGCCCGTGGTCCGTTGAACATCGCCAGCTTTTTGATGGGCACCACCGAATTTTTG